>JADZFY010000389.1 GCA_020854215.1 Chitinophagaceae bacterium | reverse complement strand
GTTGGGGTGAATTTTTTATCCGGCTGGTGATGTCTAAAACCATCAGTGATATGATGGAGTTTGGAAAAATGAAATTGAAAAATGCCGCACAGGAAATGATAATGGAACGACTACCCGCTCTGGGAGGCGATGGCGGACTGATTGCCGTTGATCACAACGGAAATATTGCAATGCCGTTTAATACAGAGGGCATGTATCGTGGTTATGTGAAAGATGGGAAAATAACAGTAAAGATTTACAAAGACTGATGGTTGTTACGCTCCATTAAAAATTGTAACGCGAGTTCATACCCTTTTAAACCGAGTCCAAAAATACTGCCGGCAGATTTGGCAGATACATGGGAGAACTTTCTAAAATCTTCCCTGGCATGAACATTGGAAATATGCACTTCCACAACAGGCGTTGTAATGGCAGCAACGGCATCGCCAATAGCAACAGACGTATGCGTGTAGGCGGCCGGATTTAAAATAATACCATCATAATCGTAACCTACCCGCTGCAATTCATTCACAAGGTCACCCTCAATATTACTTTGAAAATAATAAAGGTTTACTGCCGGGTATTTTTCCTGAAGTTCTCGAAAATAGTCCTCAAAGGACCGGTTGCCATAGATACCCGTTTCCCGTTTACCGAGGAGGTTGATATTTGGTCCATTAATAATCGCGATCTTCATATATATCCTTTCGCTAATAAAAATATGCAATACCGGTAATCGTAAACCCAATCCTATCCGGCTCAAACCTCAATAGTATGCAGCTCATCCTTTCATCATGCCCATAAACTCATCAAATAAGTAACGGCTGTCGAATGGACCGGGTGTTGATTCGGGATGATATTGAACAGAAAATGCAGGTTTGTGTTTCATGCGGATTCCTTCAATCGAGTCATCATTCAGATTTACGTGTGTGATTTCCACCGTGTCGGATTTCTTCACCGCTTCGGGATCAATTCCAAACCCGTGGTTTTGGGTGGTAATTTCACTCCTTCCGGTTATAATATTTTTAACCGGATGATTCAGTCCGCGATGACCATGATGCATCTTAAAAGTAGGAATGCCATTAGCCATTGCCAGTAATTGATGACCGAGACAGATACCAAAAAGAGGCTTGTCTTTTTGAAGAATTTCCTTCATCGTCTTTACGGCATAATCCATTGGCGCCGGGTCGCCCGGTCCGTTGGAAACAAAATAACCATGCGGATTAAAATCATTGATTTCCTGCAACGGCGTTTTAGCAGGGTAAACTCTCACGTACGCGCCACGTTCTGTTAAGCAATTGAGGATATTTTTTTTCACCCCAAAATCATACACTGCTATTCTGTAACGCGAATGGGGATTGCCCAATTCATACACTTCTTTGGTAGAAACCACGGAAGCCAGTTCCAATCCGCTCATAGAAGGTGTTTTAGAGAGCTGATCTTTAAGTTCACGTAAATCTGAAATTTCTGATGAGATAATACAATTCATCGCACCACAGTTGCGTATATGCGCCACCAGTGCCCGTGTATCCACTCCGTAAATGGAAACGATTCCCTGTTCCGACAGGTACTGCTGAAGAGAATCATCTGCCTGGTAACGACTGTATTTTTCTTCTAAATTCCGTCCGATCAGCCCTTTTATCTTAACCGAATTACTCTCAACGTCTGCAGATTTGACTCCGTAATTTCCAATATGGGCTGCATTCATAATCACTACCTGACCGTAGTAGCTGGGGTCGGTAAATACTTCCTGGTAGCCCGTCATTCCGGTATTAAAACATATTTCACCGGTAGTGGTTCCAATTTTTCCAAATGCTTTACCATAAAACACGTTTCCGTCTTCCAGCATTAGGATGGCTTGTTGTTGTTTCGATTCAGACATTATAAAAGATAAATTTTGCAAAGAAAAGCAATTCACGCCGTTTTGCACGAAGTTTTATTCCCCAAAAACTAACACCCGTATCATTCAGTTGCATAAAAACATTGCCTGTACCCGCTTTCAGCCAATTAGCTGCCTGATGCTTTTTGAGCCGGTTTACGTCCCCAATTGGGAAGATCAATATCCAGGTCGTCGTGGGTGGCTTGCATTTCCTGCTTAAGCAAATGCTTTAACCGGGTGATACGCGTACGTTGGGCGGGATCACCGGCAAGATTTTTCGTTTCCCAGGGGTCTTTATTTAAATTAAAAAGCTGGGTGGTAGGAACGCCGTTCACGTTATATACGATTAACTTATAACCATCGGCAGACTTAATGCTCCTACTCCAATGTCCATACACGTTATAGATATCACGGCGCACTGTAGCTTTCTGGTCATTAATCACAGGCAGCAGGCTTTTAGCCTCCACCGTTGACGGTGCACGTATATTAAGCCAGTCTAAAATAGTGGGAGTAATATCACTCAGGTAAACAAAGGCATTGGTTTGTTTGTTCACAGGTATTGAAGGACCTGCAAAAATCATAGGAACCCGAATACTGTGTTCATAAAGACTTTGCTTTCCTAATAAACCGTGTTGACCAACTGCCAATCCATTGTCGCCGGCAAAAACGATCAGGGTGTTTTCGCGCATTCCGTTTTTTTCCAGCACATCCAAAACACGTCCCACCTGGGCATCTAATTCACTTACCATTGCGTAGTAAAGCGCAATCTGTTCTTTCACGGCGCCTGGGGTGCGCGGGTGGGGAATCAGCATTTCATCCCGTACACGCAAATCGCCATTGTCAAAAGGATGTTCAGGCAAAAAATTAGGCGGTAAAGAAATCTTTTCGGGATCGTAAAAATTGGCAAATGCCGGAGGAGGTGTTCTGGGATCGTGAGGAGAGGTCAAAGCCAAATAACAAAAAAATGGTTTCTCTTTTGCCTGGCTGCTTTCTAAAAAACGAATGGCAGCATCCGTATATAACCGGGTGCTGAACGTATCGCTCTTCCAACCACCGTCTTTCGGATAAACTCCGCTTCCGTTATAATGATACACATGCGGATGAAATTGTCCACCGTCTTTTTCAAAATGCATCCCACCAAAAAAAATGTTATCACCGGCACTAAAGAATCTGTCATGCGATAGTTTGTCACTGTGCCATTTGCCCGCATGAAAGGTGGTGTATCCTCTTTTCCGTAACACTTCCGGAAGACTGACAAGGCTATCTGGAATAAATGATCCATCCTGTGGCAACCGGTTAACATAACGACCGGTAAGCATCATTACCCGGCTTGGAATACAAACGGCTCCCTGGTGCCCGCCCATTACATGTGTTTGGCGAAAACTGAGTCCTTCATTAACCAGCCGATCGAGGTTGGGCGTTTTTATTTCCTGATTTCCCCAGGCGTTGATGGTGTTGTAACTCTGGTCATCACTGTATATGATTAAAACATTTTGGGCCTTTTGGGAATAAATACCATTCATGGTTCCGCATAAGAACAACAGCGTCCAAAACAATATACGCTTAAATTCAACCTGCTCCTTCATTTCTTGCTTTTTACGAACTTACGAAAAAAGGCAGGACTAGTAATAGCCTGCCTTCTGTATCCAATTATACAATTCGCTTATTCTGCCTTTGGCTCGTCAGCGGGTTTTGCCTCTTCCGCTGCGGGAGTTGCCGCATCTGATTTTACTTCAACTGGTGCAGCTTCTTCTTTGGTCTCCGCTTTCTTCCTGCTACCGGCACGGCGTGTTCTTTTGGTAGCTCCTGCGGCTGCTTTGTCTGTGCCTTTTACGTACACTTCGTTAAAGTCCACCAGTTCAATCAATGCTGTTTCTGCATTGTCACCAATACGTTTTCCTAATTTGATGATACGGGTATAACCGCCCGGTCTTCCCGCAACCTTGGGTGCTACCACGGTAAACAATTCCTTAACGGCTTCTTTATTCTGCAGATGGCTATACACCAAACGGTGATTGTGCATGATCTGCTCTTTTGTTTCGTTCTTTTTAGTTTTAGTAATCAGCGGCTCAATATAGGTTCTAAGTGCCTTGGCTTTTGCGAGCGTTGTGATAATGCGCTTGTTAGTGATTAAGGCATTGGCCAGATTACTCAATAACGCTTTCCTGTGTGCTGCTGTTCTGCTGAGATTGTTGATTTTGTCTCCGTGACGCATGACTATTTGATTTGAAATTTCAAATCTGAAATTTGAAATTTAGTTAAAAATACCCGCCGTACCGTTGTCAGGGATTTACGGCTGGCTCTGTGCTTTCGCAACAGATAATTTATGAAACGATCTAAACTTTACTATTGTTTCTATCCTTACTCCTTAGGTGTTAAAACTCATCCTTATCCAAACCTAATTTAGCAAGGTCCATTCCGAAATGCAGGCTTCTTTCACCCAGTACCTGTTCAATTTCTGCCAGCGACTTCTGACCGAAGTTGCGGAACTTCATGAGGTCTTCCTGTTCGTATTGTACCAGTTCACTCAAACTGTTGATTTTAGCAGCTTTCAGGCAGTTAAAGGCGCGAACGCTCAGATCGAGATCTTCTAACGGTGTTTTAAGCACCTTGCGCAGCTGCAGTACCTGTTCATCAACCACATCTTCCTTCTTATCTTCCTTACTGTCGAAAGTAATGTTTTCGTCAGTGATAATCATCAGGTGCTGAATAAGAATACGTGATGCCTGTTTTACAGCTTCTTCAGGATGTATGGTTCCATCGGTTTGTACATCCATCAACAGTTTTTCGTAGTCTGTTCTTTGCTCCACACGGAAATTCTCGATTCCATATTTTACATTCTTGATGGGAGTAAAAATAGAGTCCGTTGGGATATATCCAAATGGAGCATCTTTTACTTTATTATCTTCAGAAGGAACGTAGCCACGCCCTTTTCCGATAGTAATTTCAATATTGAGTTTTGAAGAAGGATCCAGCGTGCAGATTAGCAATTCAGGATTCATTACCTGAAATGATGCTGTGGCTTCACCAATGTTAGCAGCGGTAAACTCGCTCCTTCCTTTGATGGAAATTGAAAGTTTTTCCTGAGCGATATCGGTATCCAGAATCTTTTTGAACCGAACCTGTTTTAGGTTAAGGATAATTTCAGTAACATCTTCTGTTACACCTTTGAGGGTGGCAAATTCATGCTCAGCTCCTTCAATAAAAATACCAATGATTGCATAACCTTCCAGGGAATTCAACAATACCCGACGGAGTGCATTACCAATGGTAACACCGTAACCCGGCTCTAACGGGCGGAATTCAAAAGATGCTTCAAACTCGTTTGCTTTTTGAAGAATAATCTTATCCGGCTTTTGGAAATTTAAAATGGCCATATTTAAATTTCAATTTTAATTTTTGATACCTTATTCATTGAACCGATTTCAGGTATCTGTTTAATAATGATGTCTACGCTATAAATACTTCCTCACAGAGGTTCGGAACCATTACTTAGAATACAACTCCACGATCAGTTGTTCCTTGATATTTTCCGGAACGCTTTCTCTTTCAGGATAAGCAATAAATGTTCCGGTTAATTCTCCTTCATTCCAATCCAACCAGTTGAACTTAGGATTCTTACCCCTTACCTGACTCGTTACAGAGGTATTGGTTTTGCTTTTTTCTTTCAGGCTAATTACGTCTCCCGGTTTCAAACGGAAAGAAGGAATGTTCACCACTTCACCATTTACCGTTACGTGCTTATGTGCAACAAGCTGCCTTGCAGCAGGTCGTGAGGGTGCAATGCCCATACGGAACACGGCATTGTCCAATCTTGCCTCAAGCAGTTTAATCAGGTTTTCGCCGGTTACCCCACCTAAGCGAGACGCTTCATCAAAGGTTTTGTGGAACTGGCGCTCCAACAACCCGTAGGTATATTTGGCTTTTTGCTTTTCTTTTAACTGAAGTGCATATTCTCCCGGAGCTTTGCGCTTTTTAGAATTACCATGCTGACCGGGAGGAAAACTGTTTTTAGTGAGGTACTTGCCATTTCCCAGAATGGGCTCACCGAAAATTCGGGAAATTCTTGTTTTTGGGCCTGTGTAACGTGCCATAGTTGTTTTACTTTGATTTTTTAATTGGGGTTATGCGATCAGTAAAAATCAAAAATCAATCGCAACCCTGTTTCTAATGTATGACTTGAAATTTCAAACCTGAAGTTTGCAATTCGTTATACTCTTCTCTTTTTGGGAGGACGGCAACCGTTATGAGGAAGCGGAGTAACGTCTTTAATCATATTCACTTCAATACCGCTGTTGGCAATAGCCCGGATGGCGCTTTCACGACCAGAGCCAGGTCCTTTTACAAACACATCCACTCTTTTTAATCCAGCTTCAGCAGCCACTCTTGCTGCATCCGAAGCTGCCATCTGCGCCGCATAGGGTGTATTTTTCTTAGATCCTTTAAATCCCATTTTACCGGCGCTGCCCCAACTGATTACCTGACCGGTTTTGTTGGTTAAACTAACGATAATGTTGTTAAAACTGGCAGTAATGTGTGCATCGCCGTATGCGTCCACTTTTACCACTCTTTTTTTAGCAGCGGCTTTTGCGCTGCCTGCTTGTGCTTTAGCCATAATTGGAGGTAGTCCTTTGTTTTTAAAATATGTATCGCATCATCCCTCCCCGCGAAGCAAACGGATCCGGCGATGATGCTATAGATTACTTCTTAGTTGCCTTCTTCTTGCCGGCAACGGTTTTACGTTTACCCTTACGTGTGCGCGAATTGGTACGGGTGCGTTGTCCTCGAAGCGGTAAGCCCTTACGGTGGCGTAAACCCCGGTAACAGGCAATATCCAGCAAACGCTTAATGCTCATTTGTACTTCAGAACGCAACTGTCCTTCTACTTTAAACTCATTGGTAATAATATTACGAATGGCATTTAATTCTTCATCATTCCATTCGTGCACCTTCTTATCGTAGTTGATTCCAGCCTTCTCCAAAATATACCTTGAAGTAGAGCTACCAATACCATATATATAGGTTAACCCTATTTCTCCTCTCTTGTTTTTAGGTAAATCAACACCGGCAATACGAGCCATAAAGATTTTAAATTTTAAATTTCAAATTGAGATTATTATTACCCTTGTCTTTGCTTGAAGCGGGGATTTTTCTTATTAATGACATACAGTACCCCCTTTCTCCTCACAATCTTGCAATCGGCGCTACGCTTTTTAATGGATGCTCTTACTCTCATTATCTTGAGTTTTAAATATGATTATTATTTATATCTGAAAATAATTCTACCCCTGCTCAAATCATAAGGGCTCATCTCCACACCTACCTTATCGCCAGGTAAAATCCGGATATAGTGCATCCGCATTTTGCCTGAAATCGTTGCCAGAATCTCATGACCATTCTCCAATCGTACCTTGAACATCGCATTGGACAAGGCTTCTAAAATGATTCCATCCTGTTTAATAAGTGTCTGTTTCGCCATACCGTTTTTGGGTGCGCAAAGATACGATTATAATGTTGATTATAACAAAAAAAGAGAAAAAACCCTCTTTCCGGTAATTTTCACCACCAGAATCCGGAGAAAATGGCGAAGTTACACCATCTCAATATGCATATTGGTCATTGACCGGTAGTGGTTCTGAAACTGGTGGACATATATATCTTTTTCTACTTCCCGAAATTCATCCCTATATGTGAGCAAAATTTTACTACTGTCCTTTTTCAGGTAACGCACAATAAAGGGACCTTTAACATAAGCGGTTCCATCGGCATTCAATACGGGATCGGAAGAGAGGGAAAAACCGAGAGCCTCCAGCATTTCTATTGTAAGGGGGATGGCATCGAGATCGTCATTACTGTACCAAAATTCCTGGTCGCCATGCGCTACCAGCACTTTTCGTTCTTCTCTGTCCACATCAAGTACTGATCCTGTATTGATAACATCTTCGTAACGGGCATTAACGATATCACCGGCTTTGATTTCGGAAAGTTTTATCATGGCAACAAAAATTTAGTATTGAACTAATTTAAAGAAAATTATTGTACAAACTTAAAACCGGGTGCAGGAATTTAGAAAAATGAACCGGGATAGTGCCCGTCTTCCTATAAACCGGGACTGAATGATATCTACGTCATCCTAATGCACCCGGGTGCAATAAAATCCGGTTGAATCTGTTTGCCTCACGAACTCATCTTTTTTAAGGCGCTACCACCGTTTGATTTTGCACGGTGTGAACGCTGAAATAACCCAGTGCACCACCTTTAATATTGGATACCGGGTTGGCAGGAGAAGCGGCATTACTGCTTCCCGATGCACCCTGAAAGAGGCTAAACCAATATTGATAAATAACCGGAGAAATACACTGCATTTCAACCCTTACAATGCTTCCGCTTTCTATTTTCCCTTTTTCATCGGGTGCAGTAAACAAAGTTATTGTTGAAGCGTTTCCATCGGAATAGTCGTCATCACGAATAAAAATGCTCTTTTCCTTTCTGCCATTTACATATTGAACAAAACGGTAGCAGTTTCCTTTACCTGGCGGATCGAGGTATTCAACGTTTGCCAGTTTCATCTTTTCTCCAAAAAAACTTTCATCTTTTACATAAAGGGTATCCATATTCACTGCTGTGGGCATAATGCAGGACGCGGTAAACGCACGCCCATTCACGTCAACCCGTAAGGTGTAGGTTTTTCCGGTACCCGCGGCAAAAAAGGCAGACCGATAGACGCCTGTTTCAGCTTCTGCCAGCGATACGATATTCCCCTCATTGTCCGTAACAGATACTGTCGCATTCGAAATACCATCAAACGCGTTGCTATCGTCAAAACTTTTGGTTTTAGAAATTCGCACCATACAATCACCCGGCTTATTGGTGATTATTCCTTCGATGACAAATTGCTTTTCGGCATCCTTTAACGCAACATCAATAACCTTTTCACAAGATGCAAAAGAAAAAATCATTATTCCGCCAATGGCAAACAGTTTGCGCATAAACATCAGAATTTAAAATTATAGGATATGGAAGGAATAAATCTGAACAAAGCCAGTTGTACTGCATCGGTTTTATTTGGATCGTCTTTATTTTCTTCGAAGGATATCGTGTATGCATTTTCTCTGCCATAGGCGTTGTACAAACTAAAACTCAGTTCGGAAGAAAATTTCTTCCGTTGTTTCAACAACAGATTTGCTCCGAGGTCTAACCGATGGTAAGCCGGCATGCGGTACGCATTTCGCTCCGTATAATAAAAATACGTTTGATCATTTACCTGGTATTTGCCTGCCGGAAAGGTAACCGCGTTGCCGGTATAATATACCCAGTTCGCAGACACCGTCCATTTTTTGTTTAACTGATAGGATAGCACCAACGCAAGGTCATGTGTTCTGTCCTGCTTTGCATTGTACCAGTTTCCATTACTAATTCCCGCAATCCGTTTTTCCGTTTTTGACAGTGTATAACTCACCCAGCCCGTAAGTTTTCCGGTTGTTTTTTTAAACTGCAATTCTATCCCATATGCTCTGCCTGTTCCAAACAAGAGCTGGGTTTCTATAGCATCGGAATTAATGAATACGTTGGCCCCATCTCTGTAATCAATTTGATTGTCCATCGTTTTATAATACGCTTCGGTGGTAAGTTCGAACCGGTTGCTCCAAAGATTCTTGTAATAGCCAATGGCAACCATGTCTGAAATTTCCGGTTTGATGATGTTGGTACTGGCTACCCATTTGTCTGTTGGACTGGAAGCCGTGGAGTTGCTCACCAGGTGAAGATTCTGTACATTTCGAACGTAGGATGCTTTCACCGAGCTGCTGTTATTCAGCCGGTAGCTTAAGGCAAATCGTGGTTCGGGGTTGATATAGGTTTTTACAAATGCCCCTTTTGAATAGTGCATCGTATCGGTAACCTTTCCATCGGTGTTTACGCTAAAAAAATCCCCTTCACCCAAAATGCTGAAGGCAGTAAGTCTCAGCCCATAGGTTGCTGTAAGTTTATCCGTTGCCTTCCAGGTATTACTAAAGTACACTGCGTTTTCCAACGAATACCGCTTTTGCAATAACGATAAATTGATACTGGACTGATCAGAAGAAGGGCGTACTTCGCCAGGGCGTATAGTATGATAGATGGAATTGAAGCCGAAACGGATATTGTTTTTATTGTTAAGATACCATTGAAATTCCTGCTTGAGGTTCAAATCACGGATTTGTGAAAAAATATCGAATGCGTTAGCTCCATTACGAATTGCAATATTGTAATTATAGTTGCTAAAAATAAACGACGTATTAGAGAACAGTTTATTACTGAATATATGGTTCCAACGAAGCGTTCCCGTTGCATTACCCCAGTCCAACCCAAATGTTTGTCCGGCTGCCAGAACATCCTTACCAAAATACCCTGATAAATACAGTCTGTCCCTTTCTCCTATTAAGTAATTGAGCTTGGCATTGAGGTCATAAAAATAAAGGGTATTATTTCTTAATGACGAATCCTTTGCCAGTTTCAGAAACATATCGGCATAGGTTCTCCGGCCGGTTATTAGAAATGATGATCTGTCTTTTTGAATCGGTCCCTCAACATTCAACTTAGCAGATATAAGCCCTATGCCCCCACTTACCTGATAGTCCTGATTATTTCCATCGTTCATTTTAATATCGAGTACCGATGAAAGCCTGCCTCCATATTGTGCGGGCATCCCGCCTTTATACACGGAAAGATCTTTTATTGCATCGGAATTAAACGTGGAGAAAAAACCGAGGAGATGAGATGCATTATAGACCGTAGCTTCATCCAGCAAAATAAGGTTCTGGTCTGCGGCTCCACCCCTAACAAAAAACCCACTGTTACCCTCACCTGCCGCTTTAATTCCCGGTAATAGCTGAACGGTTTTCAACACATCCCGTTCACCGAGCAAAACCGGAATATTTCTGATTTCTCTGGTGGTCAGCCTTTCAATGCCCATCTGCGGACTGCCGATGCTTCGTGTTTTTGAGGTAGCCGTAATCGTTATATTCTCCAGCGTTTGGGGCTCGTCCTCCAGCGTAACATTCAGCGTTATATGTTTATCCAGTACAATCTCCCTGGAATAGGTTAACATCCCAACAGCAGATACCTTTATGGCATAGCGCCCCCCGGGAAGAGACAGAGAATAAAAACCATAATCGTTACTAAAGGTGCCGGCATCACCTGCCCGAATACTTGCTCCAATAATTGTTTCCCCTGTACTTTTTACCCTTACCGTACCACTAATAGTAAACTTCTGCTGGCTGTAGCTTTGCGTATTTGCCAATATGGCAATTAACCATATAAACCATTTGTTCATTCTTATACGTTTGGACGTTGTAGTTGATATACCTCCACCCCGATCACGTTGCATCCACTAAAAAAAACAGAAATTCTTTTGAATACCGTAGCGAAGTTAAATACGGCACTCGTAAATTGCTTTACAGATGAAATTGAATAAAAAGATTAACAAAACAATCTCCTAAAACCAGCCTGCTAACGAAAATACACTTCAGCTTTCTCAATTGCTTCCGGTTTGCCCACATCAATCAAAACATCGCCTGAGTGATCATAGCCCATAATAAGGTGCCGGGCTGACAATCGAAGGTACAGGTCCACCAACGAAAACTTTCCCTCCTCGGAAATTAGCTCAAAGATTGCCGGATCAACGATGTGAATACCGCTAAATGCTTTGTCCGCACTATTGTTACAAACAAACGAAATCCGTTGCTGGCCCGTTGCCTGATTGCGCCAGCCGCACAAACGATCCTCCGGAGTAAAAAGAAAACGTCGGGATGAGTTGCGACTGGTTACCGCAAGGGTAACCAGCGGACGATGCTGTTGGTGATACCTGAACATAGCACCGATATCGAGATTAGTAAGGATATCGGCATTAATTACAAAAAACGGCTGCGTCTGTTCTAAATGTTGCCGGGCTGCTTTCAATCCCCCTCCTGTTTCCAACGGTTCGTGTTCCTCGTGCGAAATAGTGATATTACATTTGAAATGCTGATGTGCATTTAAAAATTCTATAACCTGCCCGGCAAAGTGATGTACGTTGATGACGATATTTGTTATGCCAAACTTTTTCAGGTACTCAATATTGTGCTGCAATAAGGGCTTTCCATTTACGGGAGCCAGGGCTTTGGGATGATGATCTGTCCATGGCTTAAGCCGGGTTCCCCAACCCGCAGCAAAAATCATGGCTGTTGTCAACCCAGGGTGCTGTTTGAATTGCTCGTTATTAATGTGCGTCATATCTTTTAAAACATCGCTAAAAAAAACTCACCATCCACTATTAAGCTATCACTATTCACTGTTTTTCCAATTCTTCTCCTCCTGTATAAGATGATGCAATACGATGGTTACGCCAAATTTTTCCTGCAGGTGTTTAGCTAAACTATCAGCAGCAAACACGCTGCGATGCTGACCTCCTGTGCAACCAAAGTTCACTGTGAGGTTTTCAAAATTCCGTTTAATGTAGTCGCTAACCGATATATCCACCATACCATACACGTATTGTAAGAACGCAGGCATTTCGCTTTTGTGGAGTAAAAATTCCTGTACCTCCTTATCTCTGCCGGTAAGCGTTTTAAAGGCGTCAAAACGACCGGGATTAAAAATTCCCCTGCAGTCAAATACAAATCCGCCACCATTGCCGTCGTTAGATTCGGGTATTCCCCGACGATAGGAAAAGCTGTTGATATGCACCACCAGCGGGGTGTCAGTTGAAGCTTTTACGGTTTCATACTTTTGGATGATGTTATCGTCAACAATTTGCCAGAGTAATTTTTGCAGCTCAGGAAGACGTATGGGAATTTTTTTATTCTCCAAAAACCAGCGCAACTGCTTTAACGCAAAAGGTATGCTGGCGATAAAATGCTGCTTTCTTTCAAACAATCCTCTGAAGCCATAAGCACCGAGTGTTTGCAACATCCTGATCAATACAAATCCATCATAGCTGTCTAAAAAGTCCCTTTGGTTCAGTTTACCATCCAATAGGCCATTCACTACTTCAAAGTAGTAGGACACCAGTTCTTCTTTCCAATCGTGTGGCAATGCAGCTCTTGCCTGCCAAAGCATCGAAGCTGCATCATATTGTAACGCCCCCTGCATTCCGCCCTGAAAGTCTATGAAATACACCTGCTCATCCTTAACCATAATATTTCGGCTTTGACAATCGCGGTGCATAAAATATTTTGCTTCTTCCTGCATGAGGTAACTGCTTAACAATTCAAAATCGTTCAGCAATAAATTCTTGTCGTAGGGCAGATCAAGTGCACGAACAAAATAATAGAGAAAGTACAGGAGGTCTGAATAAATGGCCTGTTTATCGAAAGATCGGGTAGCGATGCAATTGCTATAGTCCAGCCCAGCGCCACCCTGCACCTGCAACCTGGCCAGTTCCTCAAAGGCTTTGCGGAATAAACATTTCACCCTTTCGGTATAGCCTTCTTGTTTAATGATGTCGAACAGAGATATATCTCCAAAATCCGTTTGTACATATTTTGTTTTCTCCTTATCGGCAAACAGAATTTCCGGCACCGCTAATCCTTTCGCAAAAAAGTGTCGTGCAAACTCAATAAAGGCATTGTTCTCCGGTACGTTATTAGGGTTACTGGTGATGATATAGGAATGATTTCCGGCAATACCGCGAAAATACTGTCTGTTACTGCCCGCCTGCTTCAGGGTGTACAACTCATCTGCCGGCTGCTTCGTCCATTGCTCAAAAAAACTTCCCACATCCCGTATAACATCTGCCATAATAATCATTTAGTGGGTAAAGATAACTAACAGAACGATGAAATACAGGTGCTGCTTTCATTTTGGAGTTACTGGAACGGCACTTTCAGGTAGATGACTTTCGATAAATGAAATAATTCTTTGTACATCAGTGGGTGCAAACCAATGAACAGACCCGTCTCTTTTAAACCAGGTAAGCTGCCTTTTGGCATAATGCCGGGTATGTTTCCTGATGGATTCTACGGCCTCCTGTAGTGCGCACTTACCATTGAGGTATCGAAATATTTCTGCATAGCCCACCGTTTGAAGTGCATTAAGGTGGCGGTAAGGGTAAAGCGCAGTAGCCTCATTCAGCAAGCCTTGTTTCATCATTTCATCCACTCTTTCATTAATGTTCCGGTATATGATTTCACGGGGCAGCTCAGTTCCAATATTTACGATAGAAAACGACCGCGTCTTTTGCGGCCCGGAATGCCATTCCAGAATTGATTTTCCGGAAGACAGCACCACTTCTAAAGCCCGCATCATCCTTTGGGGATTCTGCATCTCTCCTTTACAGCAAAACAATGGATCGTGTTTTTGCAACATTTCCTTTAACCGGCCGATACTGCCGGAAGCATATTCCTGGCGTATCCATTGCCGTATTTCGTCCTTTATTTCAGGCATTGCATCTATCCCGCTGCAAAAGGCTTTGATATAGAGCCCCGTGCCACCCACCATAATGGCCACATCGTGTTGCTTAAAAATTTCAGCAACGGCATCCAGTGCGTAGGTTTCAAATACACCGGCATTCACATCCTGATGAATACTGTGGGAATTGATGAAATAGTGGTGGATTTTTTCTAAATCAGAAGCTGCTGGTTTCGCCACCCCAATATCCATTTCCCGATAGCACTGACGGGAATCCGCAGAAATAATCTCTGTGTTAAAATACTTCGCGAGTTGTAACGATAATTTTGTTTTTCCGGTTGCCGTAGGCCCCTGAATAACTATGCAGGTTTTGTTGCGCATCAACAAAAATGGTAAGTAGTAAGGATAGGGTAGTAAGCAACAGCGTTACACGTCTTCTTTCTCGTCCGCACTGCTTTCTTCTTCCAGTCCGGTAAGGTTTTCACCCTCTTCTCCTTCTTCGCCAAAACCTTCCACCCCTTTGGTGAGGTCATACTTTTCCTCAATATCAACAAACCGGTCGCCTAAAATACTCTTGGTTCCGTACTGGCTGGGCGCTATGCCTTCACTACGAATGGTAGCCGGATAAGATAATCTGGAATTCTCATCCTTTGACACGTTAATCAGTTCCAGCAAAAACGTCCAGTTTCGTATAAAATCATAAACGTAAATGAACTTTTCGTTTGGATTTTTGATTTCGGAGCCAATTGTGGTTTCCGACATAATCAGCGGTTCCACCTTATATGGCTTGTCGTATTTTTCTACACTGATCTCCCTACCCCGCTGCCAGTTATCGTTGCTACGGAAAAAGGTTGCCTGATGTTTTGTATCAAACTCAAAACTTTTTAAAATGATATAGTGTAAATCCAAAAAAGACTGTGTATGCTTTATGGCAACATCCCTGTAAATACTGTCATCTTCTTCAAAATATACCCTGAATTTTAAAATAGCCATGTGTATCTTTTAGATGTTCAATTTCAATAAAAACTGGTCAAATGTAATATAAATCCGGCAGGAAAACATGCCCGCAGGCCGGACACCGTTTATTTGACCGGCTCCAGGTTTAATTCCTTCGCTTTTATGAGCATATAATCGTATGCCGAGTCGTAATTGTTCTCTATCACGCCATCCAATATCGCATCTTTGATGGCATTTTTAATATCTCCCACTTTCCTACACGGTGAAATACCAAAGATATCCATAATCATCTCTCCGGTAATGGGTGGTTGCCAGTTGCGAATTCTGTCTTTTTCTTCCACATCATGCAAACGTTGTTGCACCATTTCAAAATTATCGAGATACAGCCTTACCTTTTTCTTGTTTTTAGACGTAATATCGGCCTTACACAAAGTCATTAGCGCATCTATATCATCTCCCGCGTCAAACAGCAAACGGCGAATTGCAGAATCGGTTATATTCTCCTTTGTGAGGCTGATCGGTCGCAAATGCAACTCCACCATTTTTTTCACAAACTGCATCTTACTGTCCTGGGGCAGCCGCAAACGGGAAAATATTTTGGG
Source organism: Chitinophagaceae bacterium (assembly GCA_020854215.1). Classification (GTDB taxonomy): domain Bacteria; phylum Bacteroidota; class Bacteroidia; order Chitinophagales; family Chitinophagaceae; genus Agriterribacter. Next base: position 14,754 of record JADZFY010000389.1, on the reverse strand, counting down.
AACCATCCTTGCACCCACTACCTCGTGTCCGTGAAAAGTCCAACCATGACCGTCCTCAAATTTTTTCGTAGCCGGCTTTCCAATATCATGTAACACTGCTGCCCACCTCAACCAAAGATCGGCGGTATGGGCTGCAATATTGTCCACCACCAGAAGTGTGTGATAGAAGTTATCCTTGTGTCCCCAACCCTCTTTGTATTCCGCACCTGCCAAATCTACCATCTGAGGAAAAATCCGGTGTAACAACCCGCACTGATATAATAAATCCAATCCAACAGACGGCTTTTCACTCATTAGTATTTTATTCAACTCATCCGTTATACGTTCCTGTGAGATGATCTGAATGCGTTCTACATTATCTTTTATTCCCTGCCAGGTTTGTTCATCAATATTAAACTGTAACTGGGAAGCAAAGCGGATCGCCCGCATCATTCGTAGCGGATCGTCACTAAAAGTTTGTGCAGGATCCAGTGGTGTTCTGATTCGTTTCTCACTGATATCTGCTATTCCTCCAAAGGGGTCAATCAATTGTCCGTAATCGTCCTTGTTTAAACTTATCGCCATCGTATTAATAGTGAAATCCCGTCTGTTCTGGTCGTCATGCAATGTACCTGGCGCCACTTCGGGATTGCGGGAATGGTAGCGATAACTCTCCTTTCGTGCGCCCACAAATTCAATATCCAATCCGTCAACGCGCATATGAGCCGTTCCATAATTCTTAAAAAAGGCCACCCGGGGCTGGGGGGAAAACTGAGCAGCCACCTCGTGGGCGAGTTTAATTCCATCTCCCACACAAACAATATCAGCGTCACTCGTATTGCGCCCTATAAGCTTATCGCGTACAAATCCGCCAATAACGTAGCAACTGGTTTGCAGATTTTCTCCCCCGTGGGCTATTTTTTTAAAAATAAAGCGCTCCTTTTCTGTGCAACTGGTAAACATACGGGCACAAAAATAAGAAAGGTTTTAAGTCATTCAACGTGCTTTCGCCTTAGTGAAAAAGTAACAACCGGCATTGAAACCCGATCGCTGCACGCTTAGGTTTTGTGCTTTGCCTGCCATTGCAGAAAATCATCCATTACGGTTTTCACGTTTACCCGTTGAATTTTGTGATCAATTCGGTTAGCGATAACCGGATTGATCGAATTCATGATGCGATAGCTCTTCTGCAATAGTTCATCAATGGCATTTGCTCCCTGTTGAGACAATCCGGCTTCTAATAATGCATTCTCCTCCTGCTGTTCAAAATCTGTCTGGATATCTTTAAGATCATCCACTATAAGGTAATAGGTAATCAATGCATACCATGCATCCACCAGTTGCTTCTTCTTATTTTGATCAACGTTAAAATAACAGAGACTGAACAAATACGCATCTGCACGATTCAGCGATGGATAGGGCGTTCCTAATTCAATGGTGGCGTTCTGTTTTTGTCCCGAAAAATACCAGGTCAAATCCTGAAGCAGAGATGGATTTTTACACTGTGGCTTCGTCAATGCAATACATTCCTCAACATGCTGGTCAAAATTTATCAATTTACTTTCCAGCCTTGCCGCACTATGCAATATGGCTTCCAAAAGTTGCATATGCTGTTCGGCAAACAGTTCCGATTTCGGAATTCCAAGCCGGAATTGAATATCCATATACATCGGAATAAACAAATAACCCGGCATAGACGGAATATACAGGAGACGGTTTTTCCAGTATAAGTTATTTTCCGGCACTGTTCTATCGGTGAGAAATTTGCCAATCTCCATATCTACACCGTAGTCTAACTTAAGATCGTCTTTGCTGGTAAACATGAATACATTTTTTCTGAAGCGTTGAAGATATAATACTTCTATTCATCCTCCGCCCGGTACAGTTCATTTCTTGCCCGTTGCGATCTGGCGTTCAGGGAGTCCATCATCAATTTGAAAATTTCGGTATGCGACCGGTAAAAGTCGTAACTCTTCCTGAACTCTGCCTCTGTAATTTTATGTAACAGGAAAATTTTCTGATATTCTTTTTCAATTTCGGCTGATCTGTTTTTAGTAGTATCCCTTGCAACGTAGGTGTTCACAAACTCTTCAGCCATGGATATTTCAAACAGCATATTTCCCATTTCGTGGGGCTGAATAATATCCGCGGGCACATCCTTTCCGGAACAACCCATCACAAGCAATACGACTATCAACCCAAGGTATCGAATTGCGTTCATTTTAACTCCTGTTTATATTTGGCTGCGTTTGCGATATCCAGTCTTTGTAACAACTCAGACGCCTGCACCCTTTCCTGCGGAGGCGCCTTCTTAAAGAGCTTCGCCAACTCATCACTCTTTCCTAAAAAGAAAAACTGAATGGACAGCAGATTTCGGTTGTCGGTGCTCAGTGTATTCAAATGATTAAGGGCGTTAATAACCTGCCGGCGGGCATCATTTTCATCCTCATACATCTTGTCCATTCCCAACCGGTAGTAAGCATAGTATGCGTCGTGTAAAAGAGAATATTTACTGTTGTTGAAGTTTTCGGCCAGCCAGTAACGGTTACGCTGTCCGTCAAATGCTTTCCATCCCGTAATATTACGCCCGTCAGGTGCACCATTCACTACCTGACTGGCTTTCTTAAAATAAGAATCACCTCCTCTTGGAGAGAACGAATCGTAATCCAACCCCAATATCATGTAGGTATAAAAGGCAAATATTGCACTGAGGTTATAAGCAGCAGGATCTGAGCCGGAAATATTACTCTCATTAAATTCTATCTGCTGAAACTCTATATATTTAAAGGTGACGTCATTATCCTGAAAATTCATTATGGGAGAAACGTAACTACTATTGTATACCGGGCGGGCCGCTTGTATGGTGAGCACTGCCCGATACACATTAGGCTCAACAGCCTGCGTTATATTCAGCAAAAAATGACATACTATCTTTTCCTGCTGCTGGTAGTTGTCATTGGTCCACTTTCTGTTATTTAGAAAATTGGTCAATGCGGTTTGTAAGGTTTGAAACACATTTTTACTAATGGAACTTTGAATTTGCCCCGCCATTACCGTTACTCTTGCATTCAATTCCTGGGCAGAAACAGCGGATGAAAGCAGCAATGCTGCCATCAGTACAAGAAGCTTATGCATGGATATAGTTAATTATGTATTCAACAATATCTTTGGCAACATCTGTTTTGGACTTCATCTCAAAATTCACCTCCCCTCCTTTCCGGTCAAAAATGGTTACCCTGTTTGTATCCTTTCCAAATCCCGCGCCATCTTCCCGCAACGAATTCAACACGATCATATCTGCGTTTTTTTGATGCAGTTTATTCATTGCGTTTTCGCGTTCGTTTGTTGTCTCTAATGCGAATCCGGCTAATACCTGATTTCCGGTTTTCCTTTGTCCGAGGCTTTTTAGAATATCCGGAGTTTTTTTTAGCGTCAACGACCAGGTCTCTTCGCTCTTTTTTATTTTTTCATTCGCAACTGCAACCGGCGTATAGTCTGCCACTGCAGCCGCCATAACGGTAATATCTGCTTCTTCAAATACCCGGTTACAGGCTTGGAACATCTCGTCGGCGGTTTGTACCCGAATTACCTCCAAGCCTTCCAGCGAAAATTTATTGCTAACCGGCCCCAATACCAGCGTTACTGATGCGCCACATTGTTCAAACGCCCTGGCTAAGGCTACTCCCATTTTTCCACTGGAGTGATTGCCAATAAACCGAACAGGATCAATGTGCTCATAGGTTGGACCAGCCGAAATCAACACCTTTCTGCCACGCAGACGTTCCCTATTTTGAAAGTGTTCAAGAACCGCAGACACAATTGTTTCCGGCTCAGCCATTCTTCCCTCACCAAATAATCCACTCGCTAATTCTCCATTGGACACCGGCACGATCAAATTGCCAAAAGCCTCCAGCGATTTCAGGTTGCGCTTAGTGGCCGGATGCTTCCACATATCTTCGTCCATAGCGGGCGCAAGCATTACCGGGCAATTTGCTGAGAGATATACAGCCAATAACAAATTATCACAAATACCGGCTTCCATTTTTGCCAGCGTATTACAGCTCAACGGGGCAACCAACATAAGGTCAGCCCAGCGACCCAGCATAACATGATTCTCCCAGACACCGTTACTAAAGATACCCGAAGACACCGGATGTTTTGAAAGCGTTGCCAGCGTAAGCGGAGAAATAAAGTCCTTAGCCGCTTCTGTCATAATTACTTTTACCTCTGCCCCCTCCCTGATCAGGTTCCGCACCAATACGGCAGCCTTGTAGGCAGCAATGCTACCCGTAATACCTAACAAGATTTTTCTTCCCTGCAGCATTTTTTAATTTTCAAGGATTAAGTCATGAAAATAGCATCTGTGTTTTCTTGTGAAAAGTGAGAGATTAAAAATGAGCCTAACCCACTTTTCTCTCAAATTTCAGGATTGGTGCGCCACTCATTAGTGTACCGCCCGTTCCTTCTCCGGATACTTCCTAAAAATACAAAAGCGGCAGGTTTTAATTGCCGCAAAGAATTGATCAGAGAAATCCTTTTATAATTTTAGCTAAACAGATCATTGTCGCTCTTCCGGAAATATATCTTATCGTCAAAAAATTCCTGGGTAGCCAGTAATGCCGGATTCGGCATTCGCTCATAAGCTTTAGAGATTTCAATCTGTTCCTTATTTTCGTGAATCTCCTCCAAACTGTCGGTATGGCTGGCAAATTCCTCTAACTTATTATGAAGTTCCTCCTTAAGCGCAATATTGATTTGGTTGGCTCTTTTACCAATGATAGCGATAGACTCGTATAAATTGCCGGTTTTATTTTTAATATCTACCACATTCTTGGTTTCTACAACATTGGTTGTAGTATTAGCACCCCATTGCTTTCTTAATCTGCTCATTGAGAAATAGATTTTTGATGATTTTGTGACAAAGTTAAGTAACGTTCTGCTTCTTTCAATAGTTTACTTTCCGGAAATCTGTCCTGAAAGTCCTGCGCTTCCTCTATCACCTGTCCATAACGCTCAGCCTGCCTCGATGGTATGCTCATCGCAGCATATTGATAATAGGACCGAACAACCCAAAGTTTAATATCATCGGCATTGGGCGCATCCGGATATGTTTGAAGCAACGTGGTGAACGAGATGGCTGCGGCTTTATACTGTCCGAGATTATAATACAACTCGGCACTACGGTAATCCTTGGAAATCAATTTACTGTAACATTGGCTGATGATTTCCTGGGCTTCCTTATTTCTTTCAGATCCGGGATGAGTATTGATGAAAGTCTGCATCTGCCCCATTGATTTCACCGTATTTGTTTGATCGAGTTCTGGTCGCGGTGACTGTTTGAAAAAGCAATAGGCATGCATAAAGTCAACTTCCTCCGCTTTAGTGCTATTGGGGAAATATTCCAGGAAACTTTTGAACAGGTTCTCCGCACTGATATAATCCTTCAGGTTATAGGCGCAATAAGCAAACTTATAATGGATATCTTCGAACTTATTAGACCCTTTAAAAACAGGGAAGAGGTCTTCATATAACTGCTGTGCATAGCGATATTTCTTCTTCACAAAGTACTGGTCAGCCATCCGCAGCTTATATTCATAGTCTCTGCTCTTCATTACTTTCGAAAATTTTGAACAGGACGTAAGCACAACAACAGCACCAAGCAGCAAAAACAGATATTTGATTATTCTCATAAAAGGCGGGCAAAAATAAATATTTTAAAATATAATCCGGGAGAATAAATGTAAATCGCTCTGATTTAGCAATACGTTAAGGTATTGATAAAAAATCGGCTACAGCAAAAAGCCATAGCCGATTGATAAATAATGATTTGTACGTTCGATAGTCTATAACGATTATCCTCTTCTCCTCAGGTTCGGATGCGGTGCCGGTACTGTATTAGGACCTTCATCGCTGGTATCCGCTGCTCTTAAATCTACCGTATTGCAGTCTCCGCCAATTTCGCCGTATTTGAATATCAGGCGGTCGGGACTGATACCTTGTTTCTCAATCAAATAATTAATCACAATGTTCACCCTGTCCCAACTCAACTGCTGAGAAGATTTGGAAGGCTCACAGGTATAACTGGTTACCACTATCTTACAGTTGGGATTTTGACGCAACCGCTCTGCAACATTTGCCAAAACAGCTTCCGCATCTTTGGATAGCTTAAATACTTTAGCATTAAAGGAGATACTGGGCAAATCACCAATTCCACAGTCACTTCCTTTCTTGGCTACAAATCCCTCAAAGCAGGATTCATCCGGGCAGGGGCATTTACCTACACCATCAGCATCAACAGGCTGGCAAACCGTTGGTGTAATCAGTTCTTTATCTTTATAGTCAGGTACACCATCGCCGTCCGTATCTCTACTTACACCATGGGTATCCACAGCAGCTCCGGCAGGCGTATTGGGTTCCATATCAAACTGATCGGGCACGCCATCACCGTCTGCATCATCCAATACAGGTTTGGGTATTTTCATGTGCTTGGGCGAATTCAGCTCGCTGTAAGCATAATCCAATGGGTTGAGCCACCACAAAGGCTGAACCGATTTGGTTTTGTTGCCAATATTAATATTTAAACCAAGACTCAGATAGTTGTAAATGTCATAACTGGGTGTGAGTGATCTTCCGGTAGCCGGTGTACCGGTGTTCTGCCAGCGTACACCATCCAGCAGGTCGTCGCCAATCATAGTTACACGGTCTTCAAGCGCCAGATTTAATTTGTCGCTCAGTTTTATGGCAACTCCGGCTCCTACAGTTCTGGAAAAGCGCAAAGTCTTTCCAAAGAGTTTAGACCGGGCAGTACCCTCATTTTCAGCCTCGGTAGAATAACTTCCTGCATCCAGAAGGTTCTTTACGTCTTTAATCGTCTGGCGCCTGTCTTTATACACATTGTGTGTTGTGATAGAATTAAAATTATAGGGAGCATTAGCATCTGTTCGAACATTAACTTTAGTATCGTAAACCGTTCCGCCGATACCCGCCAACCCGTACACCACGAATCCTGTTTTACCTTTGTGGAAACGGAGGTTATTCATGGTGAATACGCCCTGAATTGAGAGATCCTGAACGGTTGATTTATAATTATCAAAAACATAATTGGCGCCTCCGGTATAGCCTGCGTCAAGCCAATGATCGGCAAGACCGGCGGTTCTGGCTTTCCAGCTTACGCCTCTCGCCATACCATATATATATTCTGCGCGAAGGGAGAATACATAACCGAGGGATTTTCTAACATGCAATCCAAAACCGGGCGTAGGAAACTGGGAGGGAACATCGCCAATAATATTAAAGGTTCCCACTTTCAAACCAACTTCCCATTGGTTTCTGGGCTTCGCAGGAAAATTATACTGATTATTTAAAAACTCATTATGTTGTCCCAATCTCCTCGAAGGGATCAAAGAAGAATCTCTCCAATCGTAGCTACCCGTGGTTTCCTGGGCAAACAGAGATGAAGTTAGCATTGTAAAAACCCCAAGTAGCATTAAAATCCTTTTGGTTGCCATAATGTCTGTTGATATTAGTGAAAAAATACAAAACTGAACAATATCCTGCTCAATTTAAAAAAGTTTGTTGCAAAAGTATTGATTGACCAGCAAATACCAAATTTTTTAAAAATAATAAATTACACCGCTATCTTGCAGCATTATTCCGGTATCCACACGAAATAGATTGCTGCAACAAATATGCCTTTTTTTTATAAGATGAATATTGCGAAGAAAATCATAGCGGAGGAGTTGGCCATCTTTGAGTCGAAATTCAAGGCATCAGTGAAATCAAATGTACCATTACTGGACCGGATAATGCAGTATATCGTAAAACGTAAAGGCAAACAGCTTCGGCCCATGTTTGTACTATTGTCTGCCAAAATCGCCGGAACCATCAATGAATCAACTTACCGGGCCGCATCCCTGGTGGAATTATTGCATACCGCCACCCTCGTTCACGATGATGTGGTAGATGAATCGTATGAGCGACGCGGTTTTTTCTCTACCTATGCGCTGTGGAAGACAAAAGTTTCGGTGTTGGTGGGTGATTATTTGCTTAGCAAAGGGCTGCTGTTGTCGTTAAATGGGAAAGATTACCGAATCCTGCATATCCTTTCGGATGCGGTTCGGCAGATGAGCGAAGGCGAGTTGCTTCAAATTGAAAAGGCACGCGGACTGAATATCAACGAGGATATCTATTTCGAGATCATTAAAACCAAAACTGCGTCTCTGCTGGCTTCTGCTTGTGCGGCCGGTGCATGGTCGGGAGCCGAAAACGAGGAGACTACCGAAAAACTCAGGTTATTTGGGGAATATACGGGGATCGCTTTTCAAATTAAAGACGACCTGTTTGATTATGGTACAGACAATATTGGCAAGCCAACCGGCAATGACATTAAAGAAAAAAAAATTACCCTCCCTCTGATTTATACGCTACATCATGCGGACGCATCGAAACGCAGGGAACTGATATACATCATAAAAAATCAGAATCGAAGAAAAGAAAAAGTGAGTTATGTGATTGAAAACGTAAAACAGGCTGGCGGTATAGATTATAGTATACAAAAGATGCTGGAATACAGAAATAAAGCGCTATCTGTTCTCCACGAATTCCCTGATTCAGAAGTTCGCCGCGCATTAGAAGAAATGGTAAATTACACTACAGACAGAAGGCATTAGGTAAGATAAAACACCACATGGAAAAACGATGGCATATCCGGGACGCACCAGAAGGCAAGGTGCGGCAACTGGCAGAAGCGTTAAAAATTCACCCTGCATTATGCTCCATTCTGGTTCAAAGGGGAGTTGAAACCTTTGATGAAGCGAAATATTTTTTCCGACCCCAACTCACTGATTTACATGATCCTTTTTTGATGAAGGATATGGACAAAGCGGTATATCGCATTGCCAGTGCTTTTGAGAAAAAAGAACGAATTCTTGTTTTTGGTGACTATGATGTAGATGGAACTACCGCTGTTTCCTGCATGTTTCGATTTCTGCAAAAAGTTTATTTTCCCGAAACTGTTCGCTTTTATATTCCACACCGTTACCGTGAAGGATATGGCGTTTCAAAAGAAGGAATTGAATATGCCCATACCCATAACATTACACTTATAATCGCTTTAGATTGTGGGATCAAATCAACCGACCTCATCGTTTATGCAAAATCACTGGGGATTGATTTTATTGTTTGCGACCATCATTTACCGGACGCTGTACTACCGCCCGCGGTTGCTATCCTCAATCCGAAGCAAACCGACTGCCCCTATCCGTTTAAAGAACTTTGCGGCTGCGGCGTTGGATTTAAACTCATTTGTGCGCTAAGCCGCCATTTAGGATTAAACGAAGAAGACTGTTTTCAATATCTCGACCTGGTCGCCACCGCTATTGCTGCCGATATTGTGCCCATAACGGGGGAAAACAGGATACTTGCATATTTCGGAGTAAAACAGGTGAATGAAAATCCATCGCCCGGAATCAAAGCCCTTATTGAACTCAGCACACTTCAGCAGACGGTATTGCATATCAATCACCTTGTTTTCGTTATCGCTCCCCGTATTAATGCGGCGGGACGTATGGACGATGCCCGGAAAGCAGTTCAATTATTTATTGAAGACGATTACGCCCAGGCCATCGTACTTGCAGGTTTACTTCATTCGGATAATGATGACAGAAAAGAAGCCGATACGAGTATCACGGAAGAGGCATTGGCGATGATTGAAAACAATCCACAGTTGCTCAATAGAAAAACTACTGTGGTTTACCAGCCGCACTGGCATAAGGGTGTGGTTGGCATCGTTGCGTCAAGACTCATAGAGCGATTTTACCGACCTACGGTAGTGCTTACTTCAAGTGGAGAAATTGTAGCAGGGAGCGCCCGTAGTGTACCCGGCTTCAATTTGTACGAAGCCATTCATTCCTGTAGGCAACATTTGTTGGGTTACGGCGGCCATTTTGCCGCCGCCGGAATGACCATGTTGCCGGAACAGGTGCAAGCGTTCAGTAGCAAATTCGAATCTGTGGTTGCCGGGCAAATTCAACCCCACCAACTGATACCGGAAATTGTAATTGATGCATCCATAGTATTCGCGGATATTAAGCCGGCATTTTACAGGATCATCACGCAAATGGAGCCTTTTGGTCCGGAGAATATGCGTCCTGTTTTCATTGCAAAAAAAGTTACAGATACCGGTTATTCCAAAGTGGTGAAAGAACAGCACATCAAATTCTCCGTGAAACAAAACAACACTATTATTACTGGTATAGGATTTAATATGGCCGAACGCTTTTCCATACTAAAATCGCAACAGCCTGTTGATATCGTCTTTTCCATTAACGAGAATGAATGGAATGGAGAAAAAAGCCTGCAACTGAGAGTGATTGACTTCAAACCCACTTACCGTTGAAAAGTTGGATTAACTACATAAAGCTGTTCTGGTATTTTGCCGTTAACTGGAATCCGGTGTTGGCAGTATTTATAATTTGGCACGAAATAAAAGGAGAAAGGAAGTATGGTATTGCTACCTCCAGCCCTGCTGAACTATCCCAACTCACCATCGTCAATGGAAATACTGTACATTCATCGAGGTATGAAGCAGTGAATTATTTTATCCTGGAAGCACTCCTTCAGAAATTGCGAACACTCACCAATGAAACGTCGTTTACGGATCTCGGTTGCGGAAAAGGCCGGGCATTAGTAGTTGCCGCACACCATGGCTTTAACCAAATCAACGGTGTTGATTTTGCTAAAGAAGTTTGCACCGCCGCCGGGAAGCACATGATGGAACTTCACGAGATGTTTCCCGAGTTAAAATATCAGATTCAATGTACGAACGTACTTGACTATAAAATTTCGCCGGATGAAAGTGTTTTCTTTTTGTTCAATCCGTTTGGCGAAGAAACCCTTTCCCGTTTCTTAGAAAAGGTGGATATTTCTTTAACTAAGTTTCCCCGTACGATCTACTTTTTATATGCGAGTCCAAAATATATTGACACTTTTTTTGCCTTTGAATATGAACCGGTTTTTCGCAAACGGAAACTCAAGTGGCTGGATGGAGTAATACTAAAAAAAGAAATGCAATAGCAACATCCTTTCAGACAAAAAATTGCCACGAAACCACAAGGCTTCTGATACAACAAACATTTTGTAAACCCCGTTGTTTCGCGGCAAAATATTTCAATTCACACAGCTCCTCCACATAATGGATGAAAAATGCCGGATGAAAATTAGCTTTCCAAAATAATTTTATTCTTCTTATTTCCGCTCATTAACTCCACGCTCCTATTAATAAAATCAGTTAAATTATTCCCTTTCAGTAACCCCTGAGACAAGAGTGCCAGATCAGCGAGGTTGTGCACGTATTTTTGTTTCTTATCGTCATCAGCTTCTGACAATATTTGCTGAAACACGTTATGGTTACCGTTTACAGTAAGCGTTACCTCATCGGGCATGGTAGCATAAAAAGCAGCCATCGGCCCGCCGGCAGCAGCCATATCTTTCATTCTACGGCTAAACTCAGGTCGGGTGGCTACAACCGGGGGCGCCTCCGGAGTTAAACCCTTTACTTCAACCGTCATGTTGATGTCAGAAATTTTCAAATCAAATAATTGTTCCAGTGCTTTTACCTCCTCTTTATTCAACACTGTTGCACTATGCTCCTGCTTGTCAATAAGGTTGTCTGCAATATCCGCATCAACCCTTGTAAAATGTACGTTGTCCCACTTGTGTTCTACCTGGCTGATAAATGCGGCATCTACCAGCGTTTCCATTTTCACCACAGTGTAACCCTTAGCTTTAGCCTGTTGGATATACGCATCCTGCTGAACAGGATTAGTAGTGTAAAGAATTACCAATTTACCGTCCTTGTTCTTCTGAAGTGCTTCAGAAGCAGCTCTGTATTCTTCCAGCGTATAGAACTTTCCTCCGGCTACATCTTCAAAAATGTGAAACGCATTTGCCCGCTCAAAAAACTTATCATCGGTCATCATGCCATATTTCACAAATAACCCAATGTGCTCCCACTTCTCTTCAAACGCTTTCCTGTCGTTTCTGTATATCTCATCAAGTTTGTCTGCAACTTTTTTAGTGATGTGATTGTTGATCTTTTTCACATTAGGATCACCCTGTAAATAGCTACGGCTTACGTTGAGTGGTATATCGGGTGAATCAATCACCCCTTGCAACAGCATGAGAAACTCAGGAACGATATCTTTTACCTCTTCAGTTACAAAAACCTGGTTGCTGTATAATTGAATTTTGTCTTTTTGAATTTCGTAGCTCTGCTTTATTTTGGGAAAATACAGAATACCCGTAAGGTTAAATGGATAGTCAACGTTCAGATGTATCCAAAACAAGGGCGTTTCATTGAAAGGATACAGTTCTTTATAAAAATTCTGGTAGTCCTCTGTTGTGAGATCGGCGGGCTTTTTGGTCCATGCCGGATGGGTATTATTGATTTGCTTGTCTTCAAAAAAGACGGGTATGGGTAAGAACCTGCAGAATTTCTCAAGAATTTGCCGAATTCTGCCGGCTTCCAGAAATTCCTGGCTTTCATCATTAATATGCAGAACAATATCGGTACCTCTTTCTGTTTTTTCCGTTTCTTCAAGACTGTAGGCCGGGCTCCCATCACACTCCCACACTACAGCGGGTTTATCCTGTTGCCATGACCGGGTGACAACCTGTACTTTATCACTCACCATAAAAGAAGAATAAAATCCAAGCCCAAAATGGCCGATTATATTTCCTTCATTCTGCCCTTTATACTTCTGCAAAAACTCCTCTGCCCCGCTAAAAGCCACCTGGTTGAGGTATTTATCAACTTCTTCCGAAGTCATCCCAATTCCCTTGTCGGAAATAGTAAGGGTTTTGGCATCTGCGTCGAGCCGTACATCAATGCGCAACTCACCCAATTCACCTTTTGCCTCCCCAATGGAGGAAAGGGTTTTCAATTTCTGTGTGGCATCAACCGCATTACTTACCAACTCCCTCAAAAAAATATCGTGTTCACTGTATAAGAACTTCTTAATGATTGGAAATATGTTCTCCGTTTGTACTCTGATGTTTCCTTTTTCCATAATGTTTAATCAGTTATTTGATAAATAGCATGAATGCTGCTCGTCAAATAAAATGCCATTACGCGTATTACTGACAGGTTGACAAGTTGCATTCTACCCAGGGTTGGTCACTGAAATTTTATGCGTAAACGTGAAAACTGAAAGATCTATCGAACATATATATATTTTTAATAATTAATTTTTACTTCATGAATTAAACTTGCACGGTAAATACTTTATAAGATATGATAGAAAACCCTACCTTTGCACCCCATATTTTTTTAAACCAAAATTCAGGGTAATGAACAATTATGAATTGATGGTGATTTTTACCCCTGTTCTGAGCGATGAAGAATTTAAAGCGGCTCAGAAAAAATATACAGATCTGATTGCCGGTGTAGGCGGTGAGACTGTACATTCTAACCCCTGGGGGTTAAAATCACTGGCGTATCCCGTCCAGAAAAAGACCACTGGTATTTACTGGGTTGTGGAATTTACTGCGCCATCCAGCTTCAATGAAACTTTGAAGATTCAGCTGCTGCGTGACGAGCAGGTATTACGTCACATGGTTACCAAACTCGATAAATACGCCGTCGGGTACAATGCCAGAAAGAGAAGTGGTGTAAATTATAAAAACGAAAAAGCGGAGGCTGAATAGTATGGCAAAAGCTAATGAAATTAAGTACCTAACGGCTATTAAAACGGAGCAGTCCAGAAAAAAATTCTGTCGTTTTAAGAAGTACGGCATTAAGTACATTGACTACAAAGACGTAGAGTTTTTGAAGAAATTCCTGAATGAGCAGGGTAAAATGCTTCCCCGCCGTATCAGTGGAAATTCACTCAAATACCAACGCAAAGTATCTGAAGCGATAAAGAAAGCCCGTCAAATGGCGTTATTGCCGTATGTAACTGATCTTTTAAAGTAAGGAGGCAATCATGGAAGTAATCTTAATACAAGACGTAGACAACTTAGGCGCGGCCAACGAAAAGGTACGTGTAAGAAGTGGTTATGCACGTAACTATCTTATTCCTCAGAAATTTGCTATTGAAGCTTCTCCCTCTAACCTGAAGCAGTTGGATGAAAAACTGAAACAGTTGAAGAAGAAGGAAGAAAAGCTAATGGCGGAAATTACACAGGTAATCAATAAGATCAACGAGAGTCCTCTGCGTATCGGTGCTAAAACCGGTACCAGCGGCAAGATTTTTGGAAGTGTTACCACTGTTCAAATTGCCCGTGCCATTCGCGACCAAAAAGGATATGAAATAGATCGTCGCCGTATCCTGATTCTGGAAGAAGTGAAAGAACTGGGTACCCACAAGGCTAAAATTGACTTTGGCAACGGAAACGAAACTGAAGTGAGCTTTGAAGTTGTAGCGGAATAATGACAAAATCTGATTATAGACCAGGAAGGAGGCTGATGACCATCAACCTCCTTTTGTATTATCCCGCACTTGGCGGCAGCACCATTTGCACAGCCGGCTGAATTTATTTAATTATATTCCATTTTATATGGTATTATTTTAGAAAACATTATCTTCACAACGCAGTAATGCACCATTAGTTCCTATTCTGGCTGGTTTTACGGCTAACCTCCGGTTCTCAGATCATTGTAGCGACTAAGTTACCATTACTAATTTTTCAATTTTCAATTTTTTAAATTTTAGTTACAATGAACCTGTATGTAGGCAACCTCTCCTGGACAATGACAGAGGATGAACTCAGAAATCT
>JADZFY010000388.1 GCA_020854215.1 Chitinophagaceae bacterium | reverse complement strand
TATATAATCCGGTCCTGATTTTTTCATCTTAAAATCATTAATTATGAAGCTTTTTAACTCATTACACATTAGTGAAGGTGTGAGAATCGCTATGATTGTTATACTGGTTTATGCAACGATTGCGGTTATCACTTACCTCTCCTGGTGAACTTATTTTTCCTGAAAGGCGCCTTCGCGGTTTTTCCGCGAAGGCGTTTTTATTAACTCACGTAGCACATTCTGATCCATCCATACGGGAAAATTAGGTACAATGGAAAGACCGGATACTGATTTTGAGAGCGTGCAGTGTTGTACTGCATTCTCGTAATACCCTATTTACCACTCTTTTATTCACCCCCAAATATTCCTACCTTTGGCGCCTTTATGAAAGAACTCAGTAAAAATTACGAGCCTGCACAGGTGGAGATAAAATGGAACCAACGCTGGAAAGAGAAAGGGTTTTTTAACAGCTTTCCGGATAACAGAAAGCCTTTTACCGTGGTTATTCCACCACCCAATGTTACCGGAGTCTTGCACATGGGACATACCCTTAATGAGACGGTGCAGGACATACTCGTGCGTAGAGCCAGAATGAATGGGTTTAACGCCTGTTGGGTTCCGGGAAGCGATCATGCATCCATTGCCACCGAAGCCAAAGTGGTGAATATGCTCCGGGAACGAGGCATTGATAAGAACAGTTTAAGTCGCGAAGAGTTTCTGCAATATGCGTTTGAGTGGAAAGAGAAATATGGAAGTATCATTTACAATCAGATTGAAAAACTGGGATGCAGCGTAGACTGGAGCCGTGTTACTTTTACCATGGATGCGGATTATTACCGTGCCGTGATAAAAGTATTTGTTGATTTATATAACAAGGGATTGATATACCGTGGCGCCCGCATGATCAATTGGGATCCGGCAGCCAAAACCGCATTGAGCGATGAGGAAGTGGAATATAAAGACCTGCAGGGGAAGTTATATTATATAAGGTATAAACTCATTGATGAATCCGGAAAGGAACTTGCAAATCCACGTACAGGCGAAATGGGCATCGTAATAGCAACCCAGCGTCCCGAAACCATCATGGGCGATACGGCTGTTTGTGTTAATCCTAACGATGAGCGTTATGCGCATTTAAGAAATGCAAAAGCGGTTGTTCCGTTGATCAACCGGAGCATCCCCATTATTTTTGATGAATATGTTGACCCTGCTTTTGGTACCGGTGCTTTAAAAGTTACGCCGGCTCACGATATTAACGACTATAATCTGGGTTTGAAACATAACCTTGAGGTGGTAGACACCTTAAATGCAGATGGTACATTGAGTGAAGCCGCGGTGATCTTTGTGGGAGAGGATCGCTTTTCCGCCAGAAAAAAGATTGTAGCCAGCCTGATCGAAAAAGGTTTTATTGTTAAGGATGAAGAGTATGCTACCCGGCTTGGATACAGCCAGCGAACAGGCGTGGTGGTGGAACCGCGTATTTCCACACAATGGTTTTTGAAAATGAAACCGCTGGCCGAACCGGCCTTAAAAGCGGTATTGGATGGTGATATTACCATACATCCCGGAGATAAATTTTTGGCTACCTACAAATATTGGCTGGAAAATGTAAAAGACTGGTGTATCAGCCGCCAGTTGTGGTGGGGGCAGCAAATACCTGCCTGGTATGATGATAAGGGTAATGTGATTGTAGCAGAGAGCGAAGCGGAAGCCCGAAAAAACTATGCATCCCAATTTGGTATCAGCAATAACAACATACAGTTAACCCGTGATGAAGACGTGCTCGATACCTGGTTCTCCTCCTGGTTGTGGCCCATGGAAGTGTTCAAAGGGATTTCGAATCCGGGTAATAAAGATGTACAATATTACTATCCGGGAGCAGTACTGGTAACCGGACAGGATATTATCTTTTTCTGGGTTGCGCGGATGATTATGGCCGGACTGGAATACAACAAAGAAAAACCCATTGAAAAGGCAATACCTTTTAAGGATGTATATTTTACCGGAATGGTGCGTGATAAACAGGGGAGGAAAATGAGCAAACAACTTGGCAATTCACCCGACTTGTTGAAGCTGATTGACCAGTATGGTGCTGACGCTGTGCGATTTGGTATCATGATTTCTTCACCGGCCGGCAATGATTTGTTGTTTGATACCGCATCGCTGGAGCAGGGAAAATATTTCAATAATAAGCTGTGGAATGCACTGAAGCTGGTGAAGATGTGGGAGCAGAAAATAGATGCGGACTTGCCTGATGAAAATAATTTTGCCATCCGGTGGTTTGAAAGCCGGTTGAATGAGGTACAGGCTGAGGTGGAGAAACTTTTCTCGGAATTTCGCCTGAGTGAGGGTTTGAAAACAATCTATTCCCTTGTGTGGGATGATTTCTGCAGTTGGTACCTGGAATGGGTGAAGCCCGGTTTTGAACAATCCGTGTCGGAACATGTACTCAGCAAAACCAAATCATTTTTTACAACGTTGCTGCAATGGCTACATCCTTACATGCCCTTTGTTACCGAAGAAATTAATGCACTACTGAATGCCGGCAGCACAGAATTGTGCATAAAGCAATTTAAGCCTGCAGGTAAAGTAGACACTGGTGTATTACAGCAGGGGGCGATACTGAAAGCGGATATAACAGCGATACGGGATGCACGAAAAAAGAATGACATCAAGAACAGTGAGACCATTTCGTTTTTGAAAAATGCAGTAGCTCAACAGGTATATAGTGACTCGCCGATGGATGCCTTGTTGCAAAAACAAGCCAATATTTCAGTCATAGTTGACAACGCGGATGCATCAGTAGCAGGTAAAGAACGAATTGTTGTGTCTTCATCCGACAGGCAGTTTTATTTATACATTGATAAAAAAATAGACATTGCTGCGCAACGGGATCAGTTAGAAAAAGATCTTGTCTATCATCAGGGATTTCTGCAAACCATTTCAAAAAAATTAAGCAATGAACGGTTTGTGCAGAATGCACGTCCCGAGGTGGTGGAATTAGAAAGGAAAAAAATGACCGATGCCGAAGCCAGAATAAAAGCGATTGAAGAAAGCCTGGCACAGTTAGCTGTTTAAGAGAAGTCGCAAAAGCACTTCGTGTTTTTCGCACTTTTTTGAATAAGCAAAAATTTTGAATCTCAACTGCCTGAAGGTGAAGCAGAGGTTGCCTCTAAGATAAGATTTGAACTGTTGTGAACAGTCATGAAACCTATTTGCTGCAAGTGTTCCGCGGTAGCGGCCAATTGTGTCAGCAAATCCTACCGGAATGTGTCCGGCATATCAAAACGCAACTATTTCCTGCCGTTGCTGCTTTTGCGCTTATCTATTTGCGTGCTGGCTTCGCCGGCAACATCATTGATCATCACTATTTACAACACGTTTATCAATTCTGAACTTCAGTTTTTGGTACGCCACCCAGTTTACTTGGTCTGAATACACAATTTATTTGTCGTACGTTCGGCAACGGGGGAGCGGCCCGAGCGCCTGCATCGGCAAAATTCCGATTCGGTACTACCGGTGTGGCATAGGGTATATATGGAAACAGAAAAAGAGTAGCAATGGATCTGGCAAAACCCCGGGAAGCAGTCTGTTTTTTTGAGGTTGTATAAGGGCTCCCCTGCGCCACAACGTTCGCTTCCAGCCTTCTACTTATCCGGGTGTTTTGTGTCTTAAACTCAGATTTCTGGTGCCATCGTGTAGCCAAAAACATATTACTTTTTCGCCCTTTCTCCTTCTGCTTTAAATTGATAATTCACTCGTTTCAATGGGAGAGGTCAGGAGGTGAAGAAAAGTTAGCATAATTATTTCCAGGAAAATTTATCAATGTGACGTCATCGGTTGCGTAGGTGCGTTGATGCTATCGGATCATCGTTTTCACGATACCTTAATTTTCCTGATTACTAAAAATATCCTGCAAATACTAAAAATTATTGCGCGTTATCGGCCAATGGCTTATTTTTCGGCAAAACCGGGAGTTTTCCGAACGAAACTTTTAAACGGGTCATCACCAAACAATGAAAAACTTTATCCGAAAAACTTGCGTGGCTGCAATTTGTGTGTTGCTGTTGGGACCCGTTACCGCACAGCTTCCCGAATATCATCTCCAGGTGTTTGATTATCCCAACGGGATCCGGCCCGATAACGTTGTTGCCCTGGCAAAAGACAAACGTGGAATGCTGTGGATTTTGTACTGGTCGCAGGTTCAGCGTTTTGATGGAAAGGAGGTTCAGAATTACAGGCCTCCCGGACGGTTGGGTAGCATCCTTTGCGATAAAAAGGGAAGGATATGGGTAACCTCCGACAAAGAAGCATTTATCTTTTCAGAAAAGACAGGAACCTTTGAGAAGGTTGAGATCGAAGACCAGGGAACACAACGTGATATTGGCCAGATCGTTGAATTGCCTGACGGACGGATATGGTTACAGACCGACGGTGGTTTTGCACAATTCAATGATCAAGTGGTGCAATTTGAGCCTGTGGGAGGGCGATTTTCTTCCAGTTCCATAATGGATACAGACGTATGTGCATTATTGGGTAATGTTTTGTTTGTACACAACAGCCGGTTCATTTATCAATACAATATCTCTACCGGAGAAACAGACAGTTTGCCGGGGGGAGCATTATATGGTATTTATCCGGTGAGTGAAGACAGTATTTTGGTGAGTTCGCGGTATGCTACGGCACAATGGTATCGGTTTTCAAACCGAAGTATAACTGCAGCTACACTGGGAAACGGTGCTGCCGGAGTTTTCACTATGCGGCATATGACGCCCGTTTCTTCATCGCGATTTCTGGTAGCTACGTCCGAAGGAATATATGAGTACAACGCTTCAAACAGGCATTTTGTAAAGCAGAATTTTTTTCTCAATGGCAATAAGGTAGCCACTAAAGAATATGCCAGTTTTATTCTCTGTGACGAGACGACCGGATATGGTTGGATAGCGACCACAGATGGCATTGCACGCTTTGCTTTTAGGAACCAGCCAATGGGGTATGTGAGGCCGAAGCAAATGAATGATGAAATTTCTGCCGTTGTCAATGATGTGCGTAGGATGGTTCAGGATGAAAGCGGCGATATGTGGCTGGCTACGGGTTATGGTTTTGCCTGCTGGAAAAAAAGCAGAAATGAATGGGAGATTTTTCCTCCGGCAAAAAATGATAGTACCCGGCTTAGTCATGAGTCCATTAGGGGGATGGTGTATGATGGAAAATTTTTGATTCTTGGACCTACAGGGAAGGGCTTGTGGCTATTTAATATTAAAACACATCAGTATAAAAGACCGGTTTACGAATCAGACGAAACGAGGCGACTAAGTGAAAATGACTTTGTCAATGAAATTACTACTTTGAAAAATGGTAACCACGTCATTCTTGCCAGTCGCGGCATTTATATAATGGATGGTAAAACCTACCTTATACGCCGGTTGAACCATCCGGCTTTTGGTAAGCGTGGAGCATCGTTTTGTGGGCAGGGCGATGATGGTATTGTATGGATTGCCGGTGATAAGGGGGTTTATTGTTTTGACGCTGAATTGAACTACCTGTTGACGGTGCCTGAGCACTTTGGCAACAATGTGGTCACTTATGGTTTCGCGGGTTTTGTAATGAAGGACAATGGCGTTCTGTTATCAGATACAAAAGGACTATTCAGTCTCCATTACAATAACGGTGAAGTGACTACCCGCAAGGTTTCACCTGTCTTTGACAATTTGATTCTGTATGCAATTTATCAGGACAGAAACGGCATCATTTGGGCGAGTTCAGAAAAAGGGATTTATCGTTTTGATCCCACATCTTCAAAATTGAACTTATTTGATCGTTCTGATAATGTTCAGGGCTACGCGTTCAATAGAAATTGCTGGTTCCGGGATAAAGATGATATACTCTATTTTGGGGGATTGAACGGCATTAATTACTGGCAGCCTGAAACTTTTTCAGCACCTTTCCAATCCTTTGAAGCCTATATTAGCGAAGTGAGTATTTCCAATATGGATTACTCCATGTATGCCTTTGACACGTTAGCTCCTGTTAAGTATTCGGATCGTTCAATGAGTGTGGTATTTGCCGCCGTTTATTTCAACAATCCCGAAAAAGTAAAATATCGCTATAAGCTGGAAGGGTTGGATACCGACTGGAAAGAGATTGGCAGTGGAAATATCGTTCGTTTTTCTTCATTGGCTCCGGGAAATTATCTGCTGAAAATGGAGGCGAGCCTTAATCAGGTGGATTGGAAGCCTTCAAGCAACACACTTGCTTTTCAAATCCTGAATCCTTTTTGGATGACATGGTGGTTTATTTTACTTTGTGTATTACTTTTTAGTGCCATCATTTTTCGCGTTATAAACAATCACCGCAGAAAAATAAAAATGCATCAGGAAGAACTGGAAGCGGCACAGGCAATCCACCAAATATCAACCTGCATTTATGAATCAAATGATATTGACAATATTCTGCATGAAATGGTTAAGAACTGCGTTGCAAAATTGAATATTGACGATTGTGTTATATATAAAACCGACAGTGTTTGGCAGGTGCTCAGGTGTAAGGCAACACATCATGTACCACCCCAATCGGCAGAGCCGGTTAACATTGCGGCGGGCAATGGAATCGCTGCTGAGGTGGCGATGAAAGGGAAGGCAACAATTTTAAATCACCACTTTGCGGAAAACAGTAATCAACAACCGCTTCCGGTTTATTTATCAGAAATTGCAGTGCCTGTTATTGTAGATGAAAAGGTTTGGGGCGTGATTTACGGAGGTAAGAAAAAAAGGAACTTCTTCACCCCGAAGCATTTGTCGGTAATAACTGCCATCGCCTCTTTGTGCGCCAATAAAATTGTTAAGTTGAAAAATGAGCGGGAAAAAGAACGGGCAGAAGCGTTAATCATGAATACACGACAAAAAATGGCTGAAGCCGAAATGCAGGCTTTAAGGGCGCAGATGAACCCTCATTTCATTTTCAACTGTTTAAATTCAATAAATCGCTATATCGTAAAAAGCGATCAGGCAACTGCCTCTCTGTACCTTACCCGGTTTGCACGTTTAATCCGGTTGATTCTCGATAATTCGAACAACAAATATATCTCACTGTCCAGCGAACTGGAAGCACTCCAATTGTACATTGAAATGGAAGGAATTCGGTTTGAGAAAAAATTCACCTGTGAAATAAGTTGTGCACCCGATGTATTTCCCGAATCGGTAAATGTACCGCCACTGATTATTCAACCCTATGTGGAGAATGCTATTTGGCACGGTCTGTTGCATAAATCATCGGAAGGTCATTTAACGATACAGATTAGCCGGAAAGGAAAAAATATCCTGCAATGTATTATTGAAGACAATGGGGTGGGCCGGCAAAAGGCTGAAGAATTAAAAGGTAAAACAGCTTTCTCGCGGAAATCATTAGGTATGCAACTTACGGAAAACAGGCTGGTGTTAATGGGTCGCCAGGCCGGCACCAATGCGTCTGTAGGAATAGAAGATATACAGGATGAACAGGGGCTTGCGCTTGGAACAAAAGTGACCCTGAACATTCCGGTAGATGAAGTCTGAAAAAATATTTTTATGATAAAATGTGTGCTGGTGGATGATGAAAAAAACGCTCTGGAAATGATGGAGTGGTTGTTGAAAACTTATTGTCCCAATGTGGAAGTGGTGGCATTGTGCAGTACTGCTGAAAAGGGAATAGAAGCCATAAACAAGTTTAAACCCGACGTGGTTTTTCTCGATATCGAAATGCCCCGGATGAATGGCTTCGATATGTTGGAGCAGGTGTCCAATCTTTCGTTTGAAGTGGTGTTCTGCACTGCATACGACCAATTTGCGATCAAGGCTTTCAAATATTCCGCACTCAACTATTTATTAAAACCGGTTGACCCCGAGTACCTGAAGGCAACAATAATGAGGGTAGAAGAGAAAAAGGCATTGCCTACAAGAGAACAGTTTGCCCTTTTGCTACAACAACTCAACCGTCAAACCGTATCCACGCCTTCACGGATAGCGCTAACCACCGGCGATGGATTGATTTTTGTGTCTACGGCAGATATTATCTATTGTAAGGCAGAAAGCAATTATACCCATGTGGTGCTAACAGGAGGGAGAAAGATTTTGGTGTCGAGAGTATTAAAAGAACTGGATGAAGCTTTAAGCGGTCCCGATTTTTACCGGGTACACAGTTCCTATCTGATTGGTATCAATCATATTAAAAAGTTTGTAAGAGGAGAGGGTGGGTACCTCGTAATGGACAACGATGAGAATATAACCCTTTCGCGCAGTCGCAGGCAGGAGTTTATGGAACTATTCTCCAAGTTCTGACTTATGGAAATTCGGGTGCTTGCATTTTTTGAGAAAAATGGTATCGCGTTTTCGGCAAATTACAGTCTAAACCATGCCGTTTACTAAATAGAAATGCAAACGCTTTTATCTTTTCGGGTTCCGGTATACATTTGATTAGGTTTTTCATAGGATATTGGATTTTAAAAGCGGGGTGCATTTTCATGCTGCCCCTTTTTTTTGCCCGGCTTTAGAGACCGCAGATTCTCTTCCTCAAATTGTGGTAATCTTCTTAATATTTCTTTGCACAGGTGGTCTCGGATACTCTATCCCTTTTTTTAACCATCTATAAAACAATCGTTTTACCCCGTAATAATTAAATTTACATTTCCTGCCGGTTGAAAAGGCCCCGGACCGTTTTAATAACCGGATTAAAGTTGAATAGCATGAAGAAATTGATGGTAAACTTTATTTTGCTGTTACCCTGTTTAACGACGTTTGCCCTTCCCCCGGTGTCGCTCAATAGCGCCGAGATTTTGCTTCGGTTAAAAAAACTCAATGTATTAGGAAGCATATTGTATATAGCAGCACATCCTGATGATGAAAATACAAGGCTGTTGGCCTACCTGGCCAATGAAAAGCTGTACCGCACCGGTTACCTCAGTATAACACGAGGCGACGGAGGACAAAATTTGATTGGCGATGAACAAGGGGCAGAACTTGGACTGATCCGAACGCAGGAACTCCTTGCGGCACGACGTATAGACGGTGCAGAACAATTTTTTACCCGGGCTTATGATTTTGGATTTTCTAAAAGTACCGATGAAGCACTGGACAAATGGAACAAATCGTTAGTATTGGGTGATGTCGTTTGGGTGATACGAAAATTTCAGCCGGATGTGATCATTACCCGATTCCCGGAAGATAGTCGGGCCGGACATGGACATCATTCTGCTTCAGCGGTACTTGCGCATGAGGCTTTTCTTGCCGCCGCTGACCCCACGCAATACCCGGAGCAGTTGAAACTGGGAGTTCGGCCCTGGAAGGCAAAACGGCTTTTGTGGAATACTTTTAATTTTGGCGGCAACAACACACAAAGTGATGACCAGTTTAAGGTTGATGTTGGCGGATACAATACCCTTTTGGGAAAAAGCTATGGAGAAATTGCTGCAGAAAGCCGCAGCCAGCATAAAAGCCAGGGATTTGGGGTAGCAGCCCAGCGTGGATCGGCCTGGGAGTATTTTTTAACTGTTGCGGGAGACGCTCCCAAAACTGACTTAATGGATGGTGTTCAAACGGGCTGGGAACGCACGGCAAGCTTTGGCGTACTCGACCGTTTGCAACTACCTCATTTGATCAACTCGTTAATTGACGGATTTTCAATTGAACATCCCGAAAAATCCGTTGATGAACTGGTGAAATTGTACCGACTGCTTTCTAATGAAAAAGGGCTTTCTGCTTATTGGAGGGAGCAGAAGCTCAAAGAACTTTCCAACCTGGTACAATCGTGTTCAGGGTTATTTATTGAAGCAACCTCCGGCGAACCGTTTGTTACCGGTGGAGACTCCTTGCCCGTTAGTGTAAATTTAGTTAACCGGGGAGGTTTAAAAATAACTGCAAGAATTGCATCTCCGTTTATTCACTCCTTTTCGGGTGCTTTGCCCATAAACAAATTGATTTCGTTCACCCAAACCATTTTTGTACCTGTTTCTGCTCCGCTGACGCAGCCTTATTGGCTGAAAAAGGGGCTGAACGACGGTCATTTTATAGTTGACGATCAACAGTTGATCGGCCTGCCCGAAAGTCCCCCCGCGTTTGAAATGACCATTGCCGCGGCGATAGATCAAGAGGTTTTTTTCTTTTCCACCCCGGTTCAATATAAATATACCGACCCGGTTCGTGGGGAAGTTTATCAGCCACTGTCCGTTGTTCCGGCAATTTCTTTAAATGAAACGCCCAAATTTGTTTTTACCCGGCTCAACCGCCAACCTGCATTACCGATTCAGCTTAGTGTAACTGCATTTTCACCGTTGTTTAAAAATGCCTCGGCACAATATTTTCAATATGCAAAACATGGAGGGGAGGTTATAAGAAACCGTGTGGTATCAGACACCGCTTTATCCCTGCGTCAAAATGATGTAGTGAATTACACCATTGATGCAACCGATTTATTACAGCGTACACGGGAAAAAGAACTTCGTTTTATTGCGGCATTGCGCGCGCCATTGAAAGAGGAGGATCAACGTTTTACGGTGCGGAGAATAGAATATGCGCACATACCGGCCATCACGTATTTTCAACTAAATGAGGTAAAGGTAATAGACGATGAGATTATTACGGCAGGAAAGAAGGTGGGATACATTACTGGTGCAGGTGATAAAGTACCGGATGCATTGCGGGAGATGGGATATGAAGTGACTTTTTTATCACAAAATGATGTGTTGTCCGGTAATTTGAGTGATTTTGATGCAATAGTAATTGGGGTAAGGGCCTACAATGTTCATGAATGGCTAAACAAGGCGCATGAATCACTGATGAACTATGTTCGGATTGGCGGAAACCTTGTTGTACAATATAACACCCGAAATTTTACAGGGCCGTTGAACGCTAAAATTGGACCGTATCCGTTCGAAATTTCTCGGGGAAGAGTTACTGATGAAAATGCTAAAGTTCGTTTTTTGCAACCCAAAGCGTTAGAGTTGAACTGGCCGAATAAAATTGGTTCAAACGATTTTGACGGATGGGTGCAGGAGAGGGGAATCTATTTTGCCGGAGAAAATGATAAAGCCTATGAAAATATTCTGGCTATGAAGGATCCGGGTGAACAGGAGCAGCAGGGAAGTTTGATTGTTAGTCGTTACGGGAAAGGCAGATTCATCTATACCGGTTTGGTTTTCTTTCGGCAATTGCCTGCGGGTATTGGCGGAGCATACCGATTATTTGCTAATTTGGTGGCTAATCCTAATCTTCAAAAAATAAATGGAACAGCAAAAAAAGAATAATGTTAATAAGGGTGCAGCCGTGGGGGTTATCATAGGTGTTGCCCTGGGTATTTTAGTTACGTTGGTTATGAGAAAAGTG
>JADZFY010000387.1 GCA_020854215.1 Chitinophagaceae bacterium | reverse complement strand
GTTATGATTTATGAAACCAGCGATAATACCAAAGGTTGGGATGGAACCCATAAGAACCATCCGCAACCGGTAGGACTTTATGTATATGTAATTAAAGTGCGGCTGGCAAATGAAGATACATTTATTAAAAAAGGTACCATCCGGCTGATCAGGTAAACCCTGTTCAGCAATAGCATAAATTATGCAGCAATGAAACATCGTCTATTCAAATTATTTCTTTTGCTTATGGCGGGCGTTTATAGCTTACCGTCAGTTGGCTATTCACAAACCGATCCGCATTTTTCTCAATATTTCATTCAGCCCATGTTATTAAATCCGGCACTTACCGGGGCCATCGAGGGCGACTACAGAGTATCAGCAGTTTGGCGCACCCAGTATGGTAATACGTTTTCCACAAAGGGACTATCGGCAGAAATGCCTACGAGCAAGAATCTTAACCTGGGAGTTAATCTGCTGAATCAGTCCTCCTCCGACAAGGCCTACAATTACAGCAATGCCTATCTGAGCGTTGCCTACACCGGGGTAAGATTCGGGAGCCATTATGTAACCATGGCCATGCAGGCAGGCGTGCTGAACCGGAGTTTCAATGTGAACAAACTTCAGTTTGGCGAACAATGGGTTTCCGGCATTGGCTATGACCCTTCGGCACATTCATCGGAGGCTTTCTACAAACCGAATGTATTTTCTTTTGACGCGGGCGCCGGCTTATTATACTACGACGCAACTGCAGACCGAAAAGTAAATTTTTTTGGTGGTCTTTCGGCCTTCCATATTACCCGCCCCAAAGATCCATTTATTTCGGGTGGAGAAAGACAAACTATGCCGGTGCGCTATAGTGTACACGCCGGTGCGAGAATGATGGTTTCGGATTTATTGAATATCGTACCGAATGTATTGTATATGCAGCAGGGTGAAATTACTGAAAAAATGGTGGGTGCTTATGTGCAGGTAAGTACCGGCAAACAGGCAGACCTGATGTTTGGTGCTAACCTTCGCTTAGGCGATGCCATTTCCCCATTTGCCGGCATCTACTATAAAGGAATGACGGTGGGGATGAGTTATGATACCAATGTATCCACGAAGGACGCGATGGAAATTAAACGCAACAGTTTGGAAGTATCACTCTCGTACACCTGGTGGCGAAAAAACAGCATGAAAACAAAACCGTTTTTCTGTCCGCGTTTTTGACGCGAAAGCGATAAAAATATTACACTATGCATCACCAAAATATATCCCGGGCCATTGTAAAGTTAGCGTTGCAGTTACGCAATGCCTTTGCTGTTTTATTCATTTGTATTCACAGTATTTCGACTGTTGCACAAACCGACCAGACCGGATACTTTATCAGGGGTGAAGAATTGTTTAAACAAAAAAAATACTATGAAGCGTTACAGTATTTCGAAAAATTTTTAACTACAGAAATCAAAACCACACCACGGTCGCAACCCTTTGCCGTACAGAAGAAAGCTCCGGGTAAATCCAACCTGAATGTTCACAACGAGGCGGTGTACCGGTTAGCCGAATGTTACCGGCTCACCTACAATTATACCCTGGCAGAAAAATGGTATAGCGAAGCCATGACCTTTTCCACTAAAGCCTACCCCGCCTGTTCGTATTGGTATGGCGTGTGTTTACGTGCCAACCAAAAATATGACGAAGCATTTAAGGTGATTACTGCTTTCAGAGAATCGTACAACAAAACTGATGAGCTCGTTGTGGGAGCCGATAAAGAACTGGAAAATCTCAAATTTATCCGCGGGCAATATCAAAAGGAAAAAGAAGCGTTTTTTGTAACACGCCAATCGTTACCGGGAAACCGTTCTGCCTACGCCCAAACATCCACGGCTCAGGGCGACAACGTATATACCACCATATATGAAGACAAAGCCGGGGAAGGTTTTGTAGCCGGTTTACAGGAAAGCGCAGAAAGTTCCGGAAATGAAAAAGGAAGCCGGGTATTGCGTGAAGAAACACCGGACGTTCATAGCGGACTGGCAACTTTTTCAAAAGACGGGAAGAAGATGTTTTTCACGCGATGGACCGAAACCTACGGCGTTACCCGGTCTGCCATTTATAGTGCCGATAAAACAGATTCCGGATGGTCGAAACCAACGCTAATGCCTGAACCCATCAATATGGAGGGATCGAACAGCGCACAGCCTTTTATCACGTCCGACGGGAAATACCTTTTATTTTCCTCCAACAGAAACGGTGGAGTAGGCAGTTACGACATTTGGTATGCACAGTTAGATATTCAATACAACGCATTGTTGGTTACCAACGCAGGCAACATCATTAACAGTCCCGACGATGAGGTTACTCCATCCTATCACCAAACCAGCAGAACGCTTTTATTTTCAAGTAATGGACATACCGGTATGGGTGGATATGATATTTTTTCCGCTAAAGGCGACTTCCAGCTATCCAACTGGGATAAGCCACTGAATGCGGGCAAACCCATTAACTCATCTAAAGATGATTTGCATTATATCAGTACTGATGAAGATAATTTATGGAACACCGGCTGGTTAAGCTCCGACCGGGCAACGGATTGTTGCCTGGAGCTTTTTTCAGTTCGCCAGGATAATGCCCAATTTATTAGCGGAACGGTAACGGACTGCAATACCCGCCAACCACTGAAGGGCGTGACCCTAACGATAAAAGATCCCCGCAAGGGTGGTAAGGAACTGCTTCGCCAACAAACCAATTTCGATGGCAGTTATCATTTTGAATTGAGGAACCAGTCGCGATTTGAAGTAACCGCAGAAATGAAGGGTTACCAGGTTTCCAGCGAAACCTTCAAAGTTTTCTTTGATGCGGGCATTGATTCCGTGAACAATAACAACATTTGTCTGTCACCGATTGTGACGCTTGCAAGTAACGAAACGATGCCTGCCCCGGGCGAATCCGCAACCCTTGCGAACTTCTCATTTAATCAATCTGCACTGGGCAATCACCCTTCCTACGAACTCGATTCACTGGCCAACTTTATGCAACAGCATCCTTCTGTTATTATTGAGGTAGGCGGATATACGGATGGCAAAGGGCGGGAAGCCTATAATTTAAACCTTGCGCAAAAGCGTGTTGATGCCTGCATTAGTTACTTAGTTAAAAAAGGAATACCCAAAGACCGATTAGTAGGCAGAGCCTATGGCGAATGTTGTCCGCTGGAACCGGAAACGATCAACGGAAAGGATAACCCTGCGGCCAGACAAAGAAACCGAAGGGTGGAATACAAGGTGGTGAACGATAATTAGCGGATGCTACGTGTTGCAGGTTTCACAGGCACACCCGACGTTCAGAGTCTGTAACTGAAATGTGTAATGAATTTGTTGTTTGTACAATACAGCCGATCTTTCGTGATTGCTTTTCTCCGCAGTATCTGCCCGCACTTAACCACGCATGTTAGCTGGCGACACTTCGGCAGGCGGAGAATCAAAGATTGTATTTGAAACTCCTGGTTTAAAAAGATAATGCAGATTTAATAGATCAGAGGCGATGGTTTGGGGCCCGCAGCGTCCGGCTCGCGCACAATGGCCCGGAGTT
>JADZFY010000386.1 GCA_020854215.1 Chitinophagaceae bacterium | reverse complement strand
TCTGTCCCTGCGTCATAATATTGCCCGTTGTCGTTGGTAAAATGGATCACATCCGACTGAGAAGAATAGGGCGCCACCACCTTAGCCTGACGGTCATCTACAGACGCCACGCCCATTTGTGCCTTACCTTTGATTATGTATTGAAGGTCATTAAAATTACGATGCGCTTCCCATTTAATATCTGCGATATCTTTTGCTGAGCCTTCAAAAATATTTGCCGTAACGTTGCCGGGTACAATCACATAATCGCCCGGTTTCATTTGCAACAAATCTTTGTTGTTAAAAAACTCAAAGGCAGCATCCCACCATTTTGGATTTTTCCGGTATTGACGAAAAAATTCCTGCTGATTGATGCTACCGCTGGGTTTGAGCCGGGGTGAGTGGATTGTTTTTTTACCCGCATACCAGTTGGCAAAAGCATCAGCGCCCATTCGGCTTCCGGGGTTGAACGGAATAACTATCGGATTGGCAATTCCGTTCAAATCATAAACAATTCGCCCGTCACGTATGGTGAGTTCACATTCCAGTTTTTTGTTGGCGTCAATTTTAAAGCCGGTATAATCAAATAATCCGAATTTTCCCTGGCGTAAATTCAGGATGGCAATATCCGCACCCGCGCCAACGGAAAGGTTTCCGAGCTCTTCGCGCTGTATGATTTGAGCCGGTTGCCAGGTGCTGGCAGTAATAACGTTGGTCAAATCCATTCCCATTGCCAAAAACTTAGACATGGTGGTGAGCATATCTTTCATTGCACCATTCATACTGCCCACGTGTAAATCGGTGCTGATGGAATGAGGAAAGAATTTTTCTTTAATGGCAGGGATAGCCTGGGAATAGGCAAGGCTTATCCCTCCATAGCCCACATCAAAAACAATACCTTTTTGCCTGGCTTCCCATACAAATGGTTTTATTTTTTGAGCTGCTGTATCATAGATATATTCTCTTGAACGCAATTGTCCGAAACAGTGGGTAAAAATATCGCCCGGCCGGAGGTGTTCCATAAAAAGGTCTTTGATAGACAGGGGAGGGTTGCTGCCGCCGAAATCAATCATAACCGGAAGATTGCCTGCAAGCCTGCCAGCTTCTACTGTTTTGTCGGTCGGCGTCCAGTCGTGTCCTTCATAGTGTGCCAGTTTAAAACCTACAATATCGTTTCGGTTTTGTTTAGCGATTAATGCCGACATTTTAGGATCCATGTCGTTGTCGTTCTGTTCATAACCTCCACGCATACCCTCGCCAACGATATTTAGGAAGGCTAAAACCCGTGTTTTGGAGTTATCAATTGTTTGGCTTTTAAACGCGGGGAAGGTGCGCCATCCTGAACTGCCCGCATCTACAATGGTGGTAACGCCATTTCGGAAGGTAAAGCCGTCTGGTTGTACCGCAAGGTTTCCGTTGGAATATTGGTGATTGGGTTCCACACCCCAGAAAACATGAGTGTGTATATCAATTAGTCCGGGGGTTACATACAAGCCTTGAGCATTCACAACCTGTGTGGCTTTTGACGCATCAATACTTTTTGCCACCAGGGCAATCTTTCCGTCAGATACGGCAACATCCATCACACCGTCAATACCATTTTTTGGATCAATAACATGCCCGCCTTTAATAACAATGCTAAAGGAATTTTGTGCAGTTACGGCATTGAACGTGCAGAGCAATAGCAAAATACAAATCATCGTTGTTTTTTTCATGCGTATGAGATTGACGTAAATAATCATTTTGTTTGTCCGGTTATATTCCGCATATTTATTAGCGGCGTTGTATGCGAAATTCTCCTTTATGATCAACGGTCATATTTTCATGGGAGCCCGGCAGCGTTCCCTGAATGTAAAATTGTTGTTCGTTGGCATACAACTGCACGGTTGCACCAGATACCCGCGTATCGGGTAATCCGGTTGCCAACTTATCGAGCTTCGTCAGATCACTCGCGTATTGCCCATTTTCCCGATGGTATTGCTGTTGCAAATAATAGTATTTCCACATGGTTAATTTAAGCAGTTCTGTTTTTTCGTTAAGAAATCCGCCCGGAGGCAGCGTGTCGGCAAACATTACGTATCCCCATCTCTCCGGATAGTGCAAATTCACCAATCCCTGTGGCGACCATACATCGTAGTGTTCCGGAAGGGGTCGCCCGGTGGTCTGCGTTCTCTTTCTCACATATCCGTTATCAGCCTTGTCTAATTGCCATTGCACTCGGGAAAAATTCATGCGCCATATTGTGCCCGTTTTGATCATATTTTTTCTGATGCCGAGTGCAGAAAAAGGAATGGCGAGTTCAATGCTCCATCCACTGTCTATGTCGGCATTGTTATTGAGTGTGCCGTTAATACGAATTGCTTTTTCTAAACCGTTAATATCCCAACTGCCTAAAGGATATCCGCCATTGCGGTAAGGCCGCGGAAGAAATAAATCTGCGGTGGTTTCAAACGCGTTTATTTGGAATTCGAAGTAGTTATAATTACTGCCATCCGGATTGATAAATATTTCGAATGCGTTGTCCTGAAAAACGGCCACATCACGTTGCCTGATAGATGCCCAAATATCCTGCTCCTGAAACTCGGCATACACATATAGAAACAGACTGTCCCAAAGCATTTTGCATCTTGCCTGTTTGTTTTTCTCTGCCGCTGCACCGGTTGTAATGTCGGAGAAGTATGATGTCCACGGAGCACGACTCCAATCATGGTCGTGGTCGCTGCCATCAATAACTATCCTTTCGGTACTGTTTAAAATGCTGTACTGTTTGGGTATGTTCAAAAGCCGGGAATAATCCGGAATGGGTGGTTGTGCCACAATTGCTGTATGCGACGTGGTGATCGTTAATAGCAATACGAAGAAAGTCCGGAAATATTTTTTGAAGAATCTGTACATGTTTGTTGTTGGTTTTATTGGCAAGATAAACCTCAATCTTATCGGTTATTTAATTCTTTTCTCGCTTTTCGAATTTCCTGAACGGATACACCGCTTTTGGCTCCATTAAACTCCATTTTTACATAGGTTAAAATGTCGGACAACTGCTCATCGGTAAGCACACTGGCAAAAGCAGGCATGGCGTTAATAAATCTCCTGCCTCTCACCATCATTTCTACCTCCATTCCGTTGAGTACAATATGAAGAGGCTGCTTGAGGTCACCTGCAAGCCATTCAGATCCTTTTAACGGCGGGAACCGGTTGTTGCCTTCACCATTTCTTTCATGACATTTTCCACAGTAGGTGTTATAGGTTTTAGCGGCGGGAGAATAATCTTTACGGTCGAGGTTGTCTTTGATTTCATCAGGCATCTTTGTGTTGGGGGCTTCCAGTTTTCGTTTATCCATTGCCGCAAGGTCCTGTGATCCAAACTTTTCACGATCACCTTTAAACATGATGCGCCATATTTTTCCTTTTTCTGTTTCGGCTACGTATAGCGATCCGTCCGGACCCTGGGATAATCCCATTGGCCGGTATTTTGCATCGCTGGTATTATAAACGGTATCTACGCCGGCGAATCCATCTGCAAATACCTCCCAGGGCCCCGATGGCTGACCATCCCTGAACGGCACAAAGGCCACCATATAGCCCGACTGGGGATAGGGAGCGCTGCTGGTGGAACCATGAAACGCAATAAATGCTCCGTTTTGGTAACGCTCGGGAAACTGATTTCCGGTGTAAAACAAAAGGTCGTTGGGAGCAAAATGCCCCGGAAACCCAACGACAGGCTTGGCGTAATTGGTGTCTTTCGCTTCGGTTTTTCCATCTCCGCCGTATTCGGGGGCCTGCATTTTTTTATTGCGGATATGATCCCAGTACGCGTAAGGCCAACCGGCGTTATCCCCCTTTTTAACCCTAAAAAATTCTTCCGATGGCAATACCGCACCTTCCAACTCTGAATAGAACTTGGGCCAATTCCAGTGCAAATAATCGCGTCCATGCATAACGGTGTACAACTGGTTATCGGCATTATTCCAGGCAATGGCTACAATACTTCTAAAACCTCCGGCAAACAATTCTCCATCCTGTTGAAACTGGTTGGTTTTATTGGCATCAAACTTCCAAATCCCTCCACGGGTTTCCAGAAGTGGACAAGAGTCTTTCCCCGGAGAAAAAGGAGCGCCTTCTATTATCTGGCAACAATCAGACGGCGGCCCAAAAGGTATGTACATGTTAC
>JADZFY010000385.1 GCA_020854215.1 Chitinophagaceae bacterium | reverse complement strand
TCGCCCTATCAAACTATTTGACGAACTGTTGAGTGCATCCAGTATTAAATCTGAAATTTTGAAGGGTGCCGATATTTTGTTTTTCCGTGAGCTCACCGGCGATATCTATTTTGGAGAGAAAGGAAGAACCAATAATGGAGATACCGCATTTGACCGGGCAGAATACAGCCGTTTTGAAGTGGAGCGTATCGCAAGAAAGGCGTTCAATGCGGCAAGAACAAGAAGAAAGAGGTTATGCTCTGTAGATAAGGCTAATGTATTGGAAACCTCCCGCCTTTGGAGAGAGGTGATCCAGGTTGTAGCTAAAGAATATCCGGATGTGGAAGTAGAACATCAGTTTGTGGATGCTACGGCAATGCTGCTGATCAAGGATCCCCGTCGTTTTGACGTGGTAGTAACCGCAAATTTGTTTGGCGATATTTTAACGGATGAAGCATCGCAGATAGCCGGTTCTATGGGTATGCTCGCTTCTGCTTCTATAGGTGATGGTACCGGCGTGTATGAACCCATCCACGGTTCGGCACATGATATTACCGGCAAAGGGGTCGCAAACCCGCTGGCTTCTATTTTGTCTGCAGCACTCTTGCTCGATATTTCTTTTGGAATGAAAGCCGAATCTGAGGCTGTGATAAGCGCGGTTGACCAGGTGCTTAAATCCGGTTATCGTACCAGAGATATTGCTGATGCACAAACTCCGGCCGAAAAAATTTTAGGTACCGCTGCGATGGGCAACGAAGTGTTAAAATATTTTTAACGAATTCTTTCTCCATATCGCCCTGTAAAGCAGAACAAATCTGCATTCGTGGCATACAACTTGCGCATAGCGGAGCAGGTAATTAAAATATGCTAAACCATGAATAATATTTGAACTGCCGTCACGTTTTGGCATAATTGCCTGTTCAATTTTTGTACTTAATTAAATTGCTATTCTTATTATGCGCCACGCCGGAATTTTTATGTTGAGAAACATTCATAAAAACAAACCATGTACCCTTGTTCAGCATGTGAGCAGGGTGTCGCTGTTGCTTTCTCTTTCCGCTTTTGTATTGCTTTCTACGGGCTGTGGACAAAGCTTTTCAGAAACGGAATCTAAAAAAGACAGCACCGTGATGCAGGTTCAGGAAAATATTGTGGAAAAGAAAGAGCTACCGGTGCCGCTGGACACCGCGTTGTTTGATCTCAAGAATCTGCAAATGATTAATGGCGATAGTTCCGGTTTATGGCCGGTAAAAGCACCTTACCCACTGCCCGGCGCCATTCTGCCTTTCAAAAGGGTTGTGTCTTACTATGGCAACCTCTACTCTAAGCAGATGGGAATATTAGGTGAACTGCCACCTGCCGAAATGCTGGCAAAGTTAAAAGCCGAAGTAAAAAAATGGGAGGCTGCCGATACCGCCACAGAAGTGCTGCCAGCACTGCATTATATAGCAGTAACCGCCCAGGGAAGCCCCGGAAAAGGTGGAAAATACCGGCTCCGTATGCCTTTCCATCAGATAGACTCGGTTTTGAATATGGCTGCGAAGATAGATGCGATCACCTTTGTGGATATTCAGGTGGGGTTAAGCACCCTGCAGGAAGAGGTTCCTCAACTGGAGAAATATCTGATGATGCCCACCGTGCATCTTGGTATTGATCCCGAGTTTTCCATGAAGGGTGGTCAGCGCCCAGGGTCTGTTATTGGAACTTTTAACGCAGACGATATCAACTATGTTACCGGATACCTGGCCGAATTGGTGAGAAAATACAATCTTCCGCCGAAAATATTGGTCATTCATCGGTTTACACAGGGGATGGTAACCAATTACAAACAAATCAAAACCCGCCCCGAAGTACAAATTGTAATGGATATGGACGGATGGGGACTACAGGCGCGGAAGATCAATACCTACAAGCATTTTATCCATAAAGAACCTGTGCAGTTTACCGGATTCAAAATCTTTTATAAAAACGACTTCAGAGAACCCAAAAGCCGTACAATGACGCCGGAAGAAGTGTTACAGTTAAAGCCCCGTCCCATATATAGTCAGTACCAATAGCAGGGATGAATCATGCAAAGGGGTAAAAAAGAGACCTCTTTTTCTTCGGGTTATTTAGATTAATACCGGGCAACAGCATGCTGATGGCGTGATTTTTAGACGATTAACGCGTTTAAAAAAATTAAGTCAGTGATATAGGGCTTAGGTTGTTTTGTGCAGACTTCATCAACAAGGCACCAAAAATTACCTGAATAGACTGAGCCTTTATTTCGTCTGAAATTCTTCAAAATTTCTTTAAGCCCAACGGATTAAAATTATAACAATGTTTTGCCATTATTGGGGCTGCCAGACGATACTTAATGTGTATTTTCGCTGCTTAATAGAATACAGATGCATAAGATTTTTACACTATTGAGTCTCGTCTTTTTTATGGCTTCCTGTGGTGAAAAGGGGAAGTCATCCGGTGGAAATACGGCAGGCGGTGATACCACCTATGTGTTAACGGGCCAAGTATCCGGGTTGGATAATGGCTGGGTTTATTTGTATCGTCCGGAAAAGAAACAGCAAGTTCCTGATTCTGCAGAAATCGCCAATGGCAGCTTCACTTTTAAGGGTAGTGCTTCAATGCCTGAATTTGTATTGCTGGGTTATAACCAGCAGGGGCAGAAGAAGTTTCCGCTGGGATTTTTTATTGAAGGGGGAAAGATAAACATTAAAGGTTCGGTAGATTCACTCTATAAGGCCGATATCACCGGTTCCGCTGCACAGGATGATCTCAAAAAATTTAATGAATTGCGTAAGCCCATTGAAGATAAGCAAAAGGCATTGTATGAGGCCTACCAGGTAGCGTCAATGTCGGGCGATGGGAAAAAAGCAGGTGAAATACAACAACAATATGAAGCGTTAGAGGCTGAAAATAAAACGTTGGTGGCAAAATTTGTTCATGATAATCCGGCATCTTTTGTTTCGGCTTTTCAACTGGCACAAACTTTTGGTTATGAGGTTAACCCTACGGAACTGGAACCCCTGTACAGCGCATTGGATGAAAAAGTAAAATCGTCTCACTTCGGAAAAGCAGTGAAGGAAAGTCTGGATGCTGCACAAACAACCGCAGTAGGCAGTATAGCGCCTGATTTTACCCTGAATGATGTAAATGGTAAGCCGATATCTCTGGCTTCTTTTAAAGGAAAATATACGCTCGTAGATTTTTGGGCAAGTTGGTGCGGGCCCTGTCGGCAGGAAAATCCTACAGTGGTAAAAGCTTACAACACGTATAAATCCAAAGGATTTGATATTTTGGGTGTGTCGTTGGATGAAAAGAAAGACAAGTGGGAACAGGCTATTCAACAGGATAAGTTAGCCTGGACGCAGGTATCGGATTTGAAAGGTTGGGAAAGTGACGCCGCAGCTTTATATGGCATTAAAGCCATTCCGATGAACTATCTGTTAGACAAAGAGGGTAAGATCATTGCCAAAAGTCTGAGAGGTGAGGAGTTAATCAAAAAGTTAGGAGAAATATTGAATTAGTGTCCGCTAGTATAGCATATAGAAAGCCAAAGTGGTCAGATTCCCGCTTTGGCTTTTTTCTTTGCCCTTTATTTTTCTTACCTCAAAACTTTATCGTGCATGAGAGGTAAGGAATTATACTAAATGCATTGCTGCCAGTTTTGATGCGAATGCTCTTACTGCTAACGGATCCTTTTACGTTGTACGAGTATTGTCCCTCTGCCCCGTTAAT
>JADZFY010000384.1 GCA_020854215.1 Chitinophagaceae bacterium | reverse complement strand
GAAAATTTTAATTCAAATGCTTAACTCATGCCTTTACTAGTAATTGTACGACATGGACAATCGCTGTGGAACCTGGAAAACAGATTCACGGGAAATGAAAACGTGCCGCTTACTGCTTTAGGACGAGAGGAGGCGCATGTGGCGGGTAAAAAGTTAAAACACATCGTATTCGATCATGCATTTACGTCCGAACTTGAGAGGGCGATTGAAACCCTTTCGATAATGATGGAAGAAATGGATCAACCCCTTTTACCCGTTATAAAAAGCAAATTACTGAATGAGCGGGATTATGGGACACTGCAGGGAATGTACAAGACGGCTGTGGCAGAAAAGTACGGAAAAGCACAGGTGGAACAATGGCGAAGGAGCTACGATCTTCAACCACCCGGGGGCGAGAGCCTGAAAGAAACAGCCGGCAGGGTTATTCCATTTTATCAGCAGGAAATTGAACCCCTGTTAATTGCAGACAAAAATATTTTGGTGGTGGCGCATGGAAACAGCTTAAGGGCCTTAATGATGTATCTCGAAAAAATCAGTGCAGAGGGTATCGCCAGTGTTAATATTCCTACCGGAGCCCCCAGAATTTATACTTTCAGCAGTCATCTCAAATTAGTAGATGCCATATATCTTTAGCCCAAACTCAACTATTTCTTACGCTCTTTATCCCATGTATCTTTTAAGGTAACAGTCCGGTTAAATACCAGATGTTCGGCGGTAGCATCATCATCCACAACAAAATAGCCTTTTCGGATAAACTGAAATTTTTCGCCTTTTGCCGCATCTTTCAGAGACGCTTCAATATATGCTTCGGGAATTACCTGTAGCGAGCGGGGGTTAACATGAGATAGAAAATCTCCCTCATCGGCTACCGGGTTTTCAACACTAAACAACCGGTCGTAGAGCCGCACTTCGGCCTTTTCGGCATGTGCTGCACTAACCCAATGGATGGTTCCTTTGGTGGATATGCCGGAAACATCATGTCCGCTTTTGCTTTCGGGTATATAACTGCAATGAAGCGCAACAATGTTACCGGTGCTATCCTTTACACATTCATCACATCGGATGATATAAGCACTTTTAAGCCTCACCATGGCGCCCGGCGCCAGCCGGAACCATTTCTTCGCAGGCACTTCCATAAAATCTTCTTTTTCAATCCACAGTTCCCGTGAGAACCGGATGGAACGGGTGCCACCGCTGTTTTCCGCTTCAGGATTATTTTCACTGAACACTTCCTCAGATTGTCCCTCAGGGTAATTGGTGATGATTAATTTTAATGGATCAAGCACGACCATTCGGCGAACGGCGATCTTATTGAGATGTTCCCTCACACAAAATTCCAGTAAACTCATATCTACCATATTCTCTCTCTTCGCCACACCAATACGGGTACAAAAATCTCTGATACTTTCGGGGGTGAAGCCTCTGCGCCGCATTCCACTGATCGTTGTCATACGCGGATCATCCCATCCGGTAACATGATTTTCGTTTACCAATTGCAAGAGTTTCCGCTTGCTGGTGATGGTGTATGTAAGGTTTCTGCGTGCAAATTCATATTGCCGGGAAGGATAAATTTCCAACTTTTCGATCAGCCAGTCATAAAGTTCCCGGTGAGGTACAAACTCAAGCGTGCAAATGGAATGGGTCACCTCTTCAATACTATCGCTTTGTCCGTGCGCAAAATCATACATAGGGTAAATACACCACTTGTCGCCTGTGCGGTGATGATGGGCATGCTTGATTCGGTAAAGTACCGGATCACGCATCAGCATATTGGGATGGGCCATATCTATTTTAGCCCGTAGGGTTTTGGTGCCATCCTTAAACTCGCCATTCTTCATGCGTTCGAACAAATCCTGGTTTTCGGCAACAGTGCGATCCCGGTAAGGACTGTTTTTCCCTGCCGCAGTAGGTGTTCCTTTGAGATGGGCAATCTCTTCCGAGGTGCTGTCATCTACATAAGCCAGTCCCTTACTAATTAAACGCATTGCAAATTGGAACAAGGTATCAAAATAGTCGGACGCGTATAGTTCGTTTTTCCATTCAAATCCCAGCCATTTTACATCTTCTTTAATACTTTCCACATATTCGGTTTCTTCCGTAACCGGGTTAGTATCATCGAACCGGAGATTGGTGTATCCTCCGTATTTTAGGGTGAGTCCGAAATTCAGACAAATACTCGAAGCATGTCCAATATGAAGGTAACCGTTGGGTTCCGGAGGAAAGCGGGTAATAATTTGTTGGTACTTGCCCTCTTTGAGGTGCTCTTCTATTATTTCCTCTATAAAGTTGATCCCTTTTTCTTCCGTCATTGCTTAGCGTGTATTTAAGGGCACAAATGTAAGCGTTAGCGCAGTAATTTTCGTGGGTGCAACCGGCAAGAGCGTTGAAAAGCAGTTAACAGCCCAGGATTATTGAAAAGAAGGATGGGCAGCAAACAATAAAGGATGGGGTTTTCGTCCCACGGCCGGGTGCGCCTGTTTCATTGCGCTCCCGCCTACTATCATTCATTTCCGCAACTTATCTTATCAGGGTGACGGAACCTTTGAGCAACAACTGCCGCTTTAGCATAAAATCGTCATATACACAGTAGTACACATAAGTTCCCATTTCTGCTCTTTTCCCGTTAATCGTGCCGTCCCATCCCGCCAATGGGTCTTTGGATTCAAACACTTTTTTACCAAAACGGTCGTACACCGCTACACTATAAGTGGTCACCGGACAAAATGCACCCGGACGAAACGATTCATTCAACCCGTCGTTGTTGGGCGTAAAAGCACTGGGAAAGTTCAGGCAATGCGTATTACAAAGCACCGTTTGCACGGTATCGGCAAAACTTCCGCATATATTATTGGCTTTCAGCGTATATTTTGCCGCTTCAGTAGCAAGCAATTCGGGGGAGGTGCTGCCGTCCTGCCAGGTATAAGCGGTATATTTTTGCTCAACAGTTTGCAAAACCACTCCTTTTACACCACAGGGGATAAGTATATTTTCTCCAAGGTCAAAAGAAGGTTTTTCAATCACTTCCACAATAAGTTTAGCACGTGGACTCTCACAGCCCATTATGTTTTGTGAAACGTAATATGCAGTAGTACCAGTGTCCGCAGTCGAGGGTACGGGAGGTGTTACACTTCCGTTGATTGATGTGGGTGATTCGTACCATCGTAAATTTTCTCCCCATGCAACAAGGGAGGGCGCAGGCTGATTGAGGCATAATAAGGTATCTTTGACGCGGGGCTCAAGAATTAATGAATTGAACAGAACATAAACAGTATCCGTTACCGATGAACACCCTGGGCTTGTTTGAGTGACCCAATATTTGTCCGACCGGTCAATGGTAACTGTATTGCCATTGTCGCCGGTTGACCAGGCGTAGGTGCTACCGGGTATTGACGGTACACTTAGGATATAAGCGGTATCGGCGCAAACGATTAGGGTGTCTTTGGCAATGATCGTGGAAGTGGAGGGGCATTGCCCATAGCTCATTGCGGCGGTCCACACCAATAGCAGTAACGTAATGAATGATTTCATGGATATTGGTTTAGCACTACCTGCGAGGGGCAATTATCGCACCAAACAGCGGTGATATGCGTTAATTTCAATGAAATAACGCCAAAAGAGATAAAATCTTTTTTGATAGTAATGATATTTTACGGAACTTTGCCGTCCCAAAAAAAACAGGATTATGGCCAGAGTATGTCAGATTACCGGTAAAGTGCCCGTCACAGGAAATCGTGTGTCGCATTCCAACATCAAAACCAAACGCAGATTTTTACCGAATTTGCAAACGAAACGTTTTTTCCTGGCGGAAGAAGACAGATGGATAACGCTGAAAACCTCAACTGAAGGGTTAAGAACCATCAATAAAAAGGGATTGTATGCGGTGGTAAAGGAACTGCGGGCTCAGGGCGAAAAAATCTGATCACAACTTAAAACTTATACGCAATGGCTAAAAAAGGGAACAGAGTGCAGGTAATACTGGAGTGTACTGAACACAAAAACAGTGGTCAGGCCGGAACCAGCCGTTATATCACTACCAAAAATAAAAAGAACACTCCTGAACGTTTGGAGCTCAAGAAGTTTAACCCGATTTTGAAAAAGGTTACCGTTCACAAGGAGATTAAGTAATTACGATAATGCGTTTACTGTGAAGCATTGAATTGGTTTCACCGGGATGCAGAATTTTTAAAAAGTTCAAAACTCTACCATGGCAAAAGCAGCTAAAACCGCGATAAAGACAAAGGACCAGAAAGCAGCAGCTGAAGCAAAGAATTGGACCAAAGTGGTGCGTACGGTGCGTAGCCCCAAAACAGGTGCATATACTTTTAAAGAAGCTATTGTGCATAAGGATAAGATTAAAGAATTTCTTGCGCAGAAATAATTGAATTGAATTGAAGAGCGTATAAAGCTGTCACGATATTTTATCGCGATGGCTTTTGTTATTTTAAGCAATTACATGCATAATCCCATTCACATCAAAAAGGCGACGATTGAGGACAGGGCAACAGTCGTGTCTCTGGGACAACGAACCTTCCGGGAAACCTATCCCGAGCTGATCCAACACCCCGATGTACAGGAGTACCTTAAACACAAGTTTTCAGACGAAAGCGTTGAACATGATTTGAACCACCCTATGTCCCGGTTTTATATTGGTTATGTGCACCATGCGCCGGTAGCTTTTACCCGGCTGCGATTTGACAGAACTGCAGAAGGCTTGTGTAGCAATAAGATGATTGAGTTAGAACAAATATATGTATTGAAAGAATACCAGGGATTTAAGGTGGGTAAAGAAATGATGGACAAATGTAAGCAGATAGCGATGGATGAGCGCTTTGACACCCTATGGCTT
>JADZFY010000383.1 GCA_020854215.1 Chitinophagaceae bacterium | reverse complement strand
TTACGGTTGTAGTATTCGAGTGACAGGGTGAATTTGTTGCGCAGAAATCCGAGGTCAACGCCAATGTTCAACTGTTTTGTGGTTTCCCATTCTAAATCCTGATTACCCATGCGTTGAATAGAAGAAGAAGGTCCGCCTGTAATATTGTTGTTGAACGGATATTGTGCGCTGTTGGCATCTACGGTTACCAGCCATGGGGTATTACCCAGCACTGTTCCGTTTAACCCGGTGAGTCCGTATCCCGCTCTCAGCTTCAGCTCGGAAATAGTGGACTGATCGAGCATAAAGTTTTCCTGGTCAATTCTCCAGCCAATTGAACCGGAAGGGAAGGTTGCCCATTTTTTACCCGGCGCCCACACGGAAAGTCCGTCGCGACGAATGGCAGCGCTTAGGATGTATTTGCCCTTATAGTCGTAATTTAAACGGCCAAGGTAGGAAAGCAGGGTGTTTTCCCCTACCAGCGTTTGCACAGACACGTTCTTTGCATTGTTAAGCGTTCTAAGCTCATTCGACTCCTGCTGACCACTGGCATTTTCATTCTTCGTTTGCTGCGTTTGCATTTCATATACAGCAACGGCATTCACATGATGATCGCCGAACTCTTTGTCGAAACTGAGCTGCTGGGTGTACAATTGTACCGTGGACAAACTTCGGTTATTGGTAACAGTAGCTACAGAGGCGCTTGAGCCTGCTATGGCGCCATTGTCGTTAAAAATAGGTGCAAAGCGGTAATCGAGCGCATTGGCATAATCAATACCAAAGGTTGATCTGAATTTCAGCCATTTTGTAAAATTTACATCTAAGTAGGCGGTACCAAAAACTTTAGCTGTCTTTCGGTTTCCCGGATTTTTTAATTCCGCATCTTCAATGGGATTGGTAGGGTCACCACCGTCTTTTGTAGCATCCACACCTCTGTATCCACCAATAGAGGTTGGGTCATAAACGGGCATATGCGGCATCATACGGATTACATTAACTAAGTTGGTTCTGGCGCCTGTTTCGTTATTGTCGTAATCACGGTCACCGTAACCTACATATAATGTTTGCCCGAAAGTGAACACTTTGCTGATATTGTGTTCCGAATTGATTCTGAAGTTGTAGCGTTTGAAACCTACGCTGGGCCCGGTTCCA
Source organism: Chitinophagaceae bacterium (assembly GCA_020854215.1). Classification (GTDB taxonomy): domain Bacteria; phylum Bacteroidota; class Bacteroidia; order Chitinophagales; family Chitinophagaceae; genus Agriterribacter. The sequence goes on along the minus strand of JADZFY010000383.1, from coordinate 2,686 downwards.
CGTTGATCAAAATAACCTGCGGACGCATAAAAGCGGGATGCGTCATTACCTCCGCTCAAACCAATATTATGTCCGGTCATTTGCCCGTTTCTGAAATAGGCATCCTGCCAGTCGGTATTGGTTTGTCCGTAAGTTTGTGTTGCTCCTGCATATATAGGCTCATTAACCATAGGAGGTAACAAACGCGGAATCTGGCTGCCCCGGTAAGCAATGGCATATTTTTCAAATCCCTGCCGGTCGAGCAGGTCTAATCTTTCTGTAACCGTTTGTGTGCCAAAGTAAGAATCGAGGTTTACGTGTAATTGTCCGTCTCTTCTGCCTTTTTTGGTAGTGATCATAATTACCCCGTTTGTGGCCCTTGAGCCATAAATGGCGGCAGCGGAAGCGTCTTTCAATACATCTACGGATTCGATGTCTTTCGTATCAATTGACTCAAGATTTCCAGTTGGGAAGCCATCTATCACATACAATGGGTCCGATGCGTAACTGATAGAACTAATCCCACGGATGCGCACAATTGGAGCGGCACCCGGACTACCGTTGTTGGTAACCGTTACTCCGGAAACCCGTCCCTGTAAGGCTTGTGAAATGCTAACAGCCGGTAATTCGTTGAGCACTTTACCGGTTACGCTCGCAACGGCTCCGGTAACCAATGTTCTTTTTTGTGTACCATAACCTACCACAACTACTTCGTCCAAAGCCCTGTTGGCTAAACTCAACACTACAGTCAACTGTGTCTGACTGCCAATGGCCACTTCTTTTGTTTCCATTCCTACAAACGAAAAAACCAAAACATTGGCATTGTCCTGCACCTCCAGGGTAAAAGCACCCTCGTTATTGGTGGTGGTAGCATTGGTGGTTCCTTTTTCCTGTACCGAAACTCCGGCCAAGGGTTCTCCTCTTTCATTCGTTACGGTTCCCTTTATGGCTTTAACCAGGCGTAAAGTGGCCCCATTATTTTTTGCGGGTTGTTTTTCTGAAATGATGATGAGTCCGGATTTTTCATCAAACCGGTACTTGAGATTGGTAGAAGCCATTACTTCATTCATCACCTCTGAGAGCTGTCGTTTTTTGGCGGAAATAGTAACAATTTTTCCTGTGGGCAGGATATCGTTACTGTAAGCAAAACGGTAGCCGGTTTCATTTTCAACAACTTTAAAGAACGTGGTAAGTTTAACGGTATTGAGCGTTATACTCACCGGGGTATTTTGTGAAAAACCTCCGGCTTTCACCGACAGAGCGGTAACAACTAAAAAAAAGGTAGTTAGTCTCATAATTTTAAGCAGCTTCGTAAAGTAGGGAGGAGCGTAACTCCATTGGCCTTCAGGATTTTTTTTCATAACTTCATTTTGGTTTTTTTGTTTAGTAGATAGGAGCATCGTTTAGATGTTTCAAACCGATGATACAGGGGTAATGTTCGCGCATTATTCCCTGTATTTTTATTTTGATATTAATACAGTCATTGATTCCCCGCTGTTATTATTTACCGAAAATTGAATTGGCCTCGTTTCACTCAAAACGGAGAGCACAGTTTGTATATCCTCTCTTTCAAAAGCACCGGTAAAATGGTAGTTGCTGATTTCACTATCCTGTAACTCAACCCGTATACCGTACCACCGGGATAGCATTTTGGCAATATCCTCCAGTGAGTCGTCTTCAAACACCAGCTTATTGTCTTTCCAGGCTATTTCCTTAATATCACCCTGCCGGGTAAGTTTAATATTTTTGGGTTTTTCATCGGCCGGTGCTACAACTGTTTCAGCCGCCTTGTTCACCGGGCCTCTCATCAGGGTAGGAGTATGATGTTGCCATTCAATTTTTTGGTTGGGTTCCAGTAGCAATACCTGATTGTCTTTTTCTTTCAGGGTAACGGCTACCAATCCGCGAATTAAAGTTGCTGCAGTAACTTTTTCATTCTGGTAGGCTTTCACATCGAAGGCAGTACCGAGTGCTTTTACATCCATCACCTCCGTATGTACAATAAAGGGATTGGCTTTGTCGTGCTTTACATCAAAATAGGCTTCACCTTTTAGAAATACATTGCGGTTTGTAACACCAAAATCCTTTGAAATGGTAATTTCACTGCCTGCATTGAGATTCACCAGAGAACCATCCGGTAGCTGGATGTTTTTTCGTTCGCCCAGCGTTGTGGTGTAGGTTTTCACATGTTGGTTGCCCAGCGTATTGAAATACATAATGGAAAGGAAAATGGCAGGCAACAAAATGGCCGCCACTCCGGCATATTTTAACCAGTAAGGAAACCGTCTTTTATTTTTTTGAAGATTATGGTTCTCCATGCGGATTACTGGTGCGATTTCCGTTTGATTCAATTTGTTTCTGAGCAGCATGGCCTGTTCCTGCAGATCGTAATCGGCCAATCCATTGAAAAGCAGGAAATACTGTTCGCGGGCCATTTCAATAGTGCTGCAGAGTTCCGGGTTTTCCTGCATGCGCTTATTCCAATAGGCCAGATCCCCGGGGGAGGAACGCCTGCAAAAGCGGATGAATGACTCATCGGCTAATAGATCGGTAATGTCTGGTTTTTTCTGATTCATATTGTAAAATAACCTCAAGTAAATTGGGCGTCAGACAACAATAAAATAAAGCAGAGGGTTGAGCATTGAATTTTTACCCTGTTTTTTTAAAAAAATATCCGGCTTGTGGTAAAAGGGCGAAATCTGCCAAC
>JADZFY010000382.1 GCA_020854215.1 Chitinophagaceae bacterium | reverse complement strand
TGAATGGAAGCAGAAAAAAACGTATGCCTTTGGCACAAATACCGGCAGCACCCGTATCTGCCCATAACCGAAAAATTTTTAAGGATACCATCCAGGTGGAACTAAGGGCTGCATTACCGGGTGAAACAATACGCTATACCATAGACAACAGTGAGCCTGGAAAAAACTCACCCCTGTACAAACAAAAGATAATACTTGACCGAACTACCACGCTGAAAATGGCAGCATTCAACAAAACAGGGAAAAGCCGTACCCACTCTATTCAATTTACTAAAGAAAAAGCATTGGATGCCGTCTCGCTGAAGCAACCGGTACAGGGGCTACGCTATCGTTATTTTACAGGTAGTATGAAAGATAATGATCCGTATAAATTCCTACACCAAACTTTCAGCCACGAAGGTGTTGCATCCAATACGGATATTAATGCTATTCCACACAGAAGGCAAGATTGGGGAGTGGTTTATGAGGGGTATATCTATATACCAACAGACGGCTATTATCGTTTTTTCGGACTTGCCGACCATATCGTACGGTTAACCCTACACGACAAACTTCTCTTTGAAGAACTAGACCGCGATATCTGTTATGAAGGTGATGTGTATCTCAAGGCTGGGTATCATCCTGCAAAAGTGGAATATTTCAGCAATCGCTTAGACCGTGCCAGTTTAGAGCTGTACTATTCCGGGCCGGGTATCGAGCGCCAGGCAATACCTGCCACAGCTTGGTGGAGAGAAAGGGAGTAGACAATTATTGGCAGGTCATCCGCGAGTCAGCCAAAGCGGTCTGACGCTAAGGCGTACCGACCGCTTGCAGTCGGCACACGACGAAGGAGTGTCAGACTGCGAAACGGCCGCATTGCAAAACATCTGCAAATCATCCCCACCAAAGCGGTCTGACGCTAAGGCGTACCGACCGCTTTGCAGTTAATACGGCATGCTGACGGTAGCTCCTAACCAGGCCATCATACCGGCGCCCAATGGGATTGCATCTTCATCAATATTAAATGTAGGTGTATGTACTCCCGACGTAATACCCTTGGATACATTGCCGGCGCCTAAGCGAAAAAAGCACCCGGGTATTACCTGCGAATAGTAACCGAAATCTTCGGCACCCATTCTTAATTCTGATTCTTCAATACTTGCTTCTCCCACGTATTGTGCTGCCGCGGTTTGAGCAATCTGATTGAGCTGCTCATTATTATACACCGTTGGGTAGCCCACGTCAATAAGCAGTTCAATCTCAGCTCCCATACTTTGCACGAGTTCTGCAGATAATTTGCGTATAATCTCGTGAGCTTTAAACCGCCATACTTCATCCATCGCCCGAAAGGTGCCCATCAATTTCACTTCGCTGGGAATAACGTTAGTGGTATGTCCACCATGGAAGGATGTTATGGATAATACGGAGGGAGAGAAAGGATTTCGGTTACGACTAACCACTTGCTGTAACGCCACAATCAATTGCGAAGCAATTAAAATGGTGTCGGCTGTTTCCTGTGGTGCTGCCGCGTGCCCGCCTTTACTGCGGATGGTAATGTAGAGCTCGTCTGCACTTGCCATTATTTTACCGCCCCGGAAACGGAATTTACCCACTTCGAGTTGCGGGTGAACGTGTAGTCCGATTATAGCCGATGGGCGTGGATTTTCAAGCACCCCTTCTTTAATAAGCAAACTGGCACCGCCGGGGTTTTTCTCTTCACCCGGTTGAAAAATTAGCTTTATCGTTCCCTCCCACTCTGTCTTTAATTCATTCAATATTCGCGCGGCTCCTAACAGGCAGGTGGTATGCACATCGTGTCCGCATGCATGCATCACACCGTTATTTTTTGATTTGTAGGGCACGTCATTCTCTTCCAAAATCGGCAGCGCATCCATATCGGCTCTTAATGCAATGACTCTTTTGCCTGGATTTTTTCCCTGGAGTAATCCTACCACACCAGTAGTTGCTTTTATAGAATAAGGAATCCCTAATCTCTCCAATTGTTGCTGCACTAGTTGAGAGGTCTCAAATTCTTTATAGCTCAACTCGGGATTCGCGTGTAGGGTACGACGAATATGAATAAAATCGGAAGCGTATTGAGAGGCGAGTCCTTTTATCTTTTCCTTTAGCATGGCGCAAAGATACAAAGGAATGGAACTTACCTGTCCATCTCAAATTCAAACGCATCGTAGGCAGCAGTGCGCCAGGCCAAATGGCGTGTTGAAGGTGATATCGCAAATAAAGGTGAAAAGGTTTTAACTTTTACCGTTTTATTATCGGGCAAAAATTCCAATATTCTTAACCAGCCGTCTCCGCCGTTTCCATGCCAGCCACCACCCATCGCCTGCGCATTAAATACCATTTGATTAACGGTTTTTCCTGCGGCATTTTTATCCGTTCTGAAGCCCACATGTCCGCGGGCATCGTCGGGCTTACCTATATGCCCCGAAAATACCATTTGAATATTGGAAGAGGGCTTCACCAGTTTACGCCAGATGGAAGCGCCATAATTTCCATCCGCTATCGGATA
>JADZFY010000381.1 GCA_020854215.1 Chitinophagaceae bacterium | reverse complement strand
GTTCACAGCCCCAAAAAGAATGATTGTTTTTAATGGTGAACATCATATACTTCCAGTTTTCCAAATTTTCGTAATTCGTATTCTTTTGTCATGAGGAAAATGAGTGGCGTTACTAACAGGATATGAATGGCTGAAGTAAACACGCCGCCAATCATTGGTAACACAACGGGTTTCATAACATCGGTGCCCACACCCGTTGCCCATAGTACCGGTATAAGTCCAAACAGCGAAACGCATACCGTCATTATTTTTGGACGCAGGCGCTTGGCTGCGCCATGGATAACATATTCTTTCAAGTCGGCTTTGGTAATGGTATCGCTTGAATTGCCTTTTTTAGCAATTAACTGCGCCATGGCGTCATTCAGATAAATAACCATAACGATGCCGGTTTCCACTGCAATGCCAAACAGGGCGATGAAGCCTACGGCTACGCCAACGGAAAGGTTGGCGCCCCAGAAATAAATAATGTAGGCGCCGCCGATGAGTGCAAACGGAATAGTAATCAGGCTCAGAAAAGCTTCGCGAATAGAATGAAAGGCAAAGTAGAGGGAGAAGAAAATGATCACTAATACAATAGGGGCTATCCACATCAAGGTTTGCTGACCCCGGATCAGGTTTTCGTACTGTCCGCTCCATTCGAGAAAATACCCGGCTGGTAAAATGCCCTGTTGCTGATTGAGCTTTTCCATTGCTTCCTTTACGGTGCTGCCAAGGTCTCTGTCGCGTACATTGAACAATACAGCACCTCGCAGTAATGCATTTTCCGAACTGATCATGGGTGGGCCGTCTTCAAATTTTATATCTGCCACTGCGCTCAACGGCACTTCGCCAAAAGCGGCCGACTGAAGGGGAATTCGTTTTATATTCTCAATACTGTTTCTGTAGTCCTGAGCCAGTCTCACACTAATGGCAAACCGCTGGCGGCCTTCCACCGTTTGTCCGATAGGGGCGCCACCCATTGTGCTTTCAACGGTTTGGCTTACATCATCCACGTTTAAACCGTAGCGTGCTAACTCATTACGACGAATATCTATGGAAAGATATTTTCCGCCGGTGATGGGTTCAACGTACAGGTCGGCCAGTCCGGAGGTACCTTCGAGTGCGGTTCTTACACGCTCAGCTACCGTGGCGATGGTATCTAAACTTTGTCCGTATACTTTTATCCCCACATCTGTTCGGATGCCGGTAGAGAGCATGTTGATCCGGTTGATGATGGGCTGCGTCCAGCCGTTAACTACCCCCGGGATTTGCAGTTTTGCATCCAATTCTCTTACGATATCTGCTTTGGTAATTCCTTTACGCCATTCCTTATGTGGTTTCAGCATAATGATGGTTTCAATCATGCTGATGGGTGAATTATCGGTGGCTGTGTTTGCGCGTCCTGCCTTGCCTAACACTTTATCCACTTCAGGAACGGATTTGATGATTTTATCCTGCACCTGAAGTATTCGTTTGATCTCTGCATTGGAAATATCCGGCATGGTAACGGGCATGAAAAGGATGCTTTGTTCATCTAACGGCGGCATGAACTCTGTTCCAAGACTTCTTAAAAGCGGAATAGAAATGAGCAGGGCCACAACGTTAACGGCGATGGTTGTTTTGCGCCAATTCATCACCCAATGAATAACCGGTGTATAGATGCGTTCCAAAAAGCGGTTTACCGGATTGGCAGTTTCGGCCCGAAACTTTCCTTTCATAAAGAAAGAAATCAAAACCGGCGCCAGCGTGAGTACCAAAAACGCATCCACTATCATGATAAACGTTTTGGTAAACGCAATGGGATGAAACATTTTTCCTTCCTGTCCGGTCAACAGAAACACCGGCAAAAACGACGTAATGATAATAACGGTGGCAAAGAAAACACCCCGCGATACCTGCTTGCTGGATTTCTCTATAATCGCGAGTCGCTCCTCTTCTGTTATCCAGTTGCCTTTTTTGTTTTTATTTTTTCTAAACCAGCTCATAGTGTTTTGTTTTTTTGATCGTTTTGCCAGAGGGCGTATCGGTCTGCCAGGTGTTTGTAGGCGTTTTCACTCATGATAATGCCATTGTCCACAATTACTCCGATGGCCAGAGCAATACCTGTTAACGACATAATGTTGGATGAAATATCAAAGGCATTGAGCAGGATGAAACTGATGGCAATGGTGATGGGTATTTGAATAATAATGCTAACGGCGCTTCGCCAGTGAAACAGGAAGATGATGACGATTAGAGAAACCACAATCATTTCCTCAATGAGTGTTTGTTTAATAGAGGATATGGATTGTTGTATCAACTCCCCGCGATCATATACTATATCAAATTTTACTCCTTCGGGGAAGCCCCTGGCTACTTCCAGCATTTTTGCTTTTACGCTTTCAATTACACGTGCGGCATTTTCGCCGTAGCGCATCACTACAATCCCGCCAACCCGCTCCCCTTCTCCGTCCTGATCAAAAATACCCAGACGTGTTTCCCCTGTAGTTTGTACTGTAGCGATGTCATCCACTCTGATGGAAATGCCATTTTCGGTTTTTACCGGTATGTTTCGAATTTCTTCAACCGACTTTAGGTATCCCGATGTTTTAACAACATAACCGATATCACTCAACTCAAACTTGCTACCACCGGTTTCGTTGTTATTGGAGCGAACTGCATTAATAACATTGTTCACCGAGAGTTTATAGTACAGGAGTTTGTTAGGATTGAGTGTAATTTGATATTGCTTTTGAAAACCACCGAAGGAGGCGATTTCACTAACACCTTTTACATTCTGCAGGGCAAATTTGATGTACCAGTCTTGCAATGCCCTTTGCTCGCCAAGGTCCATGCCGGGGGCATCCAGAGTGTACCACAGCACATGGCCTACGCCGGTACCATCAGGGCCTAATTGCGGGCTAACGCCCTGGGGGAGGTTTCGGGAGATGGTACTTAACCGTTCCAGCACTCTTTCCCTTGCCCAGTAAATATCTACCCCATCTTCAAAGATGATGTAGATAAAACTCATACCAAACATGGAGTTTCCACGAACATATTTGATTTTGGGAAGTCCCTGCAGGTTGGTCACTAAGGGATAAGTTACCTGGTCTTCTATCAGTTGCGGTCCGCGGCCCATCCATTCGGTATAAACAATCACCTGGTTTTCCGAGAGGTCAGGTATAGCGTCAATAGGATTGTTTTTTACGGCAAAGATGCCCCATACAAATAGGCCTGTTACCAGCAGCAACACAATAAAACGGTTGCGCAACGACCATTCAATAATTCGATGTACCATAAAAGGCAGATAATCAGCGATAAAAAATTGAGAGAATAAACGGCAATTTGAAAATGCCAATAGCCCGACATTATACTGTACGGCTTAGAAGTAGGGGGGGTATTAAATACGGAAAACGCGGTTGCGTTTATAAAGGGGGATATGGCTGCTTTCCGGAGGTGCGTTGCCGGTGGGGTTTTCTTCGGCAATCGAAGAAAGCGCTATTGTGGAAGCCTCGAAGTACGATACGGGAACGGCTAAGGCGGTTAACTGAAATCCGTAGAAGGCGCTCTCTGCTATACTATGGTCGGATATGCCTTTTAGCTGTTTATGCTCGTCCTTGCAACAGTCTTTTGCGCCTTTCTTATCTTTTTCCATCCCGCAGTTAGGACATTGCTCACTATCGCTGCCCGCCATATTCCATTCCACTATTTTGCCCATGCAATAATGCACATACACGGTGGCACCGCTGGCGGTAGTGAAATACAAAATGGACAATATGAAAGTGAAAAACCTGATCATTTCTAAGATGCGAAGATATCATTTTAATTACCAAAACCGTGTACACAATTTTGGAGAGGAATTATAAATTATTGTCATCGGACAGAAAACCTGATATCGGGAAGTATTCCCCTCCAAAATTTAACAAAACTCCGTTCCCGGAAGCGTTCTTCCTTTCCTTTGTCGTAATAACGTAACGTATTGGTTAAAAGTATAACAGGGTTCTTTGGATTTTAACGGGAGTTATTCTCCTTTTGCATTTTTCACAGTTTGAGTTGATGTTTCAGTAGCATATATATGCTATTTCATCAGGTTGCTTTGAGTTAATTTAGCGGCATGTTTCCACGACAATTTATATTCTTTATTCTATTGTTTGCTGTTCGTCGTGCCGGGTATGCCCAGCATTATATTTTTAACCGGCTTTCGATCAGTGAAGGATTACTGTCTAATAATGTTCGGTCTGTATGGCAGGATAAAACCGGCTATTTATGGATTGGAACAGAAGGCGGGCTGCAACGCTATGATGGGGTACGCTTCAGAACACTAATAAATGATCCTGTAGAACAGATGTTTTCCGATAAAGACGGAAGAGTTTGGATTAGATCGGGGAAACAGGTTGGAATATTCAATACGCAAACCTTTTTGTTTAATCCTGTTGCCTATGAGGGTAGTGAAACTTTGTATAGCCCTTCCATGGTATGGTTACGAAAGGATGCATCTGGTAATGTTTATTTACAACTTACAGGAAAACATTGCCAGTATTTCGATGCCGGTAAGGGAAATTTTTCCAGAAGCCACAATCCTTTTATTATACCTGGCGATATTAAAGTACATGAGGTTGCCGAAGACCTGAACAAAGACAGGTATTGGATATTAAGTTCCGAAGGGTTGGGGTATTGGGATAAGAAAGGAAAAACTTATTATACTGCCTCAAATAATATTCAGGGCGATCCTTTTCTTTCAGCAGGGAAAACGGGTACTGTTATTTCGAATTTTTTTATAGATAAAAAGAACAACTACTGGCTTCGGGAAAGCAACAGTACGGATTCGCATTTTAGCTCTTACAACAGTGTGTCTAATAAATTCACCCATGATGCAGCAAGCCTCAATGGTTCCGCAAGGAGTAACTATTTTGAAATCTATGGTTTTAAAAATATCAATGATTCTGTTATTGCAGCTTACGGTTTAAATTATTTCCGTATCCAAAATAGACAGCATTTCTACAACCTGAAAGCACCCATTAATAACAACCCTTACGGTATTCAGTTCAATTCGGTGTCCGATGTAACACAGGATAAAGAAGGTATTATTTGGGTAGCTACCGATAACGGACTTTACTTTACCAGTAATGTTACCAGAAACATTCATATTTTTTTTAACCAGGAGCGAAGCAGAAGCATTGTAAGCGGCCTGTTGCAGGATCATGATAATAATTTGTGGATAGCTACCTGGGGAAGAGGACTATTTCGACAACCAGGGAATTTTGCAGATTCGATTGGTACTCCTGTAGAGGCAATAAATAACCTTGATGATTATTCAAAGATGGTCTGGTCGCTTTGCGACGACAATCTGGGAAACCTATGGGTTGGTTGTCATGAGGGGCGATTGAT
>JADZFY010000380.1 GCA_020854215.1 Chitinophagaceae bacterium | reverse complement strand
GCTTGATTTTATAACCAATAAATAGGTTTCTTTGCACGATTTTTCACCGGGCTGAATTGATCAGCAGAACAAACCTATAAAAGAAAACCACAATGTTTTTATCTGGATTTAAACCTTTATCCTCCGATCCGCTTATTTCACCGGCGTCGCAGCAATCATTACGCGGCTACCTGGGCAGGAAGAAGTACTACCGCTCCACAAAAAGAGTCTTTGATGTAGTGCTTTCCTTATTTGTTATCGTTTTCATTTTGAGTTGGCTGGTTCCCGTTATTGCTGTTCTGATTAAACTCAGTTCAAAAGGCAGTGTGTTCTTTATTCAGAAACGTGTGGGTTTTTTGGGGCGTTCCTTCAACTGTTATAAGTTCAGAACCATGGTGCTAAACCGGGAAGCAGATTCGCGGCAGGCCATCCAAAATGATCCCCGTATTACCCGTATCGGAAAATTTTTGCGTAATTCCAATCTCGACGAGCTACCTCAGTTTTTTAATGTGTTAAAAGGGGATATGTCTATCGTGGGGCCCCGTCCTCACATGCACAGTGATTGTCAAAATTTTTCTGAAGTAGTAGATAATTACAGATTTCGGAATATTGCCAAGCCCGGAATTACCGGTTTAGCTCAGGTAAAAGGATATCGTGGTCCTGCTAAAACATTTGAAAGTATTTTCAAACGCTACCAGTGGGATGCCTTTTATGTACGAAATGCCAACTTCTGGCTGGATATGCGCATTGTGAGACTTACTGCGGTACAAACATTCTCTATTATATTTAAACCGTTACTTCGCAGCACACCATCGGAAAAGCCAAAAGTGGTGGGAGGAAAAGTGTATCGGAGGCTCCTGGCCGATATGAAGCAGCGGATGAACACTTTGATCTGATTATCCCGCCCATCCTTCCCGGTCGAGGCTGCGGTATTGAATGGCTTCTGCAAGATGCTCTGTGCGTATGCTGTCGTTTCCTTCTAAGTCGGCAATGGTTCTCGAAACTTTCAGGATACGATCGTAAGCCCTGGCGGAAAGATTGAGCCGATCCATTGCAGTTTTTAACAACGTCTGCCCCGTGGCATCAATGCTGCAGATTTCTTTCAGCATTTTACTGCTGATTTGTGCATTGCAATACACACCGGGATCGTTCGAATACCTTGCTGCCTGTTTTTCTCTTGCCCGGATTACTCTTTCTCTGATAGCTGCAGAGTCTTCGCCTCCGGTTTGTGTTGCCAGGGCCGAAAAAGGTACCGGAGTAACTTCCACGTGGAGATCAATTCGGTCTAGTAACGGGCCAGAAATCTTGTTGAGGTATTTTTGAACCGCACCGGTAGGACAGGTACATTCTTTTTCGGGGTGGTTATAAAAACCGCAGGGGCAGGGATTCATAGAGGCGATAAGCATGAAGCTTGCAGGGAAATCCACTGCCACTTTTGCCCGCGATATGGTTACTTTTCGTTCTTCCATCGGCTGGCGCATTACCTCAAGCACAGTGCGTTTAAACTCCGGCAATTCATCCAGAAAAAGTACACCATTATGCGACAGCGAAATTTCACCCGGCTGGGGTATTCCACCACCACCCACCAGCGCAGCATCGCTGATGGTGTGATGAGGCGACCGAAAGGGGCGGCGGGAAATAAGGGTGGTGTTCGCCGGTAGTTTGCCGGCCACACTATGAATTTTTGTGGTTTCCAACGCTTCCTGCAGCGTGAGCGGTGGCAGGATGGAGGGCAGTCGCTTTGCCAGCATGGTTTTTCCGGCACCCGGTGGGCCGATGAGTATGGCGTTATGCCCGCCGGCTGCGGTAATTTCCAATGCACGTTTAATATTCTCCTGTCCTTTTACATCACTGAAATCAAACTCGAAGCTGTTCTGTGACTGGTAGAATTCTTCCTTGGTGTTTACGGTTACGGGTTGAAGTGAAGTTTCATCCTTAAAAAACTGAATTACTTCGTTAATATGGCTAACACCATAAACGTTGAGGTTATTTACCATGCCGGCTTCTCTGCAATTGGACAGTGGAAGTATCAGCCCTTTGAATTTCTCTTTTCGGGCCGTGATGGCAATAGGTAAAGCGCCTTTGATGGGTTGGATAGTGCCGTCCAAACTCAGCTCACCCATCACAACATACTCGCACAGGCGTTCGGCATGCAGAAGTTGTTCGCTGGCGCCTAAAATGGCCATTGCGATCGGTAAATCAAAGGCTGAGCCCGACTTTTTAATATCTGCAGGGGCAAGGTTAATAATTACCTTGGTGCGGGGCATATAGTGCCCGGTGCTTTTAAGGGCGCTTTCAATACGTTGGGCACTTTCTTTTACGGCATTATCCGGAAGTCCTACCATATAAAATTTTTGTCCGTTGGTAACATGTACTTCCACCGTAATAGTAAGAGCTTCTACGCCGTACACAGCGCTTCCAAAGGTTTTGATCAGCATACACAAAAGGTTAGCCTGATGAATAGGTTGAAATTACAGAAATAGTTTGAAACACATCGTGCAGAAGCATTCCAAATCGTCGTTGGTTGGAGAAGGCGCCAGCGAGGGCGGTCTACTATGGGCACTGTTTCCACTGCCAACATGGAGCAAAGCAATGCAATGCAACAATTTAAACGCACCCGTTCGTACCGGTTTCCCTTTCAGCAATAGCCCTTAACACACCTGCCACCCGCTATTCACATTTCAATTTTCACCTCATCCCTCACACATTTACCACCAATACGGGGATCTTCAACTCGTGCCGAACGGTGTTAATGGTTTGTCCGTGAATAAAATCCTGTAAACCGGTGTGACCGTGGGCGCCAATAACGAGGAGGTCGGCCTGCTGCTCTTTGGTAATCCGTACAATTTCGCCAGCCCGCTTATCAAAACCTAAAGCAATTTCTGCCTTGTATCCCTGTTTAACCAGGGTAGCTTTATAGGCGAGCAATCTTTTCTCATCTTCTTTGGTTTCATGGTCGTCACTTTCTCTGCCCAGCATTCTTGCCGATACACTTTCTACGACGTGAATAAGCAGGTACGTGGCATGGGTATTTCCCTGGGCAATAGCGTAGGAAATCAGTTTGCTGTCGTTATTGCTGAAATCAAGGGCAATAGCAATTTTATTAAAAACAGGGATGGCCAGATCAATACCCGATTTCATTTCGGGGTGTACCGTTGGGTGAGGAACGGGTGCAACTTTGTGCAACAAGGGACGAAAACTGATGTACAACAACAACGAGAGGAAGAAAAGTCCGGCAAGAATAATCAACCCCTTCCAAAACAGGTTACCCGGTTGTTCAAAAATACTATAGGTTTCTTCCAGCACCATTCTAATGTTAAGATACACCAAAATGGTGGCTATCACCCATGCCAGCACTTTGGTAAACGGTTTAATAGCGAAAGAACCCATTGTGGTTTTATCACTCACAAAATGAATCAGCGGTATAACGGCAAAGCCCAACTGCAGGCTTAAAATTACCTGGCTGAGTATGAGCAATGCGTCTAATTCATCATCACCATAAATCCCGATTACTATGAGTGCCGGGATAATGGCAATCAACCGGGTGATCAGCCTTCTTAACAAAGGGTTAATGCGCAGGCGGAGATAACCTTCCATAACAATTTGTCCGGCGAGGGTACCCGTAACCGTTGAACTCTGTCCCGCGGCAATCAAAGCAATGGCAAAAAGAGTGGAAGCGATGTTGCTGCCCAGTAAAGGCGATAAAAGCTGGTGAGCGTCTTCCAGCCTGGCCACTTCTGTACGTCCGGTTTTAAAGAAGGTTGCGGCTGCGAGCACCAGTATGGCCGCATTTACTAAAAACGCAAGGTTTAGTGCAATGGTACTGTCCACTACACTCATCTTTAGCGCGTAACGG
>JADZFY010000379.1 GCA_020854215.1 Chitinophagaceae bacterium | reverse complement strand
TGGTGTTAAATGATATTGATGATGGCTTATATACTTTGCCTGAAATGAAGCATGCAGATGAAATACTGCGTGAAGTGTACCACAAAGCGGGTGCACAGAACCATTATCAGTGTAACTATTATCCCGGCCCGCACAAGTTTGATAAAAAGATGCAACAGGATGCCTTTGCATGGTTTGATCGCTGGCTTAAAGGATGAGCAATTTTGGGCCAGGAGTTTTTTGCCGTAAAGATTCATTGGAAAAAATAGAAACGCAGCATTGCATGGATGCAAAAGGACTGGAACCTAAAGGGTTCCGGATACCTTTTTAAAACGGGATGGGTTATACCCGAACCGGAAGATTCGATAATAATCAATTTGAGCTAAAAAGAATTCTTCACGTTTGTTTAAAGTGTAGTTTTCATTTATATTTAACGCATTTCCATCAATGTACATTCCGAAAAAATGAAAATCAAAACTTTCAACGATCCGCAACAATTAGGCGACGCCGCTGGACAAGACGCTGCAGCACTGATTCGCCAGGCGATACAGCAAAATGGAGGAGCCCACATTATCCTGGCAACCGGTGCCAGCCAGTTCGCTACCCTCAGCCAATTGATTAAAAGTGAAGACATTGACTGGAGTAAAGTGGTAATGTTTCACCTCGATGAATACATCGGACTACCGGTAACGCATAATGCCAGTTTTAGAAAATATCTTCAGGAACGGTTTCTGGCAAAAGTGCCGCCACTACGGGCAGCTTACTTAGTAAATGGCGAGACGGATCCCGTGGCCGAATGTGCCCGCCTTGGCGAACTCATCAGCAAACATCCTATTGATGTGGCGCTGGTAGGAATTGGCGAGAATGGGCATCTTGCCTTCAATGATCCTCCGGCTGATTTTGAAGTAAAAGAACCCTATATCATTGTTGAATTGGATGAACCCTGCCGTCGGCAACAGATGGGGGAAGGGTGGTTTCCTACCCTTGATGATGTACCCCGAACAGCCATCAGCATGTCCATTCAGCAAATCATGAAGTCGAAACATATCATCTGTTCCGTTCCCGACAGCCGCAAAGCCCTGGCTGTAAAAAATACAATAGAACAGGAAGTCAGCAACCTGTATCCGGCTTCAATACTTCAAAACCACCCCGACTGCACCTGTTATTTAGATCGTATGTCGGCTGCAATGCTTTCTCAATCCAATTAACCATAAATACTAAAGTATTCCATCTGTATCATGAGCATAGCTGCAACCAGAACCATTGACGTAAGCGCATTAACCAAACGCGACACTTTTATTTCCATCCTCATTATCGGCCTGCTGTTTTTTATTTTCGGGTTCGTATCATGGATCAATGCAATTTTGATTCCCTATTTTAAAATAGCCTGTGAGCTTACCAACTTTGAGTCGTACCTGGTTGCATTTGCATTTTATATTTCCTATCTGGTAATGTCGGTACCCTCTTCGTTTCTGTTGAAAAAGATAGGGTTTAAAAAAGGCATAATGGTAGGCTTTTGGATTATGGCTGCAGGTGCTTTTATTTTTTTACCCGCGGCATTAGCAAGAACCTACGAAATCTTCCTGTTGGGATTATTTACTTTAGGTACCGGACTGAGTTTGTTGCAAACTGCTGCTAACCCCTACATAACGGTACTGGGACCAAAAGAAAGTGCAGCACAGCGCATCAGTATCATGGGCATCTGCAATAAAGGGGCAGGCATCCTCGCTCCATTAATATTTGCGGCTGTAATATTAAAGGCTACGGATACCGAACTGTTCAGCGCAATCAACACGATGTCTGAGGCTGAAAAGAATGCTGCTTTAGATGAACTGATCAGGCGGGTTATTTTACCTTATGCCTGTGTGGGTACGGTGTTATTTGGATTGGGTTTGATGGTACGGTTTTCTCCGCTGATACCCGAACCCACTACAGAAAAGGAAAGCGCCGAACTGGCGATAGCCAACCAGGGCAAGACCAGTATTTTCCATTTTCCGCACCTGATACTCGGAGCTGTAGCCATCTTTTTGCACGTAGGTACACAGGTAATTGCAATTGATACCATCATCGGCTATGCCAACTCCATGAAGATTGGGTTGTTGGAAGCAAAGGTCTTTCCGTCCTACACCTTATTTGCTACTATTTGTGGTTACATTTTGGGTATTATCACAATTCCAAAATATATAAGCCAGGTAACTGTATTGAAACTATGTACGCTTATGGGTTTATGCTTTACCCTCATGATTATTTTTTCAAACGGGCAGGTAACGGTACTGGGGCACACTGCCGATATCTCCATTTGGTTTGTGGTGCTGCTCGGTTTGGCTAACTCCATGGTATGGGCGGGCATTTGGCCGTTAGCCTTAGATTGTTTGGGCCGCTACACCAAATTGGGATCTTCCGTGCTCATTATGGGACTTTGTGGAAATGCAATTCTACCCCTGTTATACGGTGCACTGGCGGATGCTTATGATGTGCGCACCGCCTATTGGATTCTCTTTCCCTGTTATCTTTATTTGATCTTTTATGCCTTTTACGGACACCGGATCAAAAGATGGACCTTGTAAGCCAATAACGAAAGTTGAACGAGAAAAAATAGAATCATGCAGCGGATAAAAATATATAATGGAAAATTGATAACGCCCGCAGGAATACTGAACAATGGCGTTGTGGTAATTGAAAACGGAATCATAACAGGTATAGACGAAGGGGATATTGAAGTGCCGGATGCTATAGGTATTGATGCCAAAGGTTTGTATGTGTCTCCGGGTTTTATTGATATTCACGTGCATGGTGGTGGCGGACATGATTTTATGGATAATAGTGTAGAAGCATTTATTGCTATTGCTGAAACGCATGCCCGGCACGGTACCACCGCTATGTGGCCTACCACGCTCACCAGTCACACCGAAGGCATATTACAAACCATTGACACCTATGAGGCGGCAAAGGATCGAAATAAAAATGGAGCACAATTTCTGGGGCTTCACCTCGAAGGTCCGTATTTTGCCATGAGCCAGCGGGGTGCACAGGATCCGCGGTATATCCGCAACCCCAACCCGGAGGAATACAAAAAAATTCTTTCACATACCCGCTCCATCAAAAGATGGAGTGCAGCACCTGAACTGGAAGGAGCGCTTGAATTTGGAAGGTATCTACAAACGAAAGGCGTGTTGCCCGCTATTGCCCATACCGATGCCATTTATGAAGAGGCATACGAAGCCTTTAAAACAGGATATACGCTGGCTACGCATTTGTATTCCGCCATGTCTGGTGTAACGCGAAGAAATGCTTTTCGCTATGCAGGGGTGATAGAAGCGGCTTACCTTACAGACGATATGGATGTGGAAATTATTGCCGATGGGGTTCACTTACCGGCGCCACTGTTAAAGCTCGTGTACAAGATCAAAGGTGCAGAAAGAACAGCGTTGATTACCGATGCGATGCGTGCTGCAGGCATGCCTGAAGGCGAAAGCATACTGGGAAATATTAATGATGGGTTACGAGTGATTGTAGAAGATGGTGTCGCAAAATTGCCGGACCGCAGTTCTTTTGCGGGAAGTGTGGCAACTGCCGACAGGTTGGTACGGTCTATGATCAATATGGCCGAACTACCCCTGGAGAAAGTAATTCCAATGATTACTGCCACACCCGCCAGAATCGCAGGAGTAAGCGATACAAAAGGAAGTGTGGCTGTGGGAAAAGA
>JADZFY010000378.1 GCA_020854215.1 Chitinophagaceae bacterium | reverse complement strand
TAGGTGACTGGTCAATTTCAATCACTTTGTCAACATACTCCAGTCCTTTTACTGCTTTATACTCCAATGGCTGAATACGCGACCCATAAGCATGTTTACTGAGAATGGGGTATAATGTTTCATTAATCAGGGTTGATTTTCCACTTCCGCTCACCCCCGTTACCACTATAAACCTGCCCAGTGGAAAAACTACGTTCACGTTCTTCAGATTGTTTCCTCTGGCGCCTTTCAGTTCAAGGTATTTTCCATTTCCATTTCGCCGTTCCGCCGGTATATCAATATGTTTGTGTCCGTTCAAATAAGATGTGGTGAGGGTTTCATGTTCCATCACTTCTTTCGGTGAACCCTGTGAAACAATTCTGCCGCCATGATAGCCTGCGCGCGGACCGATGTCTACCAGGTAATCGGCTGCCATCATTATATCTTTGTCGTGTTCCACTACCAACACACTATTGCCGATATCTCTGAGATTTTGAAGTGCTGTTATCAGCCTGTGGTTATCGCGTTGGTGTAAACCGATTGAAGGCTCATCGAGAATATAGGTTATACCCTGTAATTGAGATCCTATTTGGGTAGCCAGCCGGATGCGTTGCGATTCACCACCGCTTAAGGTTCGGGAAGGCCGGTTTAAAGTGAGATAGGAAAGCCCCACATCCAATAAAAAACTAAGTCGTTCTCTTATTTCTTTAATTACATCTTTAGCAATTATGCGTTGCCGTGGTGAAAGTCTTTTTTCAATTGCATCAAACCATTGCATTAATGCCGTTAAACTCATTTCGCCCAATTCCGAAATATTTTTTTGATCTATTTTAAACCAAAGGCTTTCTTTTTTAAGGCGTGCACCATTGCAAGATGCGCAGGGTTTAAGAATCATAAACTTTTCTGTCCATTGCTGCACGCTGTCGCTGGAGCTTCCGGCAAACCACCGCTTTAGCTGGTTTACTATACCTTCAAATTCTGTTGTGTATACCTGCCCATTTGTTTCAACGCCATCAAAATTCAGGTTCATTTCCACGGTGCCGGCTTCATCACCATACATCAGCAAATTCATTACTTTTTCCGGCAAATCTTTTATCGGCTTATCCAGACTGAATTTGTTTTTTTTTGCGAGTTGTTGTACCTGCCGAAATACAAACGCTTCCCGTTCTACACCTAATGGCGCTATTGCCCCTTCGTTAATGCTTAGTGAATCATCCGGAATCACTTCGCTCATATTTACCTGGTATACCGAACCCAGGCCTTTACACACCGGGCAGGCTCCGTAGGGGGAGTTAAATGAGAAACTATTGGGAGAAGGTTCTTCGTAGGAGATGCCTGTATCTTCGCACATGAGTGTTTTAGCATACGCAGCATCGGCAGCGGAACCTTTTGTACCGGCAGGAGTTACCGGGCTGATCAACAGGAGGTCCTTTCCCAAACGCAATGCCTGCTGCACACTTTGGCTAATGCGCACTTTAAATTCGTCTGTTACATGCAGGCGATCTACTACCAGTTCGATATCATGAATTTTATAACGATCAACCTGCATTTTAGGAACGAGGTCTTTCGTTTCTCCATCAATCCTAACTTTCAAAAACCCTTTCTTGCGCATGTCTTCAAAGAGTTCGCGGTAATGGCCTTTTCTTCCTCTGATCAATGGTGCGAGCATCAGAATTTTTTGTCCGGAAAATCTTTTGAAAATATTCTCAACAATTTCTTCTTCACTCCATTTCACCATCCGCTTGCCGGTATTGTACGAATAAGCTTCACCCGCACGGGCAAACAAAAGCCGGAGAAAATCGTACACTTCGGTTACCGTACCCACGGTAGAACGGGGATTTTTATTGGTAGTTTTTTGTTCAATAGAAATAACCGGTGAAAGCCCCGTGATTTTATCCACGTCGGGTCGCTCCATGTCGCCGATAAACTGCCGGGCATAGGCGCCAAAGGTTTCCATATAACGCCGCTGTCCTTCGGCATAAATGGTATCAAATGCCAGGGAAGATTTGCCGCTGCCACTAATGCCCGTAATAACCACCAACCGATTTTTGGGAATACGGATATCTATATTCTTCAGATTATGAACCCTTGCTCCAAATACTTCGATATAATCAGCATCAGGCACCGAAGATCCCGGGGCCAAACTGCCATTTTGCTTTGCTTTTGCCATAAAGGATAGCGAAGATACTAAGATTGTACTAAAAAAAATAGCAATCCAACCTGCCCAAAAGTTGTAGTGTCGGCAAACACGCAACCACCGTTAAAAATATCCTGATGTTGCTGCTTCACGAATAACCACTGCAATCTGTCCTTGTTCAAATTACTTCACCGCTATGCTAAACACTGCTGCGTACTTACCTTTCCATGCTTTTCTGATCTGTGCGGGTATCTCAATAGTGGTATTGCCATTTACTGTTTTCCATTTCAGATTTTTAGCATTGCCCAACAGGTTAATCCCCGCTTTGGCGGGAGCAGCAAATTTTTGCAATACGAGTTGTGCGGGGAGCTCGACTTCATCTTTTTCTGAAAGAAAAAATGCGTATTGCGTTTTTTCATCGTGTGTTTGTGTATAATACACATTGTCCGATTCGTAGGGTGCTAAAGGCTTGGATCCATGGATAGCCCCTCCGTTGATTTTCATCCAACTACCAATTTCTTTTAATCGTTCGTAAGCTACCGGATCCCAATCGCCATTGGGCCCCGGGCCGATATTGAGTAAGAGGTTTCCGCCTCTGGCTACAATTTGTATGAGCATTTGAACGATGTGCCGGGAAGATTTATATTGATCATTGGGTACAAAACTCCAGGAATTACCCATCGTAATACAACTTTCCCAGGGATAGGGCAACAACTCATGAGGCACTTCCTGTTCGGGCGTGGTATAATTTTCGTAAGGGCCGGTTACGGTTCGGTCAACAATCAATAATCCACGCTGATAACTTCTTGCCATTTCTGCTATCCGCTTCATATCAATATCCTGATCGGTTTTTATTCCCCGTTGCCATTCCACGCTGGTATCCACAGAGGATAAAGGACGCACCCACCCGCCATCGAGCCATAAGATATCCACCTTCCCATACTCACTCATCAGTTCTTTGATTTGATTATAAGTAAAGTTCTTAAACGACTCCCATCGTTCAGGGTATTTAGCCGGATCATAATTTACGTTTCTGTCTTTCGGCGGAAAATAACGCCACCAGTAATCATTACTATGCCAGTCGGGTTTGGAGAAGTATGCACCTATTGCGAAACCGTCGTTTCTGAAAGCATTAAAAATTTCTTTGGTAACATTACTCCTGGGATTTTTTGAAAACGGTGTTTTTGAGTCGGTGATTTTATAATCGGTTTGGTGGGTATCAAACATGCTGAAGCCATCATGATGTTTGGTGGTGAAGATCATATATTTCATGCCGGCATCCTTTGCCGCATCCACCCATTTTTGCGGATTGAAGTCAACCGGGTTAAAGGTAGTTTGCAGATTTTCGTACGCTTTTACATATTCGAAATAATTATTCGCGTGGGGACCTTTCCGTTGGGTCCATCCTTCATCTTCAGGACAAATGCTCCAGCTTTCCACAATGCCCCACTGGCTATACGTTCCCCAATGCATAAATAGTCCAAATTTCATGTCCTGCCAACGCGCTATACTGTTCAGTACAGGCGTGTCCGTTGGCGGTACATATTTTTTATGTTGGGCATTGGCAGAAATAAAACAGGCGCAAAAAGCAGCCACAACAATTAGGAATCGCATAGCTAAGATGTTATTGATTAAAAGAGTAATAATGGTAGTTCACAAAGATAATATGAAAAAGTACAAGCCTTGTAGCCGAAACGTTTTGTGGCTAATTAATAATTTGATGTGCTGAGGAAAAAATATGCACGCACATCACTTAGGATCATTGATTATTGATTACTACCTTGAAAAAATCAAATCTTTTCACCTCGTGCCGGTTGGGCATCGTATCCACAACACCGCTAACTTTTACTTTGAGGAGACCTGTGAGCGGTATATCTCTACTGCGTATTTCCTTTATTCAGCTACTGCCAAATCTCACGTAAAAGTAGGCGGCTAACGTGGATACTGTTATCAAAAATACGGCAGGTTACCGAGCGCAGATCG
>JADZFY010000377.1 GCA_020854215.1 Chitinophagaceae bacterium | reverse complement strand
CCGCTGCCCAAATCGGAGGAGCACAGAAGTTTATTCAAATACGGCATATAAGGAATTGCAGTAAGGCGGATCCGGCATACGGTGAAGGTGTGGCAAAAGCATTGGGAATAACAATGAAAGAAGTGGAAGGCGCTACGGTTTAGTTTTAAAATATGGGCGAAATACCGGATAGTAGGTAATAAGCCTTTGTATCGGACGATACAAAGGCTTATTTGTTTTTCCCGACAGAGAAAATATTCGGCAAAATTTGACGCGTTAAATCGGGCGTAATAATCAATGAATAGGATAAATAACGTGAAACGGGACCCGGCCGGAGAACAACTATTTGTCTTAGTGCCACCAATGGTCTTGCGTAGAAAAAGAAGAAGAAGAAGGAGAATTACAATCGTGTGTTCGCTTAGAATGCAGGGGGTATTAAATTTCTCCGGGTGCTTGTACGGCATTGGTGAGACGAACAGCCCCAATCAGAAAAGCAACCTCCCGGGCGGTAAGGATTCATTACCCTGAAGTCCACCGGTGTGAATCGCTAAAATAACCGACCCGGGAGGGTAATAGTCGTTCCTGATTAAATCAAAAACACCAAACATCATTTTTGCGGTATAAACAAAATCGAGGGGAATATGAGTAGTGCGGTAGAAGTTGTTCATAAAATCCAGCAATTCCGTGCTGTACCTGGCATAACCGCCGAAGTGATAATCATGGATTAATCGGAATTCAGGTAGTTCAGGGCTATCCGACAGCTTTTGTATCTCATCCGCCAGACCAAAATTATTTTTCATCACGCTTATACCGCTAACATGTTGATTTGCGCCGGATGCCTGCAGGATTCCCGCTACGGTTGTGCCGGTACCAACGGCCGAAACGAAGTGCGTATATATACTGGTGTCTGCGATCCGTAAAATATCTGCTGCTCCGTGTTTGCCTAATTTGCCATATCCACCCTCCGGAATAGCGTATACTTTACCAAACCGTTGTTCGATCCATTTGGCAGAAGCATTTCTTTTGATTTGCGCAAATTCATTTCTGGGCAAAAAAGTAAGCCGCATGCCCTGCGCGGACGCTTCCTGTAAAGTGTGTGACCATTGTTGTGGTTGTTCGCCGCGGATAACTCCAATGGCATTGAATCCGTGTGCTTTGGCTGCATAAGCAGTAGCGGCGATATGATTAGAGTAGGCGCCGCCGAATGTAAGCAAAGTTTGATATCCCTTTTCCGTTGCCTCACGGAGGTAATACTGCAGTTTAAACCACTTATTTCCCGAAACGATGGGGTGAATTTTGTCGAGCCGAAGAATGGCGAGGTGCAATCGTTTCTGAAGCGTGAGTTGGTTTTCGATCGAGTCTATGGAAATATCGGTAATTTGTAATTCTTGCAAAGCCTGGATTTACCCATGCAAAGTAGCGGATTTCTTCCAAATAGGTTAAAAGGACAGTCCGGTTCGCGGTTGTCCATCCATTTGGCTATAGTCTTATGAAAAATGATTACATGGATTCTATCGTCAATCTGTCATACACTAACTCTAATGTCTCGATTGCAACTTCATTTGCACCCGCTTTTAAATCTGATGATGAAATTTTACAGGGCCATGCGTTCCTAAGCCTCCATACCCTTACCGGTTCGTGGTCTTCGTTGAGAAGCGAAATCGTTACGTCTCTTCGCTCTACCTGGTTGAGTGCAATTGTATTGATCCAATTAAAAAAATCATTGTCGCCTTTGACGATTCCCCGAGACAGTTTTACTGTAGAATATTTCTCGAGCCCAGGCATCATAACGAATGATGATTCGGGCGAATTTCCTTCCCGATAGGTTATTACCTCCACTTCACGTGTTAACCCCGAAACCTCGGAAAAGCCGGTGGAATTACCGCCCCAATCCACCAAAAAATGACAAACCGGTAAAGGATATCCTCCCATAGTTCGACGTATTAGACATTTTAAAAAATAGCAAATGCGTGAAAGCATAGCACTATGAAGATACTTCAGCTTTATGGTATGTCGGGACAGCTTTTTTGCCACCCCAACGTTTTGTTTGATCCTAATCTTTGCCAGGTACCCAATGCAGTTTATTTTTCAATAGTGGCCGCTGCCGATAAGTATTGCGCATTTAACCGGGCAATATTATCAACCGATATTTCTTTTGGACAAACCGCTTCGCAGGCTTCCGTCATGGTGCAGGAGCCAAACCCCTCTTTATCCATTTGCTCAATCATATTGAGCACACGGGTTCTTTTTTCCGGTTCTCCCTGGGGTAACAATGACAGATGGGCAACCTTAGCAGAAACAAAAAGCATTGCCGAACTGTTTTTGCAAGCAGCCACACAGGCGCCACATCCAATACAGGCAGCAGCAGCAAAGGCAGCATCTGCATTATCTTTCTTGATGGGAATCGCATTGCCATCTACCGCATTGCCGGTATTAACGGAAACAAATCCACCCGCCTGAATGATTCTGTCAAACGCGTGCCGGTCCACCATCAGGTCTTTGATAACAGGGAAAGCATTGGCTCGCCACGGCTCAACTACCACCGTGTCGCCGTCCTTAAATGCCCGCATGTGTAACTGGCAGGTGGTGGTACCATGCCAGGGTCCGTGCGGACGTCCGTTAATATACATAGAACACATTCCACAAATACCTTCGCGGCAATCGTGATCAAAAGCAATGGGCTCTTTATTTTCTTCAATCAGTTCTTCATTGAGTACATCAAACATTTCCAGAAACGACATTTCTGAAGAAATGTTCTTCACCTGATAGGTTTCAAAATGTCCTCTTTCGTTTTGATTTTTCTGTTTCCACACTTTGAGGGTGAGGTTCATGTTGTAATGTTCCATAGTTAATATGAAAATGTGGTAAATGTGCCAGGTGTGGAAAATATTTTTTACACCTGGCACAAAATTGAAATAAGAGATGATAGCAAAGAGTGTCGGAATACTTCCTCGTTCTACGTTAACATCCATTTTAAGTCTGATACCAACAAAGAAAAAGCAGCTATTAACAGAGTTAATATCCCACCAATACGCTTGCCTTTACTTGAAAGTATTATTTTAGATATTATTCTAATCAATTCCTCTGCAAGAGGTTTTAAAGAACTACTATTAGGATAACTCTCACTTCGCTCGCAAATCACTAACCAATACAATGTTTCATTTGCTTCCTTTACGGCTATCTTCATTTTGTGAATAAAATCGCTTCTGCTTTCAGCATGCTGTGCCTCAAAAATATTTGCCCCAATTGAAGTGCCACTTTTAAGTAGTTGATTTGCAAGAATGAACTTTCTTTGTTTTTCCAGCAATTCACAAAACTTAATAAGTTCTACTGAAAAATCCAACGACTTTTCAACAACAACGTTCTTGTGTTCCATAAGTGTTAGCGTTTATAATTAAAAAAGAATACTATTCTTTCCTTCTATATTTCTCACACTTGCCACATTTCTCAAACTATCCTGCTGTCCGCCTCGATGCAGTGGTCTGACGCTCCTTCGTCGCGTACCGACCGCCACATTTCCACATTCATCACATTCCCACCTTTCCACATTCGCACCTTTCCACATTACTTATAATTCCGCTGCGTTGGCTTGGCGAGTTCAAACTCCAACACTTCTTTATTCAAATTCCAGCTGTGTTCACCCTTAAATTCCCAGGCAGATACATGCAGAAAGCGATCGTCGTGGCGAAGTGCTT
>JADZFY010000376.1 GCA_020854215.1 Chitinophagaceae bacterium | reverse complement strand
TTGTATCCGGTTATTTGGTTGGTGCTGTTGCCCTTTCGCCTGCTGGGAATTGCTGTTGACGGGGTATTGGAATTGGTTAAAGCAATTTTTATGCTGCCCTCCAAACTCTTGAAACGTATTTAAGCGATCGGGATAAATATTAACTTATATCATACCAGGCAATTTGCCTGGTTTTTTTCTGGCAGTACCAACCGGCTACAATCTGAAAAGCGCCAAACAGGAACGCGAAATACAAGATGGGGAAGCGGTGTTTTCAAGATGATGCCGGGCTTTTATTTTGCGAAATAACAGGTATGGTGAACTTTATGTTTCTCTTAGTAATTGGTAACCTCTTACCATGGTTTAATAGGAGCGTGAACTATATCTTTGCGCAAAATAATTATACCCATCATGAAAAAACATTTTTTTGCACTGTCTGCTGGTCTGTCACTGTTTGTTGCAAGCGCTTTTGCGCAAAAAGGAGAAGATAAACTTGTTTCCGTTGGAATAAGAGCAGGCGTAAATATGAATACCATCAATGGCGATGATTTTTTGGGCAATAAACTCTCCAACGATTTTAAAACCGGTTTTCACGCCGGTGTGAATGCCGATCTGTTTGTTTCCGAAGGATTCTACCTGCAACCCGGACTTATCTATTCAACCAAAGGCGCTCAAAGGAAAAATAACAATGTAGAATACACTCAACATCTTTCATACGTGGAGTTGCCGGTAAACATTCTGTTCAAGCCGGAGCTTGGATCAGGCAGGTTGTTGCTGGGTGCAGGTCCTTATGCTGCTTTTGGAATTTCGGGAAAGAGCAAGGCTAAAAGCGGGGATGCCGCTATTGAACTTGAAGCGAAGTTTAAAGGAGAAATCAGCGCCGGTGAATATGCTGCATCATTACTGAACACCGCATATTATGTAAAGCCGTTCGATTTTGGTGGAAATGTATTGGTGGGATACGAATTAAACAACGGCTTCAGTTTGCAGTTAAACGGACAACTCGGATTGGGAGAGTTGAACCCCAAAGTGGATGGCGTTCCGGCTGATAAAAGTAACTGGAAAAATTTGGGCTTTGGCGCTTCAGTGGGATACCGGTTTTAGCAGCAGCATGTTACAGGGAGCAGGCAGGACTGCGTATGCAGGGAAAAGAGAACCCAACTGATCTGGTAACGCGTAAAATTTTTGAGAGGATTGTCACTTTAAAAAGTGCAATCCTTTTCTTTTTGAGAAGCCCCACTTCGCGAATAAGGAAGGCATAGCATTGGCTTCTGTTGTTGAGTATATTCGCTTTTCGGTGTTCTCATTGGTGTATGCTTCAACAATTGTTCCTTTCCATGCGTGTTAGCCTGATCAAATTTACAGGCGTTGTGCTCACTGTTCTGGCTTCTGCATTTTCGCCGGGTGCACAACCCCTGCAGTTGAAAAATGCGGTTATTTTAACATCGCCTTCCGTTTCGGATATAATGAAGTCCACCGCATCACAGGTGCTGGTGGAAGAGATTGCCAAACGCACGGGTGTTACACTCAGTACCAAAAGTATCTGGCCAAAAAAGAGTGTTCCGGTTATCGCATTGGTATTGTCATCCGATACCCAACTGATGGGCAGGGATACACCTGCCGGCTCAGGAAAGAACGGCGCCGAATTTAAAGCCGAAGGATTTCGGGTGGTAACCAGGGCTGGCACTAATGGCACTGTTGTATGGGTGATAGGAGCTGATGACCGCGGCATTTTATTTGGCGCCGGATGGCTGCTGCGCAATATGGAAATGGCTCGTGGAAGTTTGCAGCTTAACGAATACTCCGATGTCGCCTCATCACCGGCTTATCCCATTCGTGGACATCAATTGGGATATCGTACTACAGCAAATTCCTATGATGCATGGTCGGTTGCGCAATACGATCAGTACATCCGCGAGCTGGCTATTTTTGGAACCAATGCAGTGGAAGGCATTCCATTTCATGAAGACGATCAACCGAGCCCGCTGTTTCCTATACCGCCGGGGGAAATGAATATACGCATCAGCGAAATATGCCGTAAATACGATATGGATTATTGGGTGTGGACACCCGCTACTTTCGACCTCAACGACAAGGCGAAAAGAGAAACGGAATTGGAACGGCATGAAAATTTTTATCGTGAATGTCCGCGACTCGATCATATTTTTTTCCCGGGAGGTGATCCGGGTGACAACCATCCTGCGGAAGTATTGCCCTTTCTACGCGATTTGCATGCGCGACTGGTGAAGTATCACCCTAATGCTAAAATCTGGATATCCTTACAGGGCTTCAGTGTAGAACAGATAGATTATTTCTATCGTTACCTTGACCGGGAAAAACCCGACTGGCTGCAGGGTGTAGTTTCTGGTCCGGGTAGCCCTCCTATTGCTGAAACCCGGTACCGTCTGCCCAAAAAATACCAGCATCGTCAGTATCCGGACATCACTCATTCCGTACGTTGTGAATTTCCCGTGGAACAATTCGACCAGGCCTATGCATTAACGCTGGGCAGGGAATCTGTGAATCCGCGTCCTTTTGCATTTGCAAAAATCCATCAAACCTATGCGCCTTTTACCGACGGCTTTGTTTCCTATTCCGACGGCTGCCATGACGATGTTAATAAAGTAATATGGAGTATGCGGGGATGGAATCCCAATAAAAATGTCAACGAAATTTTACAGGAATATACCCGCTTCTTCTTTGTCCCAGGGGTTGAACATGCGGCAGCAGATGGCATTACAGCGCTCGAGCGCAACTGGAGTGGGCCGTTGGCGGAGAATGGCGGAGTGGAAACAACTTTCACCTTTTGGAAAAAATTAGAATCGGATTATCCCCAACAAAAAAGCAACTGGCGCTGGCAAATGCTTTTACTGCGTGCTTACTACGATACGTATACGCGCAGGCGGCTGCTGTATGAACAATCTTTGGAGCAGAAAGCAAATGAAATACTGGCATCGGTAAAACAGGAACGGATAACCGAAGTGATGCATACTGCACTGGAAACGATGAATAAAGCCGATACCCAACCGGTTGCTCCGGAACTTAGGAAACGTATTGATGATTTGTGCGCAGATTTGTTCTCCTCTATTGGTTTACAAACCAGTGTACCCAAATATAAAGCGAAGAACTATGAACGGGGTGCCGTGCTGGATCATGCAGATTACCCTTTAAACAATCGCTGGTGGATAGCTGATGAATTTAAGAAAATAGCATTGATGAAAACGCCGGAGGAAAAAATGTCTGCGTTGCACACCATCGCTTCCTGGGAACAACCGGGAGCGGGGAGTTTTTATGA
>JADZFY010000375.1 GCA_020854215.1 Chitinophagaceae bacterium | reverse complement strand
GGTGAA
This sequence comes from Chitinophagaceae bacterium, assembly GCA_020854215.1. Taxonomy (GTDB): domain Bacteria; phylum Bacteroidota; class Bacteroidia; order Chitinophagales; family Chitinophagaceae; genus Agriterribacter. The sequence goes on along the minus strand of JADZFY010000375.1, from coordinate 7,981 downwards.
CGCTGTAGCCAATTCGGTGGTGCCCAAAATCACAATAGTCATTGGTAATTCCTACGGTGCCGGTAACTACGCCATGTGTGGAAAGGCGTATGATCCTCGCTTCATTTATGCGTGGCCCTCTGCTAAAATAGCGGTAATGGGCGGCGCACAGGCCGCGCAAACCTTATTGCAAATACAGGTAAACGCGTTAAAGGCAAAAGGTGAAACGATTGATCCGGATGCAGAGCATAAACTGTTAGCAGATATTTCGCAGCGATATGAAAAACAAACTACACCATTATATGCCGCAGCACGCCTATGGGTAGACGATATTATTGATCCGGCAGATACCCGGAAAGTTATTGCCGAGGGAATTGCAGCGGCTAATCACAAAAAAACAACTGATACTTTTACCACCGGTGTTTTCCAGGTGTGACTATGGAGCATCAGTTCATAGACACCAACAGAAGGCCCGGTAGTTAAAAAAATCATTTATAAAAACCGGCAGATATTAGATGCTGGATTTGTCCTTTCAATTTTCAAGACTCCAATGATTACCACGTCAACAACTACATTAATCATGTACACCGATGGTGCAGCAAGAGGTAACCCCGGCCCGGGTGGTTATGGCGTAATTCTCCAATGGGGTAAGGCCCAAAAGGAACTATCCCAGGGTTTTCGCCTCACCACCAATAACCGGATGGAACTTATGGCGGTGATTGCCGGATTGGAGGCACTAACCAAAAGCAATCTTTCTGTAACTATTTATTCTGATAGCCAGTATGTAGTTAAGTCTGTAAAAGAAGGCTGGCTGAAGAACTGGATTGCGACAGACTTTAAAGGAGGTAAAAAAAATAAAGATCTCTGGAAGAAATACCACCAGCTTGCTCAGAAACACAGCGTACAATTTGTATGGGTGAAAGGCCATGCCGACAACCCTTATAATAACCGCTGCGATGAATTAGCCACATCAGCAGCCGATGGCAAAAACCTGCTGCGCGATGAAATGTATGAAAGTGGAATCAACAACTGATGGTAGATAATTTTGTAGGATATGTTTAAGCTTATTGGCAAAATACAACATTACCCCTGGGGTGGAACTACGTTTATCTCCACGCTGTTAGGCATTGTCAACGCAACAAACGAGGCTTATGCCGAATATTGGATGGGCGCCCACCCTAATGCTCCGTCTTTTGTTGAACAAAGTGAGAATCAAAAAATTCCTTTAGATAAATTGATAGCCGGTAATCCGGAATATTGGCTGGGGAAACAAACCGCTGAACGATTTGGCCGGTTACCCTTTCTGTTAAAAGTCTTAGACGTAAAAGAGATGCTGTCTATTCAGGTGCATCCTTCAAAACAGGAGGCGGAAAAAGGATTCGCGCGTGAAAGCGAGGCGGGTATTCCGGTGAATGCACCGCACCGCAATTACAAAGACGACAATCATAAGCCGGAGATGATGCTGGCGTTGAGCGAGTTTTGGCTGTTGCACGGATTTAAAACAAAGGAACGGCTGCTTCAAACACTTAATGAAACACAAGCATTCAAAACACTTGCACCGTTGTTTGAAAAGGAAGGTTATTATGGACTTTATAAGTACGTAATGCAATTGCCACAGGCTTCGGTAGATGATATGCTCAACCCGTTACTGCAGGAGGCCAGCCTGTTGTATCAATCCCATCAACTACCGAAATCGGATCCGGCATACTGGGCTTGCAAAGTCTTGCCAACGCCGGAAGGTCCGTATCGTAATATTGATCGCGGTATTTTTTCCATTTATTTTTTCAATTTAATACGACTGCATCCGGGTCAGGCAATATTTCAGGGTGCAGGTGTTCCACACGCATATCTGGAAGGTCAGAACATGGAGCTGATGTCGAACTCCGATAACGTGTTGCGCGGAGGATTAACGTCAAAGCATGTAGATGTGCCGGAACTCTTAACCCATACATTGTTTGAAGGTATTACTCCCAGACTTGTAGATGGCGAGAAAAGAGGATGGGAAACCATCTTTCCCTGCCCGGTTTCGGATTTTGTATTGAGTCGTATTGCACTTTCTCCGCTGCAGTCCTATCGGCATATTGCATTTTCGGCCGAAATACTTCATGTTGCGGATGGGGAAATAGAAATTGTGTCTGGCTTAGAAACGGTGCAACTAAAAAAAGGAGAAACGGTCTTTATTCGTGCCACTGAGGATTATTTCATACGGGCCCATACCAACACAATACTATACAAGGCGGCTGTGCCCGAATGAGAATGCGTTTATTAGAACCATACCTTAGCAAGTATTCAGAAGACGGGTTAGTAAAATTTCCGCAACCATTTCAGCGCACCTCTGTACGGGGGATATTTTATCGTCAGATCCAACCATCGGGGTGTCTTTAGCACAGCACGGTCATGCGTAAACGTTTTAAAACTGTATTTACCCCTATATGCGCCTGTGCCGCTTTGTCCCACACCACCATAGGGGAGATGAGGATTGCCGAGGTGCTGGATGGCATTATTAATACAACCTCCTCCAAAATTCACGCGGCTCAACCAATCCTCTTCCTTTTTTTTATTCGAAGTAAACAGGTAAAACGCGAGTGGGTTGGGATGTTGGGCTATTATTTCCAGTGCCTCCTGTTGCGAACGGAATGGAATAATGGGAAGCAGGGGGCCAAATATTTCCTCCTGCATTAAAGGGGCCTCCTTTGAAACATTGTTCAATAAGGTGGGTTCAATATATAAGTCCTCAGCATCATACTTACCTCCATGAACAATTTGGGTTTTGCTTTGCTCGAGCAGAGACACCAGGGTGTTAAATCTGTTGCTGTTAATGATACGTGCGAAATCATTGCTGTGCTGTGAGTTTTCGCCGAATGCAATACGGATAGCTGCACGCAACGCATCTACCAGTGCATCCTGAACATCCCTGTGCACAAGAATATAGTCTGGCGCTACACAGGTTTGACCCGCATTGATGAACTTTCCAAAAACAATGCGACGGGCAGTGATGGCGATATTGGCATCCTGCTCAACAACGGCAGGGCTTTTGCCTCCCAGTTCCAGTGTAACAGGAATCAAAGCTTTGGCCGCTGCCATATACAGTTCTTTTCCCACACGGCCACCCCCTGTAAAAAAAATATGGTCGAACCGGAAGTGATTCATTAGTTCGGGAACAACTTTGCCGCCATCTCCCTGAACTACATGAATATAATTTGGGAGGAAAGTAGTTGAAATGATTTTGGCAATAACCGCCGCTGTAGCGGGTGCGTGTTCTGAAGGTTTAAGTACAATACAATTTCCACCGGCAATGGCGCCAACTAAAGGAGCTAAAGTGAGCAGAATCGGATAATTCCAGGTGCCGATTACTAAAACTACCCCTTTGGGATAAGGATAAATCCAACTCGTAGACGGGAAGTTAATCATTGCCGTTTTCACCCGCCTTGGCCGCATCCATTGTTCCAGCTTTTTGATAGCTAATTTCACCTCGGCAAGTACAAGTCCGTATTCCGTAAGGAATGCCGTGGTTTCATTTTTTCTTAAGTCGGTATATAGTGCAGCGTATATCTCCTTTTCGTGTGCAATTAAAGCTTGTTTAAACACTTTAAGCTGCATTAAACGAAAAGTATAGGAAACAGTTGCGCTACTGTCTGCGTATTGGCGCATAGCTTGTAGTGCATCGTTGTTCATGGTGTATTGTAAAAAAGAAAAAAATAAAAGTAAGGCTAAAGATATTTCTTATCTCTGTTTTGATAAAATCATCGCTGTAAACGCAAAAATTTCTGTAGCTTTAGATCAACTTTGTCAGGCACCCCATGTTACCATGGCAATACATCCTTTGTCGTTTTTGTTAACGATTGGCCTGTGAAGGTTTCTTTCAGCCACCCAAAAACCAGATTGTTATTCTTGCTATATGAAAAAAATTTATGTGGTTGTGTTGTTTTGTATAACGGGCACCCTTGCGCTGTTAGGCTTTGGATTATTTTACCAAAAGAAGATGAAACATAGTAGCGCAGGCGGAAGCGTCAGTTATAATTTTCAGGTACGACCAATCCTGTCCGACAAATGTTATGCCTGTCATGGCCCGGATGCGAATAAACGAGAAGCCGGGTTACGATTAGATATTCAGGAGGAGGCCTACAAAGCGCTGAAGGAGAATCCTGGCGCACACGCAATAGTGCCGGGCAAACCCAATCTGTCTGAAGTTTTTCTTCGCATTTCTTCTACAGATACGAGTATAAGAATGCCTCCGGCTTCAGGCAATCTGCCTGCATTAACACCCGAAGAAATTGCAATAATAAAAACATGGATTGCCGAGGGAGCCAAATATGAGCCGCATTGGGCTTTTTCTCCCCCCAAAAAAGCGATACTTCCGGATGTGCAAAACACAGCTTGGCCCAGAAATGAAATAGACCATTTTGTGTTGCGTTCAATGGAGGCACACGACCTGGAGCCTAATGCAGAAGCCGACAAGGAACGATTACTCCGCCGTATTGCGCTGGACATTACAGGATTACCGCCCACACCCGGTTTGATAGACAGCTTCCTGAGCAGTAAAGACCCTGATATTTACGAAAAAACGATTGACGCGCTGTTACAAAAACCTGCGTATGGTGAAAGAATGGCGATTCCCTGGTTAGATGCTGCGAGGTTTGCCGACTCTCACGGGTATCAGGATGATAACTACCGGTCACAATGGCCCTGGCGCGACTGGGTGATTCATGCGTTTAATGAGAATTTGCCTTACGACCAGTTTCTCACCTGGCAATTGGCGGGTGATTTGATGCCCAACGCAACCAAAGAACAGATATTAGCCACAGGCTTTAACCGCAATCATAAAATAACAGAAGAAGGAGGCGTAATTGATGAGGAATACCGGGTAGAATACGTGGTGGACAGAACAAATACGCTGGGCACCGCTATCCTGGGCATGACCATTGAATGCGCCAAATGTCACGACCATAAGTACGATCCCATCTCCCAAAAAGATTTTTATCAGCTTTCTGCGTTCTTCAACAGTATTAAGGAAGTTGGGCTGGAATCAACCGTTGGCGGACATGAAACCTTTGCCAAAAACCCGCGGATGGATATTTCGCAGGAAGACCTTAAAGGGGTGTTGAACTTTATTACCAGTTCCGATACGGCCGGATTACAGGTGTCTGTTATGAAGGATGCAGATACGGTGCGAAAAACCTATATCCTTACCAGAGGAGTATATGACCAACATGCCGAAGAGGTACAACCCGGCACGCCAACGGCCATCATGACATTTTCGAATGATCTTCCCAAAAACCGCCTGGGTTTGTCAAAATGGTTGTTTGATGCCAGAAACCCTCTTACTGCCAGGGTTTTTGTAAACCGGATATGGCAGGAATTTTTTGGACGTGGCATTGTAAAAACAGCAAACGACTTCGGTATGCAGGGAGATCTGCCTACGCATCCGCAACTACTTGACTGGCTCGCAGTAGATTTCAGAGAAAACGGTTGGAATATAAAACGGTTAGTAAAACAAATTTGTATGTCGGCTACCTACCGCCAGTCGTCTGCAATTTCTCCTGAGAAATTAAAAGCCGACCCGGGGAATATCTATTTGTCACGCGCACCGCGTATCCGCATGAATGCGGAAATGGTACGCGATATGGTGTTATCCAGCAGCGGACTATTGAAGCCGATCATTGGTGGACCCAGTGTTAAACCCTATCAGCCGCCGGGGTTATGGGAGTTGGCTACTTCAGGCAGGGGCCTGTTGGCAACCTATAAGCAGGATCATGGCGATAAATTGTATCGGCGGGGGATGTACACATTTATTAAACGAACAGTTCCGCCACCTTCTATGATGATTTTTGATGCCAGTAACCGCGACCAGTGCGAGGTGAAAAGATCGCGCACCAATACGCCATTGCAGGCATTGGTGATGATGAATGATCCTACGGTACTGGAAGCCTCAGTTGCACTGGCAGATTTAATCATTCAAAAACGGCAAAGCCCGGAGGCTGCAGTAAATGAGACGTTCATGCGCATTATTAACCGGCATCCCGATCTGCAGGAACAAACAGTACTATTAGATTATCTCAATAATCAAAAGACCATCTTTACATCCAACCCTGCGATTGTTGAAAAAGTGATACGGGTTGGAGAATATCAATTGGTGAGTACACCCTCGCCAGAATTAGCAGCACTGGCGCGCATGATTCAGGTAATCTACAATATGGACGAAGCCATCACTAAAACTTAATCGCGATGAACAAAGAGATATTGCAATATGGACTGAACATCAACCGTCGCAAATTCCTGTCGCGGATGAGTATTGGACTGGGGAGTGCCGCTCTTGGCTCATTGCTTATTCCCGGGTTATTTGACGGATCATCAGCAGATGCGGAAGACTTTATTCCCGGCATCCCTCATTTTGCTCCAAAAGCAAAAAGAGTGATCTATCTGTTTCAGAATGGTGCACCCTCCCAATTAGAAACTTTTGATTATAAGCCTTTGCTCAACAAGATGATGGGGCAGGATCTTCCGGAGTCTGTTCGGCGGGGGCAACGATTGACGGGGATGACTTCCGGTCAAACTACTTTCCCGCTTGTCGGGTCCTATTATAAATTTAATCAGCACGGGCAGTCAGGAGCGTGGGTAAGCGAAATATTTCCACATATGGCCGGAATAGTGGATGATCTCTGTATCGTGAGGTCAATGCATACTGAGGCCATTAATCACGATCCGGCCCTCACTTTTTTTCAGACGGGAGCCCAGCAGGGAAATCGTCCCAGCATGGGATCGTGGGTAAGTTATGGACTGGGAACCGAAAATAAAAATCTGCCTGCATTTTGTGTGTTGCTCTCACGTGGCAAAGGAAACGGACAGGGCGTGTATTCCAAACTTTGGTCGAACGGTTTTTTAGATTCCATTCATCAGGGTGTACAATTTAGCAGTGGTGAAAATCCAATCCTGTATTTACAGGATCCCGAGGGAATGGACAGGGAGGCCCGGCGTAAGATGTTAGACAAGGTGGCTGCGCTCAATGAACTCCAACTTAAGGAATTTGGTGATCCGGAAATTGCCGCTAAAATTCAGCAATATGAGATGGCGTATCGCATGCAAACCGCTGTACCCGAAATCATGGATGTTTCAAAAGAGTCTGACGATATTATTAAATTGTATGGTTCTGAATGCCTGGTGCCGGGAACTTTTGCTGCCAACTGTTTGCTGGCCCGCAAGCTTTCAGAAAATGGTGTGCGGTTTATCCAACTGTATCATCAGGGATGGGACCAGCATGGCAACTTGCCCAATGAAATGAGAGGGCAGGCGAAAGACGTGGATCAGCCCTCGGCTGCATTGATTACCGATTTAAAACAAAGAGGATTGCTCGATGAAACACTGGTAATTTGGGGTGGTGAATTTGGCCGAACCAATTATTGTCAGGGCAAAATGAGTGAAGATAATTATGGCCGCGACCATCATCCCCGATGTTTTTCCATTTGGATGGCGGGTGGCGGTATTAAACCGGGAATGGTTTACGGAGAAACGGATGAATTTGGATACAATATTGTGAGAAACCCGGTTCACATCAACGATTTTCATGCGACGATATTAAATCAACTGGGCTTTAATCACGAAAAACTTACCTATAGGTTCCAGGGTAGAAGGTACCGATTAACGGACGTTGGAGGCAAGGTTGTCCGTGATATTATTGCGTAACAGGCAACCATTTTATTTTTATTATTTATATAACACTGTATGAACAGACGACGATTTTTAAAACATGCCGGATTCACCGCGGGTGCTATGGCTATTGCACATGACATGCTGGCAAAAAGCCAGGATCCCATATACGGGCACAACGGGTTGCGCTATCGTATGAACAAAAATTGGGGAACGCTTAATCCGGATAAACATCCCGTAAATGATTGTCACGAAATGGTGCAGGACAGGAAAGGGCGTATCATCTTACTTACCAATGAAACTAAAAATAATATTCTGATATACAGTAAGTCGGGTAAATTAAAAGGAAGCTGGGGGC
>JADZFY010000374.1 GCA_020854215.1 Chitinophagaceae bacterium | reverse complement strand
TTACAGGATATTTCTTATCTCCAATTCCCCCCTGAAGAATAACATTAATTCCTACTCCTACGGGCGCCATGCTTGTAAATGTTATTGTTTTATCAAAAAAAATCACAATGAAAAAAATTTTTGTTATTGGCCTGTTGGCCCTGATACTGGGAGTTACCTTTACTTCATGCACTTCTTCCAGAGGCGGATGCAAAGCTACGCAAGGAATGGTGGGATACAAATAAAAGTTATAAGTGGGATAGGATTGAGGTTATCTGATACGGATAACCTTTTTTGATGCCAAAACTGAACGCTTACCTTCCATGCCGGTGAAATTCAAACTGGTAAAACCGGCATTCAGGAAAGATAGCGGATTGCAATGATTTAAGCCATGTGAACGATTTCTTAAACTGTATCTCGTTGGTATAATATGCCGGCTCCAGGTAATATTCAATATTTGCCAAACTGGATAACCTGCAGTACCATTTCGCTTCCAAAAAGTTTTGGAAAAACGACTCTTTCATCAGAAAGAAAACGCTATCACCACTGACGCTAAATCCCTTAGTATAAAATCGGGTTCGGGGTAACTCCGGTCTGTAGCGCTTGTAATAGTTAAGGTACATTTGAAACCATTCTTCGTAACTGGCATCACCCAACATTTTCCGAATTTCAGATATCTCCACCTCTTCTTCCATATAATAACAATCGGGCTGTAAAATCATCGTAGCTATACTCACCTGCGGGTGGTTCCAAACCTGATTTCTTTTGTAATGACGAGCCATAGGCGTTGGTATTTTTACACCAGTTTATTCCAACAGAAAGGCTGCTCCGGACATTCGGAGCAGCCTTTCTGTTAATTGTTACAAATGTCTGATTAATTGTAATGCAACTTCATCGCTACACGACGGTTTTGGGCTCGTCCCGCTGCCGTTTTATTGTCAGCAATGGGTTGATCTTGTCCGAAACCAGCCGAAGTAAGCCTGGTGGGATCTACGCCTGCTTTATTCACCAGGTAATCTACCACCGCCTTTGCACGTTGTTCACTTAATATTTGGTTTTTATCCGCCTTCCCGGTATTGTCGGTATGCCCTTCCACATCTAATTTAAGGTTCGGATCTTCATTGAGTATTTTTGCCACTTCATCGAGCGATTTGTTCGACTTGGTGAGCAACTTATAACTACCGGTTGCAAAAAATACTCTTTTGGCAGCTACTTCAATGCGTTTTTTTATTTCTTCCTTAATCTCGGGGCAACCCTGGTTGCTTACAGGACCGGCAAGTGCAGGGCATTTATCTTCTTCATCGTTAACACCGTCGCCATCCGTATCGGGAATGGGGCAACCCTGGTATTTTGCAACACCGGCTTCGTTCGGGCATTTATCTTCTTCGTCATTAATACCGTCGCTGTCCGTATCCGGGATAGGACAACCCTGATATTTTGCAAGACCTTTCACTTCAGGGCATTTGTCATCTTTGTCGGCAATACCATCTCCATCGGTATCCGGACAGCCATTAAACTGTGCCAGACCGGCAACGTCGGGGCAGGCATCCAAAGAATCTACAATACCATCTTTATCGGTATCCACCGGAACAGGCGGTGGAGGGGGCGGTACCACCTTAGGTTCTTTTTTCTCAAATAATGAACCTGCCACACCTAAACTGTAAAACAAATGGTTGGCAGTGGTAGCGGTTGTTACAGCCACCCTATACTGTGCATTAAAATTGATGAAGGCCTGGTCTAATAAATTCAACTGTACTCCCAGTCCCAGAGGAACGTAGGCGCCCCAGTGACCATTCCATTGCGATCCGCCCACACCTGCCGTCAGGTAAGGTGTAACCCAATACTTGTCGCTTAACAACTTGGCATTAATATTGGCATCCAATTCTGCAAGTAACTTGTCGTTTCCGCTTTGTGGTTTATTGGGCACCGGATAATCCGTAAAGGTTCCACCCAAACGAGCCATCAAATCAAAATGATTGGATAGTCCCTGAAAATAGGTCAACGCTACGCCAGGACTCATTCGTCCTGCTTTATACCATTGCTTGTCTTTTAATACCTGACTCAGGGAGGTGTTTTTTAAATCCTGGGCAGTTTGAAAATCGTGTAAGGTAAATGCAAAACCAAATGCTGGTTTCTTTTTGTAGGGATTCTTAATGGCATTTTCCTGGGCAATGGCAGTGCTAAGGATGCACACTGCTAAAAAGCTCAATAGTGGTTTTCTCATTTCTGTATTTTGTTTAAAAGTTTATCAAAGGTATAATTTGAAAAATATACAATACGGAAAAAGGCATTTATCAACTACTGTTCCTCGTCTGCCTCCGGCGGATCCGGCGGATCTACCACTTCTACACTCACCCTGGTAAGTCCCTTTTTTACGAATCCCAGCTTTTTTGCAGCCGATTTCGATAAATCAATTAACCGCTTATTCTTATGGTGCATGCGGTCTGTGATCTGAACAATGACGGATTTTTTGTTTGAAAGGTTGCTTACCTTCACCCAAACTCCCAAAGGGTAGCGATTAGCGGCAGCCGTGAGTTTTTGGTGATCATATTTATTGCCGTTGGCCATTCGTCTGCCTTGAAATTTATCGGCATAATAACTGGCAACACCACGTTGAATTGCAGGTGCTTTTTCAACCTTCGCTCTTTTTGATTGTTGGGCGATAACGGCCGTACTTATACAAACCAGCAGAGAAATAAAAAGTGTGCCTTTCTTCATTATATTGGATTTTACAAAAGCAATTTATACAATATCAGCTATGAAACAGGGAAAAAACGCCATTTTCAGGGGACGGATGAATCCATTGATGCCCGATTTTTTTCAGTCTGTTCCGTTCGGGTATAACCCGGCGTGCTAAAAACGATCACAACGCGGACACATTACTTTTATTATTAAACCACATCTGCCTTGCGGTTTTATCTTCTGCGTACACATCATCAAAAAAAACAATCTTTCCGTTTTGTACATCAGTAGTGAAATAACGGATATAGATGGGCAACTTTCTTGAAAAATTAACCGTATGTTTTTCCTTTCTTTTCATCCAGGCAGACAACGTATCGGGGCGATAGCGCAAAGAATCGTCCTGCACCAAATATTTCGATAACTTGTTCCACTGCTGTACACGTACACATCCGTGGCTAAGCGCTCTGTTGGTTCTGGAAAAAAGTCCTCTTGCATTGGTATCATGCAGATACACACTGTATTTATTCCTGAAATTAAACTTAATTACTCCCAGAGAATTGTCATCACCTTCCCGTTGCTTCAGCAGATAAGGGAAATAATTTTTATTTAACTTGAACCAGTTCACGGTATGCGGGTCTATGATGCTGTCATATTTGTCCACTACCATCAGGTTTTCCTTAGCAAGATAGTTCACATTCGTTCTTATTTTCGGGAGCATCTCTTTAAATATGATACTGTAAGGGACAGTCCATTGAGGGAAAAGAATAAAATTTGAAAGCGTACTGGTCAGGAGCGGCGTTCTGGTCTGTGGCTGCCCAACGACAATTTTTGACTCCAGAATCAGCGTATCATTATCCCACAAGCGCAGACGGTATTCCGGAATATTAACCCACAGGTACCGCGTGGGCATGGTGTCCGGCAATTGCTTATACCTGTCCAGGTTAATAGCAATGGTTCTAAACTTCTCCTGGTCGTTTGAATTCAGTGATTTTACCACCATTGGCCCGGCAACGCCGTCTGCTTTCAGATCGTGATCTTTCTGATATGCCCTAACGGAGGCGGCTAATGTTGCCGTATCCGCTGCCGGGTCGTTAAATGCTATGTAGCCTCCTTCGTACAGTCGTGATTGCAGGTTTCGTAAAAAATTTACTGAATCTACGGGATCAAAAAAGGGATAAGATAAATAGGTGTAGCTTTTTCTGTCCATGGAATCCACAAAGTCTTTTAATGCCATTCTCAACTCCACGTAACCGTTGTAGTGAGGCTCCAGCGCCCGCAACAGGCTCGTTACTTCATTTCTGCGGTGCATGTCACTAAGTAAAGCCACATAAAAAGAATCGGAAAGAACTGTGTCTTTTCTGAGTGTAACACTATCTTTTTGTAATCGTCCCAAACGTATCTCTTTCGCGATTTGCATCACTGCATCCGTAAGAAGCAGATCGGCACGTGCCCATATCGTGGCGTCGAGCATAGCCGCTGAATCGGTTTGAAGTTTATACCGGATACCGGATAAATGGTGTAGATGATAATCCGACGGAAAGAGTCCATAGTATTCACTATGCCGGATAAAATCAAAAAGGGAGTCGGCCAGAGGCAGCCATTGTTGCTGATTGCTCCACGTACGTTGAGAATCACGTCCGGCATACCAT
>JADZFY010000373.1 GCA_020854215.1 Chitinophagaceae bacterium | reverse complement strand
GGTATTTCCCAACAAGCCGCTTACCTTTGCCCTCCCAAAAATAAAAGGTAAGAATGCCTACAATACAACAATTAGTAAGAAAAGGTAGAGAAATCATCAGGGCAAAAAGTAAATCAAGAGCTTTAGATAGCTGTCCTCAGCGCCGTGGCGTTTGTACCCGCGTGTACACCACTACGCCTAAAAAGCCCAATTCGGCTTTGCGCAAAGTGGCAAAAGTTCGTTTAACCAATAAGGTTGAGGTGATTGCTTACATACCTGGTGAAGGGCACAATCTGCAGGAACACTCCATAGTGTTAATCCGCGGTGGTCGTGTGAAGGATTTACCAGGTGTTCGCTACCATATTGTAAGGGGTAGTTTGGATACGGCCGGAGTAAAAGACCGCAAACAAAGCCGTTCTAAATACGGAACAAAAAGAGAAAAAGCTAAAAAATAGGTACCACCTACAGCAGTAACAACTTATAAGCGTAATAATATTTTACTAAAATGCGTAAAGCACAAGCCAAAAAATTACCATTAGCACCGGATCCAAAGTTTAACGATAAGCTGGTGACCCGTTTTGTGAACAACCTGATGTGGGGAGGAAAGAAGAGCACCGCCTATGATATTTTTTACGATGCGATTGATCGTGTTTCTAAAGTTTCAGGAGAAAACGGTTATGAAATTTGGAAACGTGCGCTAAATAATGTTACTCCTGGTGTAGAAGTACGTAGCCGCAGGATCGGTGGTGCAACTTTTCAGATTCCGTCTGAGGTTCGTCCTGACAGGAAAATTTCACTTAGCATTAAGTGGTTGATTCGTTATAGCCGCGAACGGAATGGCAAAACGATGGCGGATAAACTGGCTAATGAAATCATGGCAGCCAGTAAAGGAGAAGGTGCAGCTTTTAAAAAGAAGGAAGATACGCACCGTATGGCAGACGCGAACAAAGCATTTGCGCATTTCAGGATTTAATGAATTTTATGTTTTTATGAATATACCCTGCCGGGAGTTCTTGGCAGGGTTTTTATTTTTTTACGATACTGCGGCAGTAATGGTATGGTGTTTATAAGTGGCAACTAAAATCCCATGTACATGAAACTAAGAGTCGTATTGCTTTTTCTGTTTGTTTCCCGTTTAGCATTTTCTCAGGACAACAACCCCGGCTCCTGGAATGTGCTTAACGTTCAATATGATATTAGCTCCAAATGGGAAGCCTATTCAGAATTCCAGGTTCGTTCGAATAATTTTTTTGATGATTTCTTTTATTATGAAATCAAAGGTGGGCTTGGCTATAAGCTGAGTAACAATTTTTCGGTGTTACTGGGTACGGGGCGTTATGCCACTTATTCTGATGGTGGAAATTTTGTAAAGCCTTTTGAGAATGAGGAGTTTCGGATTTGGCAGCAGATGAACATGAAGCAGCATTTGGGACGACTGGAGATTGGACACCGTTACCGAATTGAGCAGAAATGGAATACAGATGGATACAGAAACCGTTTTCGATACCGGCTTAGTGCAGAAGTGCCACTTAATAAACCCAAATCTGATGCAGGCACCGTATTTATCAATGTATCCGACGAGATTTTCCTGAATAATAAAGCGCCCCATTTTGAACGGAACCGGTTTATTGCGGCGTTAGGGTATATTATATCTCCTCTAATTACCGTTCAAACCGGATATGTAAACCAGTACAACTATAGTCTGAACAAAAGGGGAGGGAAGAATTATTTACAGCTGTCTCTCTTGTTCCAGTTGCAAAATGAGGATAAAGGAGAAAGAAAGAACAGGCCCAAAGACTAAATGCATTATTCCTTTTTTAAAGGTCTGATGATCATCCTCAGCGCCTGGTCTTTTGTAAAATAGGCCACCATCCAGTTGTAAAGAGTGGTAATTTTATTGCGGTAGGTAACAAGGGAGATAAGGTGAATAAACAACCACATAAACCATGCAACAAATCCCTTAAAATGCAGAGGTGGTTTCGGCAAATCAGCCACAGCTTTATTGCGGCCAATAATCGCCATAGTTCCTTTGTCGTTGTAACGAAACGGTTGCAGGGTTTGTTGATTTAGCATTTTCCTGAAATTCAAAGCAAGGTTTTTTCCCTGCTGAAGTGCCACCTGTGCCACTTGTGGGTGGCCATTGATAAAATTTGGGTCATCGGTATGCAGGCAAACATCGCCAATCGCATAAATATTAGAACAATCCTTTACCCGATTAAATGCATCAGTTAGAAGTCGTTTTCCCCTTCCGTAAGCATTCTCCGGTATTCCGGGAACAGGTTTGGCCGCAACACCTGCTGCCCAAATTAGCGTTTTACACTGAATGTGTTCACCCGTGGACAGGATAACAGTATCTTCTGTGTAATCTCTCACCTCTGTATCCAGTTTGATTTTGACTCCTAACCTGGACAATGCCGTATAAGTGTCTTTTTGCGATTGGGTGCTCATGGGAGACAATAACTGAGGTGCGCCATCTATCAGGTAAATATGACTTAAATCCCTTGCCCCTCTGAACTCGGGATAGTCTTTTCTGATGATAAACTTCCTCATTTCAGCCAGCATTCCCGACACTTCCACCCCGGTAGGTCCGCCACCGGCAATAACAATGGTAAGCAACTTCTCCCGCTCTGCCATATCGCTGGTTACAGTAGCCCGTTCTAATTGTTGCAGGAGATAGTTACGCATTTCAAGGGCGTCGTTTACGGTTTTCATCGGAATGGCGTTTGCTTTCACATTTTCCAGTCCGAAATAATTGCTTTGGGTACCGGTGGCAAGCACCAAAAAATCATAGTATAGCCTTCCCGAACTCAGTTCAATACGGTTTTCTTGTGGGTACACCTGCAAAAGTTCGCCCATACGAAATCGAATATTACTCTTGCCCTGAAACATTTTCCGAAACGGATAGCTGATATTTGAAGCTTCCAAAAAGCCTGTGGCAACCTGGTAAAGCAACGGTGGAAAGAAATTATAGTTGTTTTTATCTACCATAATCACACTAAATCCTTTCTTATTGCCCAGGTACTTGGCCACACTGATGCCTCCGAATCCACCCCCAATAATTACTACCCGTTTTGTTTGTGACTGATTTTCCATTGATAACCGCTTTGTGTAGAAGAATTACGCTATAATTAAAAATTTGCCCTAAAGCTACCACAGCGATTATAGCTTTACTTGCGAATTATGAAAAAAATTAGGATAGTATCACCATTGTTTTCCCGGTAATTTTGCTACCTTTGCGCCTCAAAAAAATATAGATAAAGTGCGATTGCGCTTTAATATATACTAATAGTAAAATATTTAATCCCCACAAAATGGCAGACTTAAAATTACAGCGGAACTTTGGTATTGCGGCACATATTGATGCCGGTAAAACCACAACTACGGAGCGTATTTTGCGCTATACCGGCATGATCCACAAAACAGGGGAGGTACATGATGGCGCTGCCACTACCGACTGGATGGAACAGGAAAAAGAAAGGGGTATCACTATTACCTCAGCGGCGGTAAGCTGTCAGTGGAATTTCCCAACCGTTAAGGGAAAACCTACTGCTGACACGAAAAAATACAGTTTTAATATTATTGATACTCCGGGTCACGTTGATTTTACCGTAGAGGTGGAGCGTTCCATGCGTGTATTGGACGGGCTGATTGCATTGTTTTCTGCGGTGGATGGCGTTGAACCCCAGAGTGAAACGGTTTGGCGTCAGGCCAACCGGTATAAAGTACCCCGTATTGGTTTTGTGAACAAAATGGACCGTTCGGGTGCCGACTTTTTAAATGTGGTAAAGCAGGTAAAGGAAATGCTGGGTGCAAGAGCCGTTCCATTGCAATTGCCAATTGGCGCAGAAGATACCTTTAAAGGGGTAGTGGATTTGATTAAAATGAAAGGAATTATATGGCATAATGAAACAGAAGGGATGACTTTTGATGAAATTGACGTTCCTGCCGATATGCTGGAAGAAGCCAATGAATGGAGAGGACATCTTGTGGAAGCCGTTGCGGAATATGACGATAATTTGATGGAGAAGTTCTTCGACGATCCCAATTCGATCACTGAAGAAGAGATGCATGCCGCTATTCGCAAGGCAACGATTGATTTAAGCATTGTGCCGATGATGTGTGGTTCTTCTTTTAAGAACAAAGGAGTACAAACAGCGCTGGATGCAGTTTGTCGTTACCTGCCTTCGCCTTTGGATATTGAGGCCATTGAAGGGGTTAATCCGGACAGCGGAGAAGTAGAAGTGCGTAAACCCGATGCAAAGGAACCATTTTCTGCCCTTGCGTTTAAAATTATGACAGATCCATTTGTGGGACGTCTGGCCTTCTTCCGCGTTTATTCTGGTCGTTTGGATGCTGGTTCCTATGTGCTTAACGTAAGAAGTGGTAAGAAGGAAAGGATCAGTCGTATCATGAAGATGTTTGCCAATAAGCAAAACCCGGTTGACTTTATTGAAGCCGGTGATATTGGTGCTGCTGTTGGTTTTAAGGAAATTAAAACGGGGGATACACTGTGTAACGAGGACTCGCCGATAACCCTGGAAAATATGTTTATTCCTGAACCGGTAATTGCCATAGCTATTGAACCCAAAACACAGGTTGATGTGGATAAGATGGGAATCGCTATCGGAAAACTGGTGGAGGAAGATCCTACGCTTCGTGTAAATACAGACGAGGATACGGGACAAACTATTCTCCGTGGAATGGGTGAGCTACACCTTGAGATCATTATTGACCGTATGCGTCGCGAGTTTAAAGTGGAAGTAAACCAGGGAGCGCCTCAGGTGGCGTATAAAGAATCATTTACTACTACTGTTGAACATCGTGAAGTGTTGAAGAAGCAAACCGGTGGTCGTGGTAAGTTTGCTGATATTATTTTTGAAATTGGTCCTGCTGATGAAGAATGGATGAATGAAAACCCAGGTAAATCGTTCCAGTTTGTGAATGATATTTTTGGTGGTTCTATTCCCCGTGAATTTGTACCGGCAATTCAAAAGGGCTTTGAAACCTCAATGACCAATGGAGTTTTAGCAAATTACCCGGTTCAAAACATGAAAGTTCGTGTATTTGACGGTAGCTATCATGATGTGGATTCTGATTCTATGTCGTTTGAACTTTGTGCAAAAAGCGGATTCCGTGAAGCAGGCCGTAAAGCAAAACCGGTACTTCTGGAGCCGATAATGAAGGTAGAGGTACTTACTCCGGATCAATATATGGGTGATGTTACCGGTGATATTAACCGCCGTCGCGGTATATTGGAAGGAATGGATACCCGTAACAATCTGCAGGTAATTAAAGCCAAGGTTCCTTTAAGCGAAATGTTTGGGTATGTAACCCAACTTCGTTCATTAACCTCAGGTCGCGCAACTTCTACCATGGAATTCAGCCACTACAATCCTACACCGAACAACATCGCTGAAGAGGTGATCGCAAAGGTAAAAGGAAAGGTAACGGCATAGTGGTAATAGTGGGTGATGAGTAAAATGCGGTAAGAAGTATTTATTTTAATAGTAAACCCGTTCTGCTTAAGGTAGAACGGGTTTTTTTATTTCGGGTTAGCCCCGGGAAGACGGAGAACGGAAACCAAAAAAAAAGTACCGTGATAACGGTACTTTTTTTCAAACAGATACAAACAGCATTTATGCTTACTGAACTTCAGTGCCGTGGTACAGCTCCTCATCAATTAAAATTCGTCCGCAGTTTTCACACACAATAATCTTTTTGTGCTGGCGAATCTCACTCTGCCGCTGTGGCGGAATGGCGTTGAAACATCCGCCGCAAGCGTCTCTAAGCACCGGAACTATCGCGAGTCCGTTGCGGTAACTGCTGCGGATTCTTTCGTAGGACGTAAGCAATCTGGGCTCAACTTTATCACGGGCTTCAGAAGAAATTTTGTGAAACTCTTTTTCTTCTTTTTCCGTATCCACAATTATTTTTTCGAGTTCTCCTTTTTTATGCTTTAATACACCCTCTTTTGCACCTACCGCTTTTTTGGCATTTTCCAGTAAGCGGGCTTTGTCCGCTATTTCCTCATTGGCGTCTTTGATATGCTTCTCAGCCAGTTTCATCTCCAGACCCTGCATCTCCATTTCTTTATTAATAGCCTCAAATTCCCGGTTGTTCTTCACATTTTCGCTCTGCTTTTCATACTTCTTAATCAAACCCTGCGCCTCTTTAATCACTTCTTTCTTCTGCTCAATAAATTCCTGAATGCCATTGATCTCTTCTTCTATCCGGGTTTGCCGGGCGTGCAAGCCGTGTATTTCATCTTCAAGATCGTGTACTTCCATAGGAAGTTCGCCTTTAAGGATTTTTATTTCATCTAATTTGGAATCTGCTTTTTGCAAAGAAACGAGAGAAGAAAGTTTTTCCTCAACGGAGAATTCTTTTACGGTAGCCATATGATCTTTACGATTTATAAATTAAGCGTAATAAAATACCGGATTGGTATTTACCGCTGTTTTTAGGACGGCAAAGTTAGGGAATTTTTCCAGCAAAATATCATGTAGTATATCAACGGTATATTGTTCGCTTTCAAAATGCCCGATGTCGGCTATCACCATCTGATCATTTGCATCAAAAAACTCATGGTATTTGATATCTGCACTGATGTAAATATCTGCCTTTGCTTGTAATGCATTGGTAATCAGAAAGCTGCCTGATCCGCCACAAAGGGCTATTTTCCGAATTGTATTGCCGGTAAGGCGGGTGTGGCGCACCTGCCGAAGCCCAAAACGTGCTTTTAAAAGCGCCAGAAAGTCCTGTTCCGGCATCGGGTTAGGGATTTCACCCAATAGGCCTGCCCCTATATGCTGGTGAGCATTTTCGAGTGCAATCACGTCATAAGCCACTTCTTCATAAGGGTGTGCTGAATGCAAAGCCTGTAACAAACGTTGTTCGAGCCACGCCGGAAAGATAACCTCTATCTTCACCTCTTTCTCAAAATGTAATTCGCCTGTTTTTCCTGCAAATGGGTTGCTCCCTGCTTCTCCTTTAAAAGTTCCGGTTCCTTCACTGTTGAAACTGCAGCTGCTGTAATTGCCAATATGCCCGGCGCCGGCTGCAAATAATGCATTGCGCAAATTGTCAACATGATCGGTTGGAACAAAAGTGTACAATTTTTTAAGTGTAGATGCCCGTGGCAGCAATACAGTTCGGTTAACCAGCTCCAGTTTATCCGCCATTTTTCCATTTACGCCCGACATAATGTTATCGAGATTTGTATGAATCGCGTAAATAGATATATCATTTTTTATGGCTTTAATAATCGTTCGTTCCACATAATTTTTCCCGGTTATTTTTTTTAATCCTTTGAAAATAACAGGGTGATGGGCGACAATGAGGTTACATTGCTTTTTGATTGCTTCCTCCACCACGGGTTCCGTAGTATCTAAGGAACAGAGTACGCCTGTACATTCTCTTTGAGCATCGCCGGTAATTAATCCTGCATTATCGTAGGTTTCCTGTAGTGCAGGAGAAGCGAGGTTCTCCAAAACGTTAATGATGTCATTAATTTTCATAATTCGTCAAATAGGAATATAAAAATAGCCATTACTTTGCTGCGAATTCGTTTTGAGCGAATGGAGCACATGGATATCAGAAATTTTTTTTTACAGTTTTTTGCCACACTGGGTTTCCTGTATACAAACGCGCAGCACACAACAGGTAACTGGGATACCTATGTTTTTCTGACCAACCAAAAACCGGTTTCGGTAGTGGTTGACCTCGACTTTGGAGCTTCACCCGCATCGAAGGAAAAGAGAAATGCAATCGTTATTCAACTCGCGTTGCGGCAGGTGCTGCACGACGGTATGCCGTCAAGATCGGAAATACCAATATTGGACAGCATAGAAAATGCACTCGCAGATGAATTAAACAATTCATTAGGCGCGCAGTACACGGGACGATACACACAGGAGGGTAAGCGGAGTTTTTATTTTTACAGTAACGACACTTCTGATTGCAGGCAGCGAATAACTATTGTATTCCGTAGGTTTTCTTTGTATGATTGGAAACTTGTTATCAGCGCGGATAACCAGCTTAGCTATTACAAGCACATGTTGTATCCCACGGCAAAAGAAATGGAACGAATAAAGAACCGGAGGATGGCAGATGCGCTACAAGCTAAAGGAGACAAGTTAACCGCTCCCCGGAAAGTGGTCCATTATCTATTCTTTAATTCTGAAACGAACCGAAAAAAGTTTGCCAGAGAAGTGCAGGATAGTGGATTTGTTGTAGAAAACGCAGGCACCGAAATGGGGCTGAAAGATCACCCGTTTAGTCTTCATATTTCAAGAACAGATAAAGTGGATAATGAAAGTATGGATAAAGTGAGTTTGTTCCTGTGGGAACGAGCCCTGCACTACTTTGGAAAGTATGACGGATGGGAAACTTTTGTGGTAAGGTGAACGTAACTAACTGCGGCCAGTACACGACGAAGGCGGAGCAGACTACAGTGTTTTCTCCGGTAACATAGCAATAGAGAACGCAGCCATTGTAACAGACTGCACGATCGTAAACTAAAACGAATGAAAAGGCAAAAACAATATGAACAATATATTTCGCAAATGCGAAAAATAGCCGATGTAAAAAACGCACTGGCAGTATTGCAATGGGACCAGGAAACCTATATGCCCCGTAAAGGAGCAACACGCCGCGGAGAGCAGATGGCTACCCTGAGTGAATTGGCACATCAGCTATTTGCAGACGAATCCTTAGAAAATTTATTGATGGAGTTGTCGGGTGCCGATGGGCTTACAGAAGTTCAGGCACGCAATATTGCTTTAACCAGGGAAGATTTTGAAAAGAATAAAAGATATTCACCCGAACTGGTACGGGCACTGGCGGAAACCACCAACAAATGTTATCATGCGTGGATAGAATCCAGAAGACAAAACGACTTCCGATTTTTTGAAACGGAACTCGACGCGCTTGTCCGTCTAAAAAAAGAAGAAGCACAGGTTTTGGGATTTAAGCAGCATCCCTATGATGCGTTGTTGAACGAGTTTGAAAAAGGTGCTACGGTTAACTGGCTGGATGAATTATTTAACGACTTGCGAACACCTTTACGCTCTTTGCTTTCGTCGTTGATGGAAATGCCACAACCGAAAACGGAATTTTTACGGCAGCATTTCGATAAGGATGCACAATGGCGTTTCGGACTTGAACTGTTGAAACAGATGGGATTTGATTTTGAAGCAGGAAGACAGGATATCTCCGAGCATCCGTTTACTACCAGCTTTAGTACAGGTGATGTTCGGGTGACAACCCGTATTGATGAAAACGACTTTTCCTCAATGACCTGGAGTTGTTTGCATGAGGGCGGGCACGCTTTGTATGAACAGGGATTACCCGGCGACCAGTACGGATTACCATCGGGAGAGTTCTGCTCCCTGGGTATTCATGAATCACAAAGCCGTTTATGGGAAAATTGTATCGGAAGGAATAAAGCCTTTATTGAGCATAATATAAATTTGGTAAGGAAATCCTTTCCCCAACTGAACACGGTTTCTCCCCAACATTTGTTCGCGGCTGTAAACGTAGTGAAGCCTTCATTGATCAGAACGGAATCCGATGAATTAACCTATCATTTTCACGTGATGATAAGGTATGAACTGGAAAAAAGACTGATTGAAGGGAGCCTGGCAACGAAAGATATCCCACAGTTTTGGAACAGCTCCTATAAGCAATTGCTGGGTGTTGATGTGCCGGACGATAAAAGCGGATGTCTGCAGGATATCCACTGGAGCCACGGATCTTTTGGTTATTTTCCCACTTATAGCCTGGGCAGTTTGTATGCCGCCCAGTTCTATGCTTCCATGAATAAAACGCATTCGGGTATCGCCGGTGAAATTGCGAATGGAAATTATACAACAATTCAGCGATGGCTGCACCGGCATGTGTACCAGTACGGAAGGTCGTTTACGAGTAATGAATTGTGCAATAAAGCAACGGGTGAACCGTTACAGATGGAATATTTTGTACAGTATCTTACTGCAAAATATCAGGATGTTTACCAATTTTGATTAAAGAAATGTCATGAAACGTTTACGTGTTTATTCGGTTTTGCTGCTGTTGTTCGTTTTTTCGGCAGGTGCTCTTCAATGTAAAAAGGTGAAGGAAGATCTGGGACGAAAATTCATCATTGATGCCATGACCAGTGGGTTGTGGATTGTGCACACTTTTACGGACGAAAACGTGGACATCACTGCAGATTTCACCGGATATGAGTTCCAGTTTAAAGATGACGGAAAGGTATTTGCAATTAAAACCACTACTTCCGAGCAAACAACAGGAACCTGGGAAGGTAATGTTAATGACCTGACGATCTTTTCCAATTTTTCGGGTGCAGGCGATCCGTTGCAGCGGCTTAACGATACCTGGAAGATTACCAATAATACTACGAAACTGGTGGAGGCCCAGCCATTCAATTCGGGAAGGCTGGCCTACCTGAAGCTGGTTAAAAAGCAATAGCAATTGCTGTTTAACCCAACTTTAAGGTATAGGCGAACGTATCTAATGGGGTAAACATTCGGTTCCATCGCCAGACGCCGGAAAAGTATAAATCTTAAACAACTGTCGGTACTAAAAATTTAATAGTTTTGCGGGCTTTCCATCATTCAATAACAATACACACTCAATAATCTGACCCTGTATAAATTGATCGCAGCTTGAAAAAGAGAATATTCTATACCATATTCGTATTCTTTCTTACTCAGGCTGTAACGGCACAAACACCGGTAGCCAATTTTTCCGCCAATGTTATGGAAGGCTGTGCTCCTCTCCGTGTAAATTTTAAGGATGAATCAACGGGCGACCCTAAATATTGGGACTGGGAGTTTACCGATGGGGGAACTTTCAGTCAGTTGGCAAACCAACAAAATCCGGGTATAACTTTCAGTCAGCCCGGCACCTACTCGGTAACATTAGTGGTTCGTAATGCCAATGGCGCCAACGCCGTTACTAAAACAAACTACATAACCGTATATCCGTCGCCCAACGTTTCGCTGTCTGCAGACCTTACCACAGCTTGTTTGCCTGCGTCCATTCAATTTACGGGTACAGCTTCAACTTCCGTGGGAACCATCAGTGACTGGGCGTGGGATTTTGGAGATGGTACTACATCCACTCAACAAAACCCCAACCATACTTATGCTGATCCCGGATATTATAATGTGGCGCTAACTGTTACCAGCAGCAACGGCTGTTCGCGTAGAACCAGCAGGGCCAGATATATTCGAATGGTTTCGGGTATAGTGGCCGACTTTGTAAATGCGCCGGCTGTTATGTGTAAACCTCCGTTTGGAATTGCATTTACCAATGAATCCAGTGGTCCGGGGCGGTTAACTTATTCCTGGAATTTTGGTGATGGCAATACGTCAGATTCTACCAATCCCACTGCAGGCTATGCAGCCGATGGAAATTATACGGTTCAACTGATTGCCCAAAGTAATTTTGGTTGTAAAGACACCGTGCAGAAGGCGGTTTCAGTTACGAGCTTCACTGCCGGGTTTAACAGCGCCGATAGCACTTGTTTGGTAGACCCTGTTCAGTTTACCAATACCTCCGTGGCTGGTTATTCCTCGTTATTGTGGAATTTTGGTGATGGAACGCAATCATCGGATCCTAATCCCGTAAAAACCTTTGCAGCACCGGGTGATTATACTGTGAAACTGATCAGCACCTACGCAAACTGCAGCGATTCTGTAAGTAAAACCATTAAAATTACACCCCGGGCTCCTGTTGATTTTACCGCTACCAATAATATTGGCTGCGGAACGCCACTTATTGTACAATTTCAAAATAGCACTGCAGGCGCGATAAGCTGGTTTTGGGATTTCGGTGACGGACAAACGTCAACCCTCCAAAATCCTACACATACCTACACCAATGTTACGTCTTACGATGTAAAAC
Source organism: Chitinophagaceae bacterium (assembly GCA_020854215.1). GTDB lineage: Bacteria > Bacteroidota > Bacteroidia > Chitinophagales > Chitinophagaceae > Agriterribacter. Next base: position 2 of record JADZFY010000373.1, on the reverse strand, counting down.
TT
>JADZFY010000372.1 GCA_020854215.1 Chitinophagaceae bacterium | reverse complement strand
AACTGCATCCAGGAATTTAGCTTCTTCCAACGCCTCCATACAACGGGGCAACAGGCTTTCGCCAATAACAAAGCGGGGGAATTTCATTTTTTCAACGATCCTAACCTTATATCCTGCCTGATGAACAATAGAGGCGGCAACCGTTCCCGAAGGACCTGCGCCAATAACCAAAACATCTGTTTTTTCTGTCTGCATAAAATATTAAAATAAAGATCAAAAATCAAATGACAAGAACCAGGGTTGGCTTAACACCGATGATGTAAGGCAAATTAATCAGACCATTTCACCGGTAGAAAATATCGCACAAGTTCGCATTGCTATTATTTTCAAGTATCTACCATTCCGCATTTCCTGCGTTTTCACTTTGTATATTTTTTTCTGCATTTGAGCAAACTGTGGCTTAAGCCTATACCATCGGTTTGCTCTACAATTTCAAAACCGGCATCGGAAATACATTTTTTAAACACCCGCGAATCGTACATCTGGCTGTTGCCATTGGCTAATGCGGTGAAGTATATAGAGGTTTGCTGCAGGCAGAAAGCCGCTGTTTCAAAACGTTGCGTATCCCAAAAGGCTTCCAGAATGAGAATGTAGCCATCGTCATTAATCGCTGCTGCGCAACGCTTTAATATGGAGACGATTTCAGCTTCAGAAAAACAATCCAGAAACTGGCTCATCCATATCGCATCAAATCCTTTTGGAAACGGCTGGCTTTCGTCCAAAATATTACAGGGGTAAAACGATACCCGATCCGTTAATCCCAGTTCAGCCATTTTTGATTTTGCCATATTTAACTGACCGGGCAAATCCATGATAGTAATATGAATATCGGGCGCATGGTTAACGGATGCAATTGCCCATTTACCGGTATTTCCTCCAATGTCAAGCACGTTTTTGATGCCATCCTTATACACATGACTGATCACGGCAGGAAACGCATTATCTGAAAAGAAGTGATCGAATGCAAACCAACTCTTCTGCACGTGGGCGGGCAGTTGAGAGAGCCCCTCGTAAATAGTAGGCCAGCTACCGAATGTTTTCAAACCTTCGGGCTTACCGGTTTCAACACTTTCATCCAAAGCAAATAATCCCTTGTAACACACATCGTGCACAAAATCCATATTTACTTTAGTTAACGGATCGTGCAGAATAAAATAACCGGTACGGGTTAGCGTGTACTTCCCCTCGTTTTCTACTACCAGCCCAATTCCCAATGCCGATTCCAGCAATACCCGTACACCATAATGCGATAACTCCACCCGGTTTCTGATGGCTTCGAGCGTAACTCCTTCCGACCCGCTTTCCTCAATCACCGTTAATATTCCCTTATCTCTCAGCACCCTTGCTACCTGGAACACTACGGGACCAAAAGCAATAAACTGCGCGAGGTCTTTCGCTTCCAAAGCTGTTTTCTTATCCTTTTTAAAAAATTTCATTTAATTAAATGTAGTGTATGATTGTTTTATGTTGAAAAGAAAAAATGTTAGCCCGTCTTTTGTACCACAACCGCGGCATTGCACCCGCCAAATCCGGATGCGGTTTTCAGGAAGGTATGATAGTTGCCTGTTTGAATGATCTGACTAATATTTACCGGCATGGAAGTGCCGGGTGTTTTAAATCCGGGAGTGGGCAACAGGGTGTTTGCTTTCAGGCTATGCACCGAAGCCACCGTTTCAATTAAGCCTGCTGCGCCCAGCGTATGTCCGTAATATCCTTTCAAACTGTTTACGGGTACCTGTTCCAAGCCGGACAATGTGATGGCTTTTGCTTCCATCTCATCATTATAAATGGTGGCGGTACCGTGCGCCGAAATAAAATCAATTGCCGATTTTTCTACACCCGCTTCAGCTATTGCCGTTTCAATCGCCTGGTGTAACTCTGCACCCGTTCGTGATGGGCCGGATATATGATTGGCATCGTTACTGATGGCGCCACCGCGCAGGCAAATACCGTTATTATCCTCTGGCTTTCTTACAGAAAGCACTACGGTAGCCCCGGCTTCCCCCAGCGTAATACCATTTCGATCTGCATCAAAAGGCTTACAGGGCAATTCGCTAACCGCATGAAATGACTGGAAGCCAGACAGGATAAACTGTGTAATCAGGTCCGCCCCCGTTACAATCGCATGATCGAACCTGCCAGCCTGCAACAGCCGCATGCCCGTAATAAGCGCTACCAAGCCGGAAATACAAGCATGCGACACCACTAACGGACGGGTAGTGCAATGGAAATATTGGGCTACCAACCGGGCAGAATGGTGCAAAGCCACCCGCTCCAACGTAGCGGTGCTTACCGGCTCTTTTTCAATAAGACCAATATTGCCTTTGGTAGAAGAAATAATCAATATCGTTCTTTCGTCGGCACAACTAACAGGCGCAGCCGATAAAGCATTTTGAATGGAGGAGATCAGCAACTGTTCAAACCGGGTGTATTTGCCGGGATCAGCATCCGAAAGCAAACCTATTGCCTCTTCCCCCAATAAGGATGCGTAAAAAGGTTCCGGCGATATAGCGCTTTGATGTTGTTGAATACCGGAAGCACCCGCAACCAGCCGTTCAAAATTCTCCTGCGATGACCGGCCGACGGGAGACACTATATTATCAGAAACAATATACACCGGTT
>JADZFY010000371.1 GCA_020854215.1 Chitinophagaceae bacterium | reverse complement strand
TGGCGGGGGCAGAAAAAATCCATATTCAAAAAGTGCTCAATTATACCAACGGAAACAAAACAGAAACGGCAAAATTGCTGGATATTGCCTTAACCACTTTATACCGGAAATTGGACGAATACCAAATCAAATAGCCCTTTCAAAATGATAGGCGGCACCCTTTCAAAATGAAAGGTTTTTTTGTTTCCCCATTTTTACCAGGAATCACGAAACTTAATACGGTAGCCAATTACAGCCTATTCCAATGTAATTGGAACGGATATTGACAATAGCCTTGTATATCAAATTTTGAGAAATAATGCAAAAGGTTAAAGATAGACGGCAGCTACGGAAGTTAGCTGCTTTACGATTGAAGATAAAACCGTACTACATTTTGGCTGCGCTTTTTGGTACGATCGTTACAGCAGGTATTTGTTATAGAATTATTACTGAGTTATCAAATCATTAACTATGCTCACTTTCCTCCTCATTCTCGCCGGACTTTTTTGCTTCTGGATCTTTTTTAAATGTATTCACTTTTTTGAAAAAATATAAACACAAATGACACTATTATTCCTTACCGCAATCCTTGTATTTATCTATATCAGTTACGTATTACTGAAACCGGAAAAATTTTAAGTATCCTAAAATATGAACACAGAAATATTAGGCATCATAGCCATGTTTACCATCACCTTGCTGCTTGCCATTCCATTAGGTAAGTATATGGCAAAGGTTTATGCAGGAGAGAAAACATTTCTCGACCCTGTTTTTAATCCGTTAGAAAAATTATTCTGCAAGTTATCAGGTATCAATCCTGCCGTAGAGATGACCTGGAAGCAACATTTGATGGCACTGCTCACCATCAACCTACTATGGTTCTTGATGAGCATGGCTATACTGATGAATATGAGCTGGCTTCCACTCAACCCTGATGGAAACCCAAGCCAGTCGCCGGATTTAGCATTCAATACAACCATTTCTTTTCTGGTCAACTGCAACCTGCAACACTACTCCGGAGAAACCGGTATTAGCTATTTGGGTCAGTTGTGGTTGATGTTTTTACAGTTTGTAACAGCCGGAATTGGCATGGCTGCGGCTGTGATCATCTTCAAAGCATTCAAAGAAAAGTCAACTACACAGTTAGGCAATTTTTATAATTATTTTTTAAAATCATGTACTCGTGTTTTGTTGCCTGTATCATTGGTAATAGCGGCAATTTTAGTGTTTCAGGGTACACCCATGACCTTTGAAGGCAAAGACAGCATTACCACATTACAGGGAGATACGGTACAGGTTTCAAGAGGGCCGGTGGCTGCATTTGTTCCTATTAAACATGTAGGCACTAATGGTGGTGGCTTCTTCGGTGCTAATGGTGCACATCCACTTGAGAACCCAACGTATCTAACCAATATGACAGAAATGTTTGGACAGTTTATTATTCCTCTGGCAATGGTTTTTGCTTTCGGATTTTTTATCAGGAGAAGAAAATTTGCATGGATGATTTACGCCTTGATGACTATTGGCTTTTTGCTGCTTGCGGTTCCCAACATTATTATGGAGATGAATGGCAACCCAGCGATTACGAAAATGGGGATTGACAACTCATTGGGCGCAATGGAAGGAAAGGAAATACGAATTGGTGCCGCTGCTTCCGGATTTTGGAGCATAGTAACCACAGTAATTTCTACCGGTTCTATCAACTCGATGCACGATAGTTCTATGCCTTTATCGGGAATGAACGAACTATTAGCCATGATGATAAACGCTTTTTATGGAGGTGTGGGTGTAGGCATTCTTAACATCTTTATCTATATCGTACTCGCTGTATTTATAGCCGGATTAATGGTGGGAAGAACACCTGAATTTATGGGTAAAAAAATTGAAGCCCGTGAAATGAAAATAGCGATGATAGTTGCATTGGCTCATCCATTTATTATTTTGGTCGGTACAGCACTGGCTGCTGCATTTCCGGCGGTGGGCTCTTCGGCAATCAGCAATCCGGGCTTTCATGGGTTTAGTCAGATGCTGTATGAATACACCTCTTCGGCAGCCAACAACGGCAGTGGTTTTGAAGGATTGGGTGACAATACGCCTTTCTGGAACATTTCTACAGGTATTGTTTTATTGCTTGGTCGCTTTATACCAATCATTGGTCCGGTTGCAATTGCAGGTTTGCTGGCACAAAAGAAATTTATCCCTGAAAGTGCAGGCACCTTAAAAACGGATACAGCCACATTTGGTATTATGATTTTTGCTGTGATAGCCATCATTGCCGCATTAGCTTTTTTCCCTGCATTGGCATTGGGTCCAATAGCTGAATATTTATCACTCAATTAAAACAGAGAAATCGTGTCAAAAACAAAAAATATATCATTGTTTCAGCCTGGATTGATAAAAGAGGCGTTGAAACAGTCTTTCATCAAACTCAATCCCAAAATAATGTTCCGTAACCCGGTAATGTTTACGGTGTGGGTGGGAACTTTCATCATGCTGCTGGTTGCTTCCTCAACCTTATTAGAAGGA
>JADZFY010000370.1 GCA_020854215.1 Chitinophagaceae bacterium | reverse complement strand
CCGTTACTCAGTCGAGAAGATCTGTATAAAGAAGAAGTTGCCTCAACACTGACTTATCTAAAATTGAGAAAAATAAAGCGGCTGATCAATGAAAACCAGCGGGATCTTGAAAAGTCGGTTTCGCCAGAGGAACAATTGAATTTACTTCAAACGCATCAGCACTTAAAACAGCTTGAGGTTGAACTTACCAAAGCTTTAGGCACTGTAATTTTTCGATAAATTCCTATACTGCAAATACTGTATATCATTTTCCTCCTGCAATACTGGCCGTTCTGCGAGAAGTATTATAACGGGTGGTGCGCGGTTTATTTCGGGCAGGCGCAAGAACGTGTGCATTGTCTTCTTTAATCAGAGGAACCAATTCTCTCGCGGGAACACAGCGCTTAAACAGTATGGCCGTCCATACATGATCGAGTGTTACCTGATCGTCACTCTCAAATCCACCCTGGCACAGCATTCCCCAATTGCAATCCCTGTTCAGATCACTCACAATTTTTGACGTGGGTTTTGGATAAGCTACCCACAACTTTCCGTCGTCATCGAATGCCGGTAGTACTTCTTTCAAGATTCCGTTTAACTGCGTCTCATTTATTGCAAAAATGAGTGCAAAGTCTATTCTTCTCGATTTCAGCAAGGGCGTCACATTTTTTGCAAATGCAACTTTGGCAAATTGTTTTTCGATGGAAGACGGCAATCCCTGAATGAGTAAGTTCTTTTCTTCAGAAAGTTGAAGTTTTTCAAACATAGTCTGCATCATGCTTCAACGCTATTTTTGAATTGTTGCAAAAAGAACTGCAAGTTAATAAAATTATGCAGGATGGCCAAGTTTTATCGTCACCCAATGCGAATACGCAGCATACTGCGGAAAAACATTAACGCGCCTTATTGCTGACAGGCTTGTAAAAATTCATTGCTTCCGCAGCATATAGCTTCACTTTTGCAATACGCGTTTCATCAGAAGGGTGAGTACTCAAAAATTCCGGTGGTTTCTGACCGCCACCAACTTTAGCCATTCTTTCCCAAAACGGTACCGCTTCATTTGGATTATATCCTGCCATTGCGGCAAAAATCAATCCATACTGGTCGGCTTCCAATTCCTGTTTACGGGAGTTGGGTAAAAGCACGCCTATTTGTGCTCCGGGCGCGTATACCGTATTAAATATATTATTAACCGTTGGGTTTCCGGAAGTAAGTACACTGCCAATCGTACCCAAACCCTCAGCCAGCAGTCCCTGGCTCATTCGTTCGTTACCATGCTGGGCAATAGCATGAGCAATTTCATGACCCATTACCACCGCCAATGCAGCTTCATTCTGGGTTACAGGAAGAATACCGGTGTACACCACCACTTTACCGCCGGGCATACACCAGGCGTTCACGTCTTTTGAATCTACCAGGTTAAATTCCCACTGATACCCTTTCAATATATCTCCCTTGCCCAAGCCAGAATAGTAATCGGTGATAGCCGTAGCAATACGATTGCCAACCCGTTTAACCATTTCAGCGTCCTTGTTCACCTTAGTATTCACTATTTTATTTTGGGAAAGAAAACTTTGATATTCCGTTTTAGCCATTGACTGCAATTCGGCTTCCGGCAATAACTGTAACTGGTTTCTACCGGTAATAGCATTTTGGGTACAGGATACCGTTAACAATGCCAGACTTGTAATAAGCAAAAATTTCAAATGCATTTTGTGTGGATTGAATTCATATTGTATGGAAGGTCGTTCTGTTCTTTTCCTGCAAAAACAGCACCTGTTTTGCGAGAATCAAATGATTTTCAGCGTCTGGATCTTTTCCTGTCGCGATATTTTAATATCGGCGCTTTATTCTCGTTTCCTTTAAGAAGGCGCGAGATATTTTTTTGGTGCGTAAGCATCACCAGTAAGGCGACGGCTACTGCAAAAATGCGGTAGGCTGGATTATCTACATTAAATATTACCAAAATAAAAACCGGGAAAGCCAGACTGGCGAGTATCGAACTGAGCGATACAAAACGGGTAAGAAATAATACCAGCAGGAAAACGCCACTACAACATAATGCAGTAAGCGGGGAAATTCCAAGTACCAATCCGAACAAAGTTGCCACACCTTTACCACCTCTAAATTGTGCCCATATTGGATAGATATGTCCTAATACGGCGCATAGCCCCAGTCCGATTTGAAAATTAGTTCTTGCAAACTCGTCATGCACATAAAAGGGAAGCAGATAGGCAAGTTTCACAGCAGCAAAACCTTTCAGCATGTCTATAATCATAACCAGCGTACCCCATTTATATCCAAGCACACGGTAGGTATTGGTAGCACCTGCATTGCCACTGCCATAATCCCGGATATCAATCTTGAAAAAATACTTGCTAACCCAAACAGCAGTAGGGACAGAACCCAACAGGTAAGCTAAAAGAATTAATGCAAGTTCATTCATCTGATATCTGGTTGAATTGGGATGCAAATATATGCAATTTTTTGCAACTCTATCTGGCTTTTAGGCCAGCGACTTCTTTTTAAACGCCACACAAACCCAGTTATTTTTTTCGGTAAAATATTCGGCTGTTAACCCCATAGGTTTGGCCACCTCCTCTACCTGATTTCGGTCCGTTTCCAGGATACCGCTAATAATTAATACGCCCCCGGAGTTTAAACCATGATAGAACGCGTCCATATTATCGAGAATGACCCGGAGATTGATGTTAGCAAGTATCATGTCCCAATGGTCACTAACCGGAAAGTGGTCTTTCTTTAAAAGGCGGATAGCATGTGCGTCATTTCTTTCCAGATTCTCCAGTGCGTTTTCCATACTCCATTCATCATGGTCAATTGCCAACACTTTCTCCGCTTTCATTTTATGGGCTAAAATCGCAAGTATCCCCGTACCGGTTCCAAAATCCACCACTGTTTTTCCTGTACAGGAAAAATGGCGCAGACTTTCCAACATCAAAGTGGTGGTAGCATGGTGCCCGGTACCGAAACTCAGTTTTGGTGTAATTATAGTTTCATATTCAACATTACTTACAGGTATGTGAAAATCAGCTCGTATTGAAATAAATTCATCTATTACAACCGGCTCAAATTCACTTTCCCATATTGCGTTCCAGTTTTTATTTTCAATAACAGTTTGCTTATATTCTAGCGGAACAGAAAGACGGAACACTTCCAACACACCAGGGTTAAACTTTGATGCCGGGATGTATGCTTTCACGAATCCGTCACCTTCTTCAAAGCCTTCTGG
>JADZFY010000369.1 GCA_020854215.1 Chitinophagaceae bacterium | reverse complement strand
TACGAAGGAGAAGACATGCAAATCGCATTTAATGCCAAGTTTTTGATAGAACTGCTCAACGCTACCGACAGCACCGAAGTAGTAATGCAACTTTCTACGCCGTCCAAAGCGGGGATTATCACACCGATGGATAAAGACGATGATGAAGAACTGCTGATGCTCGCTATGCCACTTATGTTAAATCAGTAGTTGGTATCAATTCGGCAGGATAAGCTGATTTCGGATAACTCATTCCTTCAGATAACACTTTCGAATAGTAACGACCGGTTCTTGTGTCGCTATTTGATTTTTGGTGTCCATGGAAATATCTTCGTAACTTTTCGTTATGAACGATTTCCTCAACTACTGGGAGCATATACCGAGTGCACATCGGGTATGGATTCTCGTAGGTGGCATGGTCGTTTTTTGGCTGATTGAAGGCTATTATCCTTTGTTTCGCTTTTCGTTTAAGCGTTACCGGCATGCGGGGGTAAACCTTGTTTTTTTAAGCTTCACACTGGTATTAAATATCATCTTCGGCTTTACTACCGTTTTGGTGTGCAGTTGGGTGACGACGCAACAGGTGGGGCTATTGAATTTGGTTCATTTGCCGGAATGGATAAAAATGATTGCCGCGCTTTTCTTCCTCGACTTTTTCGGTCAGTATGCGCCCCATTATCTCATGCACAGGATAAAATGGATGTGGAAGTTTCACATGATCCACCACAGTGATTCCAAGGTGGATGTTACCACCGGCACCCGGCATCATCCGGGGGAGTGGATAATCCGGGAGAGTTTTACGGTTTTGGGAGTTCTGTTAATTGGTGTTCCCGTGAGCTACTACTTTTTATACCGAAGCGTTTCAGGGTTTTTTACGCATTTTACCCATGCTAATATTCAAATGCCGCCTTTGCTGGATAAAACCCTGCGTTGGGTGTTCGTTTCCCCTAACCTGCATAAAGTACATCATCATTTTGAACGACCCCTTACCGATACCAATTTCGCCAATATTTTCTCGCTGTGGGACAGAATTTTTGGCACTTACGCCTACACCGATCCGCAAAATCTTAAATATGGACTGGATGTGCTGGATGAAAATGACGATGAAGATTTAGCGTACCAGCTCAGGATACCCTTTGACAAAAGGATAAAGACGGATTATTGATGATCGGCCTATCTTTGAAAAAAATACGCAGATGAAAATTGTTGCCATGATTCCCGCCCGGTATGCAGCCTCCCGGTTTCCGGGAAAGCTGATGAAAATGCTCGGCGGAAAAACGGTAATTCGGCATACATATGAGAATACCGTTGCTACCGCACTGTTTGACGAAGTGTGGGTGATTACCGACAGCGATATCATTTTCAACGAAATTTCGACGCATGGTGGTCGCGTGCAAATGAGTGATAAGGAGCACGAAAGCGGCAGTGACCGGATTGCGGAAGCAGTGGAAAAAATGGATATTGATATCATTGTGAATGTACAGGGCGATACCCCATTCGTGGAGCGCAAACCACTGCAACAGCTCATTGAACTTTTTCAGGATGAAACGGTAGAAGTGGCGTCCATGATGCGCCCCATCAAAGAAAAAGAACAGGTGCAAAACCCCAATATCGTAAAAGTTGTTACCAGTCTCAACATGAACTCCCTGCTCTTTAGCAGAAATCCTATTCCTTATCCCCGCAATGAAACTATTCCTATTACTCACTATGAGCATGTTGGCATATATGCATTCCGGAAAGCAACCCTGCTGCAATTTACCCAATGGCCGGTAACCCCGCTGGAGGATGCTGAAAAAATAGAATGTCTGCGTTTTCTGGAGCACGGCATACCACTGCGGATGACCATAGTGGATTACCACGGAGTAGGAATAGATACCCCCGAAGACCTGAAGAGGGCTGTGCAATATTTATAAGAAATAATAATTGGTACCAGGAAATGCTATGGATTTTCAATCCCGGGAGCGAAATATATATTGCAGTATCGCTCTGAAACTACATCAAAGGATAATAGCGCACGCAGCACCCAAAATGGAAGTACTATAACAGCTTTTTAAACGTCGGCCATGAACTGGATAATGTTAATTATTGCCGGGTTATTTGAGGTGGGTTTTGCCTCGTGCCTGGGTAAAGCGAAAGAAAGCTCAGGCAGTGCAGCCAACTGGTGGTATGCGGGATTTTTTGTGTGTCTGTTCATCAGCATGTACCTGCTGGTGAGAGCGACCCAGAGCCTGCCTATTGGCACGGCCTATGCCGTATGGACGGGTATTGGAGCCGTAGGCACTGCGTTGATGGGGATTTTGGTGTTTAAAGATCCGGCAGATTTTTGGCGAATATTTTTTATAACCACGCTTATTGGTTCAATCATTGGATTAAAAGCCGTGTCCCATTAATTCACTCAGGTACCGCAACGCAACTGCAAGGTTCCCCAATCCTCAGCGTTTGTTTGATTCCACCCGGGTAACTAAGTCCTTTATTTGCGTTTTATATCCCGCGAAAAAAGGTACAAAATTCGAAAAGCGGAATGGGAAGTTCGCTGCTTCCCGTATGCATTGCTGCAACGAGAACCCGTCCTCTGAACAGGTGTAAAAGATTTCGTTGTCATGCAGCCATTGTGCCAGGTACTCCTGCTCGGTTTGTCCGGGAGTGGGAACTAATATTGCTTTCTGCTGCAACTGCACTAAGTCCATCACAGAGGTGTACCCACTTCTGCAAACTACCCATGTCGCCTGTTGTATGGCAGCACCAAGCGCTTCAGAGGAAAGATAATTAACGATTTCTTTTCCGGATCCGGATGTTATATGGCTTTCATTTCCGGGAAGTCCCCGGACGAGCAATACATTTCCCTCAAATAATTCAAGTTGAAGTAGCAGCGACTTTTCCCACATTGTTCTACGCGGCTCGGGTCCCGACAAAATGATCAGCAGATCATATTTTATGTTTTTCTCCCTCTTTTCCAACCTCGATAAGGCCCCTATATACCTTGCACGCGGAGGTAATTGAGGAGGGTGCGACAAAGCGCCGGCAAGGTTATCTTTTCCTGCAAAATCCGGTATCCAACACTCATCAAAATTTCGTATTCGCCGGTAATTGAGCCTCCTCACAATGCTATCAGCCCAAACACCCCATCCGGTTTTGATACCCAACTGGTGGGTAATAATCACACAATAGGCCCCACGGTAATACATTCCATACCTGTTGTCACTGATAACGATGTCAAAATAATGCTCCGCGATCATGGCTTTCAACCATCGGTGCTCGCGTCGTATGCTACGGATGATAGCTGGTACCTGCCGGGCAATGACGTATCTGAAATCTGATTTTGCGCTATGATAAATAACATGATGACCTTCTGCGTTCAAAAAAGGCAGTAAGGGAAACTCCTTACGAAGCAACTGAAGACTATCTCCTCCCGCAGCAATCCAAACCGTACAATTT
>JADZFY010000368.1 GCA_020854215.1 Chitinophagaceae bacterium | reverse complement strand
TTTATATCAATGACAATATAAAAATCAAACCTCTCATTTTTGGCGGGGGGCAGGAAAGAAATATGCGAGCAGGTACCGAAAACCTGTACGGTATTGTGGGTTTTGCAAAAGCCTTAGAGCTGGCCTCTGCATCCTATGAAAAAGATAGCGCCTATATTCAGGCGTTGAAAACTTATATGATTGAATCATTGGAGAAAAATATACCCGGAGTTTCTTTCAATGGAGATTATAAAGGAAGCAGCTTATATACCGTATTAAGCGCTGCCTTTCCAAAAACCGAAAAATCTGAGATGATTTTATTTAACCTTGATATTAGCAATATCTGTGTATCCGGCGGCAGCGCCTGCAGCAGCGGTACTGATATAGGCTCTCATGTTATTCGAGCCTTAGATAATAATCCAAACAAAGTGACTGTACGCTTCTCGTTCAGCAAACACAATACAAAAGAAGAGGTTGATAAAGTGATTGAAACATTGAAGACAGTGATATAATAGAGAAGTAAAATGGGAAACGTAAAATATTTTCCCGTTTCACACATGAAATAGTTTCGACTTAATCTGACAGTTGGGTTAAATTGTAGAATAACAACAAACACAATTTAACCACTTTAAAAACTGTCAGACATGAATGTAGAAACTAAGTTAATCCAAAACAAATTAGGGCTGCTCAAGTTAGCAGAGAAATTAGGTAGTGTAACGGAAGCCTGTGAAGTATATGGATACTCCCGGGATAGCTTTTACCGGATTAAGGAGTTATTTGAAACAGGCGGAGCCATTGCGTTAAAAGAGGTGAGCCGTAAAAAGCCTAATTACAAAAACCGGATTGAACCGGAACTGGAAGAAGCGGTAGTACAATTTGCCAAAGACCAGCCAGCCCTGGGCCAGTTACGGGCATCAAACGAGTTAAAAAAGAAAGGGCTGTTCATATCGCCCTGTGGTGTTCGCTGTGTATGGCAGCGGCATGATTTAGAAACTTTTCCCAAGCGGCTTAAAGCTTTAGAAGCCCGTATGGCCGAAGAAAATCTTATCCTTACGGAAGCCCAAATGATAGCTTTAGAACGGAAGAAAGAAAAGAAGGAAGCCATTGGTGAAATAGAAACGGAACATCCCGGTTATCTCGGCGCACAGGATACTTACTACGTTGGCAACATCAAAGGAGTAGGCCGTATTTATCAACAAACCTTTATTGACACTTACAGTAAAGTAGCCATGGCAAAACTCTACGACCGTAAGAATGCCATTACCGCTGCTGACATGCTCAATGACACCGTACTGCCCTTCTTTGAACAGCAACAACTTCCATTGCTTCGCATACTTACAGACCGTGGCACCGAGTATTGCGGTAAGGCTGAATACCATGAGTATGAACTCTATTTACAGATAGAAGATATAGACCACTCAAAAACCAAAGCCAGAAGTCCGCAAACAAACGGTATATGCGAACGGTTCCACCGTACCATACAAGATGAGTTTTATGCCATTGCCTTTCGTAAGAAGCTTTATACTTCTGTAGAGGAAATACAAAAAGATTTAGATGAATGGATAGACCAATACAATAACGACCGTACCCATAGCGGTAAATATTGTTTTGGCAGAACACCCATGCAAACGTTTTGCGATTCCAAACAATTAGCCAAAGCAAAAAGAATTGATGAACTCTTGCAAAACGAGGCTAACTTTAATCTGCCCGGCAAAACGGAAGCAGGCTCTGCTGAGGAGCAACCTGCCAGGGATAGCCAGGCCGATGGAAATGAAAAAATGGTTGAACTACCGTCAACCGTTTTTCAAAATTCATTTTTATCGCAAATCCCTTAAAAAACCTAAACCCAATTTAGCCGAGTGTCAGATTAAGTAATAGCTATTACATTTCACATTTATTGGTACACTCTTACATAATCCACTTCCATTCGTTGCGGCCAAATAGTTTCATCCACCCCTTTTTGACCACCCCAGTCGCCACCCACAGCAATATTCAGTAGCAAATACATTTTGTTGTCAAATGGCCATGCATCATAATCGCTATGGTCGTTCGTAAATGTAAAATAATAGTTTCCATCCATTCCAATCTTCAGCGAATCTTTGTTCCACTCCATAGTATAAATATGAAAATTATCTGAGCAATCCGGTACTGTGATTGTAGCTGCTTTTTGTGTTCCGAGGATATGATTGTATTTTTTGCAATGAATAGTTCCATGAATCACTCCCTGGTCGTACCCTACATGTTCCATGATATCTATTTCGCCGTCATCCGGCCAATTTAGAGGTGATTTTGAAGCGAGCATCCAAATAGCAGGCCAGGTGCCTCTTCCCTTCGGTAATTTAGCTTTTACCTCGATTTTGCCATATTGCCAATCACCTTTTCCTTTTGTTACCAGCCGGACCGAAGTATATTTCATACCTTCGTAATCTTCTTTTCGGGCTTCTATAGTCAACATGCCGTTTTCCACTCTTGCATTTTCCAACCGGTTTTCTGTATAATACTCCAATTCATGATTTCCCCAGCCATGGCCGCCTACTTCATAGCCCCATTTTGAAACATCGGGTAAACCGGAGTAATCAAACTCATCGCTCCATACCATTTCCCATTTTTTTATACCGGCATTACCTGTGCTTTGAGAACATCCGCAGAACGTTGCCTG
>JADZFY010000367.1 GCA_020854215.1 Chitinophagaceae bacterium | reverse complement strand
CAAAAAATTTAATGTGTAAATATTAATCGTCTCCTCTTTTTACCAGCGCATATTCAAATCCCACATAACCTCTCTCACCATCTTTAGCCATCGCTGTGAAGCGGAGCTTATAGTAGTTCTCATCTTCATCTCTAATGATATAATACCGGTCGTCACGAACCGAAGGTGCCATACCCGGGCTCCCCCCCTTGCGCCAATCACCTCCTATTGCATTTTGAGCATCTTTGAAATCGAGCGATGCAATATCAGCTTCCTTAAAATCAGTATAGGATTTTGTACTGGCGAGTACCTTAGCCATTTCTACGTTTCGATTGATGAGAATGAAATCCTGAAACGCATAAGGAACATCTCCCCATCCAAAATCAATGGCATTGGTAAAATAACTCCAGGCAATATCCCATTTGTCTTTCTGAGGCTCCACCGCCACAGCTCCCGTTTCAAATGATACATAGTTAAAGTAAAAATCTGCTTTTTTGGGTATGTCTACCGAGCTAAATGTTGTAGCGGCAATATCCGCATGCTGGAGCGTATAGCCACCACTTCCGTTGCGAATGATCCGAATTTTTTTCCAACCCCGCTGCGGCACGGGTGTTCCTATTCCCACACCCCGGTTAACGATATACACTTTATTGTCGGCAGCAGTAGCCGAAACTTCAGCGATAGCCGTTTTACTCAAATCTCCGTCAGGATAGTCAATATAGGCGAGAGACGCATGCTCGGGCATATCATGATTATAGAAAGACTGTGAGAAGCCAACCGTATCTGCTGCGGTTACCGCATTAAGATCATTCTTATCAATTTGCTTTGCCATCATAAAAGTGGATGAGTTCAGAATCACCCGCCATTCGTCGCCGCTGTAAAAACCCAGGTCCCATTTGGTGCGTTGAACTGCACTCTGCTGATTGGCACTCAGGTCAAAAAATAATTTATTCCCATAGGTAATACCTCCGCCGTCACCCATCATTTCGGCGCCCCGGGAAACGATTTCTGCAAATTGTAAAGTAAACAGATTCATCGTTCCAATAATTACCGGCGCCCCGGAGGATGCAATTTTAAATTCAATCTTTTCATCGCCATCCAGCAATACTCCGTCTTTTTTGGTGATGGTAAAACTCGTTTCACTGCTTCCGCTGGGTATGGTTAAGGCTATTGTACCGGAAGTGGCCGAAGGAGCGGTAGTAAAATCGGTATCGTAAACCACACCGATTGGTGTAAAACTAACGGTAACGGGTATCTCGGCATTTGCAGCCCTGCTTAACCGCAGCTTAACCGTGATAGAAGCTGTGGTTTCAGGCAGCCCCTGGTTATCCGATTCAAATTGCACCAGGTTATCGGGCAGAGGCGCTTCCTTTTTCCGGCATCCGCCAATCAGCAATAAAAAAGCAACTGAAAAAGCAAATCCTGTCTTAAGTTTAATACGTAGCATATTTAAGGGTTTCATGATTATTTAATTATTTCTTGCTCCAATGAAATACCAGCCCTGCAAACCAGGAACGTCCATAGGCTATTGAAGAAACGGGGCCTGAATTGTGAACTCCCGTATTACCGGTGGTTGTTGACACGCTCGTTACATCAAAAAGATTGTGAACACCTGCGTTCAGTGTAAGGAGCTTAAATAGTTTTTTGTTAACCGTAATATCGGCCCAGTGATAAGCGCCGGTTTCCCGCAGCTCTACTTTGTCGGTGCCATTTTCGGTAGTTAGTTGAAAATAGGGCAGCTTACCGGTGAACTTATAAAAAACATTTACCTGCATTCCAATTTTGTCAAATGAGTAGCAGGCTGTGGCGTTTGATTCTATATTCCAACTGAATGATGTAAGAGAAGGGTCATCGGCCTTATACTGGTTATACCTGCCGGTATAGGATACCCCGGCCGATGCGCTCAGCTTTTTGTGTGTAAGATTTCCGGACAATGTAATTCCCCTGGATTTGAACTTGTCAATATTGCCATAGGTGGTAATACGAACATCGGCAGCACTTTGAATGTAGCCAATCATATTGCTCACCTTATTGTAAAACGCACTGAGCGAAGTATTGAACTGCAGGTTTTCTTTTTGTACCGCCGCATAGGTTAACGATCCGGTAAAGCTATGGGAATACTCCGCCTGTAAATCGGTATTGCCCATGATATCATGACTGCCATCGTGAAAATCGAAATAGAGTTCGCGAAGGGAAGGCGAACGAAAACCCCTCGCATAGGCTGCTCGCAGGTCAAGTTTATCGTTTAAGGCCCATTTAAAATTCAGCGACGGAATAACCGGAGGTGCATCGTACACCGTATTACGGATAAACCGCAAACCGGGACGAATATTGATTTTTTTTCCGGGTGTAATTTCAGAGGTAATAAAAAATGCATAATCGTTGATTTGCTGCGTACCTGTTTTTATCCGTTCCCCGTCTCCGCTTTCCCTATTCACATCTAACCCGGGTTGAAAAGAAACAACGGATGTGGGCCGGTAAAGCACCGTGGCCCTGAAGGTAAACCCGTTAAATGTGGACAGGCTATGCGTTCCCGGTGCTGTGGCAACCCGCACATCGCCATTGGCATAATACAGTGTAGAATAAACCTGCCGCGTAAAATGGGTAAAGGATGTCATCGCATTGGCCGACCATTGAGGATGGATATGATAGGCTGCCTGAATTTGTTGCATTGCCCTGTCCGAGATATATTCCTGATCCAACGCCTGCTGATTACCCTGATTGCCTGTTAAGTTGGCCGGATTGGTAATGATTTCATCTAATCCGTCGAAACGATAATAGATGTTAAACTTAGGAGCACGATAGCCCACAATCGCATTTCCAACGATCTGATCTTTTTTATGCCACAGCAATTCCCTGCCCACTGCAGAATCTTTCCATCCGCCAAACCAGTTGCGACCGATACCACCACTCAAATACCATTTTTTATATGCTGCGGAAACACCCACATACTGGTTATGAATACCCTGCCGCGTACCGTATTCTTTTCCAACACTCTCTTCGTGCAGGCGTGCATGTACGTCTAATTTTTCGCGCTTAGGCTTTTGGGTGATGATATTGATTACTCCTGCCAGTGCATCGGCGCCATAGATAACCGACATCGGCCCTTCAATAATTTCAATGCGTTCTATGGAATTTACTTCCAGTTGGTTGATATTTATTT
>JADZFY010000366.1 GCA_020854215.1 Chitinophagaceae bacterium | reverse complement strand
TCCCCCACTTCCTTTTTTAAGTCGGCAACCTTCAAAAAAGCCTGATACAACACATCTATTTCATCGCGATTGAAATCGTATCCTAACTTTTGAAAGCGATGTGCCAGCGCGGATCTTCCGCTCCTGGCTGTTAATACAATTTTTGAACTGTCTGCCCCCACGTCTTCGGGTCTTATAATTTCATAATTTTCTGCATTCTTCAAAAATCCGTCCTGATGAATACCCGAAGAATGGGCAAACGCATTACTGCCTACAATTGCTTTATTGGGCTGAACCGGCATTCGCATCGTATCTGCCACCAACCTGCTCATCGGATTTAACTGTTCGGCTTTAATATCTGTGTACAATCCCAGCGACTCATGTTGTTTAATAATCATTACCACTTCTTCCAGCGAAGTGTTGCCCGCTCTCTCTCCTAATCCATTGATGGTACATTCTATTTGCCGCGCCCCATTCATAACCCCGGCTATTGAATTTGCCGTTGCCAGTCCAAGGTCGTTATGACAATGGCAGGAAAGAATGGCTTTGTCAATATTGGGTACATGATTCATCAGGTAGGCAATTTTTTCGCCATATTGATGTGGCAGACAATACCCGGTAGTATCGGGGATATTCACTACGGTGGCACCTGCAGCGATTACCGCTTCCACCACACGGGCTAAAAATTCCAGATCGGCACGCCCCGAATCCTCACCATAAAATTCTACGTCATCCACAAAATTTCGTGCATATTTTACTGCTTCTATCGCTCTTGCCACGATGTCTTCGCGAGTGGTATTGAACTTGGTGGTAATATGCAGGTCAGACACGCCAATGCCGGTATGAATACGGGGGCGCTTTGCTCCTTTTAATGCATCGGCTGCCACCTCAATATCCTTTTTCACTGCACGGGTTAATCCGCAAACAGTGGCATTTGTTATTACGGCGGAAATATTGCGCACCGAGTCAAAATCGCCCGGACTTGAAATAGGAAACCCGGCTTCGATAACATCTACCCCAAGATTTTCCAGCGCCAGCGCAAGCTCAATCTTTTCACTGGCGTTTAATTTACAACCCGGAACCTGCTCACCATCGCGTAACGTTGTATCAAAAATATAAATCTTGTTTCGAGACATAAATGGAGTTTAAATGATAGAATTGTAACTGCAACCAGGGCAGCTTTTTCCGATTTCAAACTTAGGAAATTCCGGGAATTTACAATTCCACACGAATGTACTGGCTGCGTGCAAGGAGATAAAACCAAATTAAGTATTATATTACGGTGTGCAAGCTCCCGTTTTTTTTGTGTAACCCTTTATGGATAAGGATTTAAAAGAAATTTGATTACGATGCCCAAACGTTCCACAGACGAGCTCTTTCAACTGGTAAAGTCGCTTGAAAAGGCGGAAAAGAGAAATTTTAAGCTTTTTGTGCAGCGTAACGCCACCTCCTCCGATATGAAAACGGTACAACTGTTTGACGCGCTGGATAAACTGGAGGATTATGACGAAGAGGCACTGCTAAAACGCTACCCCGATATCAAAAAACAACAACTCTCCAATCTCAAAGGACATTTGTACCGACAGATATTAGCCAGTTTACGCATACTAAAAGATGATAATAACATCCAACTGCAACTGCACGAGCTGATGGACTATTCCAGGATTCTTTATGATAAAGGCCTTTATCTGCAAAGTTTAAAAACCTTAGATAAGGTTAAGGAATATGCTAAAGAACAACACCAGGTTACCTATTGGCTGCAAACCCTGATTTTTGAAAAGAAGATTGAGGCGCTTTACATTACCCGCAGTATGGAAAACAGGGCAGAAACCCTGGCCAGGGAAGTGGAAGAGGCGGGCGACCGGCTCAACATGATGAATAAACTATCCAATCTGTCACTCCAGTTGTACAGTTGGTATATCAATCTTGGACATGCCCGTGGCGACAAAGACCGCATAGCGGTAAAAGCGTTTTTCGAATCTAACCTGCCTGCGAATGCCGGGCTGTACCAGGGATTTTATGAAAAACACTACCTGTATGAGAGCTTTTGCTGGTACGGCTTTATTTTACAGGATCTGCTCATGTACTACCGGTATTGCCAGAAGTGGGTAGATGCATTTGAACAGGAGCCCCTGATGAAAAAAGTAGATACACCATTATATATTAAAGGATTGCATAATCTGCTGAATGCTCATTTTGTTTTACAGAACTACGAAAAGTTTAATGCGGTGCTGGAAAGATTCGAACATTTTTATCATTCCAAACAAGCAAGGAGTAACGACAATAACCGGGTGCAATCTTTTATATATTTGTACACTGCTAAACTCAACAAACATTTTCTTGAAGGAAGCTTTACCTCCGGATTAAGACTTATACCCGAAATTGAAGCAGGCATTTCGGAATTCAGTTTAAAAATGGACCGACACCGGATATTAATCTTTTACTACAAGATAGCCTGTCTGTATTTTGGTAAAGGCGACAATGAGAAAGCCATTGAATACCTCAACCGAATCATCAACTGGAAGGTGGATCTGCGCACCGATCTCCACTGCTATTCGCGCCTGTTGCACCTTATTGCCCATTATGAGTTAGGTAATTACGACCTGCTGGAATACCTGGTGAAATCGGTGTATCGTTTTATGGCTAAAATGCAGAACCTGAGTGTGGTAGAGGAAGAAATCTTCCGCTTTCTGAAAAAATCGTTTCACCTCGACAAAAAACAGGTAAAAGCCGCATTCATTGCACTGAAAGGAAAGCTGGAAAAATACAAAGACAATCCGCTGGAAAGCCGATCCTTCATGTACCTCGATATTATTTCATGGTTAGAGAGCAAAATCAGAAATGTTCCGGTGCAGGATATTATGCGCGATAAATACAAAACGGCTATCCGGGTTAAAAAAAGGTAGATGCCTGCCGTTGGCTTCACTGCTGTTTTCCGCACCTCCTGTTTTCCTCGCTGGGACACCCAAGTCTAAAAACCGAACTGTTTTGCTAATAATCGTTGTTCATCTGTAATAATGAGTGTTTTGAAGTACACATCTTTCGAGATTGGATGAACGATCTTGATGGCAAATATGGTTTTGGCTATGTCTATTACTTTTTCGGGACTTAGGCTTGATTGTTTTTCAAATAATTGCCGTTCCAATTCTTTGTACACTTTGTATGCGACGAACGAAATACAGATGTGTGCTTCTATTCTTCTTTGTAACCGATGATAAATTGGGCGTATTTTCAAGTCGGTCTTTTGTACCCTACACTGGCGCAGGTTTGGTAGCACTGCTTTGTGCCAGGCCAGACCTGTTGCCATATGTTTACTTATCTTAAATTTCTTAAACAGGGAGTACATGCGCCTGTCTATAAACTTATATCTATCATTATTGCAAAACAAGTAACGCTCGGGCATCAGGTCGGCTATCCCACAATGCCATTGCCCCAGACCTGCGCCAGTCCCGAAGCATTCGCAAAATAAAAAAATGGAAACACGCTGGAGACGGGGCATTATAAATATTGAATGAAACAACGGCAGCTCTATGCTCCTCTAACCGCAAAGATCTCAAAGGATACGCAAAGAACCCAAAGACCCTGGCGCGCTCTGCACCACCTTAACGTATTCTTGTCGCTTATACTTTTGAGGTATTAAAGCATACTCTTAACGTAAAGTGGTATTTTTTGTCTGCGAAAGATCAGGAATTCTGAGCTTTTATTTTGTGTATGAGTAAATATTATCTCCCTTTTTCTTCCAGTTCCATCAGCTTTTCAAATACAGCCTCGTATTCTGAGTTCGTTTTATCGAAGGTTGCAGCACACCGTTTATATTCTGCTTCGGCAGCCAGAAACTTTGTTTTATCCGAATAAATTT
>JADZFY010000365.1 GCA_020854215.1 Chitinophagaceae bacterium | reverse complement strand
TTAAGACAGCGCTTTCTTTTTCCGCTCTTCTGCTGAATTTCCGTTCACATTTTCGTTTCTGAATACTACGGTATTGTCAAACACATCCACCAAAACCGGTTTTGACTTATCTATATCCCCGGCAAGAATTCTCTTGCTCAATTGGTTTACAATTTCTTTTTGAATCAGTCTTTTCAACGGTCTGGCGCCAAACTGCGGATCGTATCCGTTCTCTGCCAAATAATCCAGCGCATACTCAGTGAATTCCAAACCAATACCATTTGCTGCTACCTGATTCTTTAATTGATTGAGCTGAATGGTGATGATCCCCCTTATTTCACTCTTCATCAGCGGGTGGAACATGATGATATCATCAATACGGTTCAGAAATTCCGGACGAATGGTTTGCCGCAATACATTTAACACCTCGCGTTTCGTGTTCTCTACCACCACGTCCTTATTCTCTTCGGTGATGTTTTCAAAATTGTCCTGTATTAACTGGCTGCCCATGTTGCTGGTCATGATGACGATGGTATTCTTAAAGTTCACCACACGCCCCTTGTTGTCGGTTAGGCGGCCATCGTCCAATACCTGCAGCAACACATTAAACACGTCAGGATGGGCTTTTTCAATTTCATCGAGCAATACCACACTATAAGGCTTACGTCTAACGGCTTCGGTTAGTTGCCCTCCTTCATCATATCCTACGTATCCGGGAGGGGCACCCACCAGGCGGCTAACGGTATGTTTTTCCTGGTATTCACTCATATCAATCCTTGTCATCATGTTCTCATCATCAAACAGATACTCCGCCAGCGCTTTGGCGAGTTCAGTTTTACCCACTCCTGTCGTTCCCAGAAATATAAATGAACCAATTGGTTTTTTGGGGTCGTGCAGCCCGGCCCGGCTACGACGAATAGCATCAGCAACAGCCGTTATCGCTTCTTCCTGTCCTACAACCCTTTTGTGTAACTCCTGTTCGAGATTCAGCAATTTTTCCCTGTCACTTTGCAGCATTTTCGCAACCGGAATACCGGTGGCTTTGGCTACCGATTCTGCAATATCCTCCGCATCTACTTCTTCCTTTAATAACCGTTTATCCGGCGCCAGTTCATTCAGTTCCCTGGTGTATTGATCTATTTTTTTCTCCTCTTCCTGAACTTTCCCATACCTTATTTCTGCTACCCTTCCGTAGTCTCCATTACGTTCCGCTTTTTCCGCTTCAATTTTTAGCGATTCAATACCCGCCTTTGATGTTTGAATTTTTTCCACCAGTTCTTTCTCCTCCTGCCATTTGGCTTTCAGTGTATCGCGTTCCACACTGAGTAGCGAAACTTCTTTTGCCAGTTCTTCCAGTTTCTCCTTATCATTTTCTCTTTTAATTGCTTCCCTTTCAATTTCCAGTTGCCGTATCTGACGTTCTAACTGATCGAGTTCTTCCGGCATGGAATTCATTTCCAGTCTCAGCTTCGCTGCGCTTTCATCAATCAGATCAATAGCTTTATCCGGCAGGAAACGATCTGAAATATACCTGTTCGATAACTCTACCGCCGCAATGATAGCTTCATCTTTAATCCGAACGTGGTGATGTGTTTCATAGCGATCTTTAATTCCTCTCAAAATAGAAACCGCATCTTCCACACTGGGTTCGTTGATCATCACACGTTGAAATCTCCTTTCAAGTGCCTTATCTTTTTCAAAATACTTCTGATACTCGTTTAAGGTAGTAGCTCCAATTGCTCTCAACTCACCCCTTGCCAATGCCGGCTTCAGGATATTAGCTGCATCCATTGCACCCTCACCACCGCCTGCGCCAACAAGGGTATGAATTTCATCTATGAAAAGGATAATCTGTCCGTCACTTTTTGTTACTTCATTAATCACCCCTTTCAGTCTTTCTTCAAACTCTCCCTTATATTTTGCACCGGCTATCAATTGCCCCATGTCCAACCCATAGATTATTTTACTTTTCAGGTTCTCCGGAACGTCACCATTCACAATACGCATAGCCAAGCCTTCGGCGATAGCAGTTTTACCTACACCGGGTTCCCCTACCAGCATGGGGTTATTTTTATTTCGGCGAGAAAGGATATGGAGTGTCCTTCTGATCTCCTCATCGCGGCCGATCACAGGATCCAGTTTGCCCTGTCGAGCCAGTTCATTTAAATTTTTTGCATACTTGTTCAGTACATTAAACTGCGTTTCCTGAGTTTGAGAAGAAATCGTAGACCCTTTGCGTAAATCCTTCACCGCCGCAACCAGGTTTTTTTCCGTAAGTCCTGTGTCTTTCAGCAATTTGGCGGTATTGTCTGTACCCTGCAAAATAGCGAGCAGCAGATGTTCAACGCTTACAAACTCGTCACCAAAAGTTTTTAACGACGAACCTGCACGCAGCATCACATTATTAGTGTCGCGGCTTATAGTTTGTGCCGGTTCACCACTCTGAACTTTCGGTAATTTATTGATACTCTCGTCAAGCTTCCCTTCCAAAAAGTTTACATTAACATTACTCTTCTTCAACAAGAATTCAATAGGTGAATCATCGTCACCCAGCAAAGCTTTTAGCAAATGCTCCGTTTCGATATTCGCGTTATTATTATTGAACGCAATTTGTTGCGACTTAGTTATCGCCTCCTGCGCTTTAATAGTGAAATTATTTAAGTTCATATTTTAAGTTTTCCTTTATTCGATTTCAAATAACTTTAATCCCTGATGCACAAATCATAATCCAAAAAAGAATCACAGAAATTATGTCATATAAATTTAAAGTAATCTGCCTGTATTTCAGTCTGCTATCAGGTTTTCTGTTAATGTTGCAGCCTGCAAATGGACAGTACAACTTTTCGGTAGTAGACGATATGCTGCAAAAGAATCAGAAGATACTCGGTAAGCAGGTGGTTGCCTTGGTTTGGAAAGATGGCAAGATAGTTTACCGAAAAGAAACAAGTGAAGAATTTACCGGGAAAATGCAGGCACCCATTGCTGCCAGTGGGCAATGGCTCACCGCCGCAGCTTCCATGATTTGTGTGGATGAAGGCAAGCTGAGTTTGGACACAAAAGCAGGCAAACTCATTCCTATACTAGCCAAGTATATGAAGGCATATATCAACCTGAGACATTGCCTCACGCATACTACCGGTTTAGAGGGAGAAAAGACGGGTATGGGGAAACTATTACCGAAATCGAAATTTGAGTCGTTGGAAGAAGAGATAAACCATTTTGCAACAAAACGGGAAATTGTAACTAATCCGCAAACAGAATTTTATTATAGTCATGTGGGAATGAATATTGCCGGGCGCATGCTGGAAGTGGCGAACCGAAAAACTTTTGACCGGATAGTGCAGGAAAAACTGCTTCGCCCGCTGAAAATGCGAAGCACTACTTTTTTCAATTACGATAATTTGTTTATTAATCCTTCGGTTGGGGCACAGTCATCGGCCAACGATTATATGAATTTTTTGGTAATGCTGTTGAATAATGGAATGTTTGAAGGCAAACGCATCATCAGTGAAAAGGCAATTGCAGAAATGGAACAGGCGCAGTTTGCCGACCTGCCGGTGAAATACACTCCACCCGGAACAGAAGGATTGCACTACGGGTTAGGCGCCTGGCTAATGGAAGAAGATGCGCAAAAAAGGGGTACGATACTCTGTAGCCCTTCGTTTACCGGCACCTGGCCATTTATAGATCGCAAGAACAATTATGCCGCTATCTTATTGGTTCAATCTCCATCAGGTGAAAAGGGAAAGGAAATATACGCACAATTTAAAGCTGCCGTGGATGAAGCATTAGGACTTTGATATTTGAGGCTTAATCGTCAGTCCTGCCTGATGAACCCCCAGTTGTCTTCACGCACCGATAAGCCGGCGACAGCACGATAGATATATCTTGCCACTTTTTCAATTCCCCTAACGTTTATCCAACTGGCATCATCAGAAGGGGTATGGTATTGTAGGTGCCCTCCGGTGTGCAATCCCATGCATGAAATCCCTTTCCGGTAAAAGGAAACATGATCCGATCCGCCTACACCGCCGGCATGCACCACCAGGTTTAGCCCGGCGCCTTCTCCCAAACCTTTCATAAACGCTACGCCTCCCGGGAAGGTACCGGCACCACCCATATACAGTTGATTTTCGGTGTTGAGGCGGCCCACCATATCCATATTGAGCATAACGCGAATGGCAGCCTGAGGTACCGGCAGATGATCGGTGAAATACCGGGAACCCAAAAGGCCTTCTTCCTCTGCTGCAAAAGCGATCACAATCACACTTCGCTTTAATTGTGCCCGGTTACGCTGCAGGGCTTTGGCAATAGCCAGTAAAGCCGCAGTACCAGAAGCATTATCATCGGCCCCGTTATGTATGGCGGTAGTATCCGGCTGCAGGGAACCCGTACCGTAACCTCCAAAACCGAGGTGGTCGTAATGTGCGCCCAAAACGATATACTCGTTTTGAAATTGTGGATCATTACCCTTTATGATTCCGGCAATATTTCTGGCAACAATGGTTTGATGCCGGATACGAACGGTGCCCGTTAGGGTACGATCTGACACCCTACGATCAATATCCGCGCCTTGCAGCTGATCAAAAAGTTCATGTTCAATATGTTTCCATGCTGTCCGGGTAACCTGAATGACAGGAATAGGCAGCGGCTTGTCGTTGCGTGGACGCAGCCGAACCAGCACGTCTTTTTTATCTAACGTATCAGGTGAAATGAGTATAACGCCTACAGCGCCGCATAGCAATGCCCTATTCGACAACGCATAATCCGATAAACTGTCGGAAGCAGGTGCAAATGGCTTCTGCCGCCAAAGCACCATCCATACGGGTTGGGAATTCTTTTGTGAATGCAGAACGATGTCGTTAGTTGTGCCGGAGACTACCTTCGCCGTAACGCTTCCATCGCCCGAAAAAGGAAATATGCTGTATTGGTTGTTTATTTTAAGTCGGACGCTGTTTCCAAATACAATTTCATTTTCCGTTGCAGGCGCATCTAACTTCACGGTAACCTCAAAGGGTTGAATATATTTAGGAAACAGGGGTGCAATACCCGACTTCTTAAAAGCATTAATGATATACTTTTCTGCGAGGCTGTCCCCGGCAGTACCCGGCCACCGCCCCTTCAATTCGTCTGCCGATAAATATTGAATAGATTTGTAAATCGCCCGTCCCTTAATGGCATTTTGCGAAAAACCAGTGAAATAAAAAAGTGTCGTTATAAGTACCAAAAAACATTTCATGACTAAATCTCACATCCAAATATAGCCTGTTTTGGTTATCTGCATTACAACCAATATTTTTGCTCTCCTCAAACCTGAATAAAGGATGGCAAACCGTGTTATACAATTTCGCGAAGCGCTTAGGGAAGCGATGAGCGAGGAAATGCGTCGTGATGAACGTGTGTTTTTAATGGGTGAAGAAGTTGCGGAATACAATGGCGCCTACAAAGTAAGCCAGGGTATGCTGAATGAATTTGGTCCCAAGCGGATAATTGATACTCCAATTTCCGAATTAGGGTTTACCGGAATTGCCGTTGGCGCAGCTCAAAACGGACTTCGTCCGATCGTGGAGTACATGACGTGGAACTTTGCAGTATTACCTTTGGATCAAATTCTGAATACTGCTTCGAAAATGTTAGCGATGAGTGGCGGGCAGGTGGGCTGCCCTATTGTTTTTCGCGGACCCAACGGCTCGGCAGGGCAGTTAGGGGCGCAACACTCCACCGCCTTTGAAAGTATGTACGCCAATATACCCGGTCTAAAAGTAATATCAGTTTCCAATCCTTACGATGCCAAGGGATTATTGAAATCGGCAATCAGAGATGACGATCCGGTTATTTTTATGGAGAGTGAGTTAATGTATGGGGATAAGGGCGAAGTTCCTGAGGAGGAGTACCTGATTCCGATTGGAAAAGCCGATATCAAACGTGCCGGCACGGATGTTACTATTGTATCTTTCAATAAGATGATGAAAATTGCACTGGGTGCCGCCGATGAATTGGCAAAAGAGAATATAAGTGCCGAAGTGATTGATCTGCGTACTATTCGTCCTCTGGACTGGCATACCGTATTGGAATCCGTAAAAAAGACCAACCGCCTTGTAATTGTAGAAGAACAATGGCCTTTTGCATCAGTTTCCTCTGAACTGGCATATCGTATTCAAAAGGAAGGATTTGATTACTTAGACGCACCGGTACGACGAATCACCAGTGCAGATGCCCCTATGCACTATGCACCTAACCTGGTGGCTGCCTACCTTCCGGATGCTGCCCGTACCGCACAATTGGTAAAAGAAGTTATGTATATACGGAAATAATATTTCCGGAAAACGAAACCCTATTTTTCCCGGAGTGTACGACTCCGGGATTTTTTTGGAATATATTTGAGTCATCTCATATGAAAAAGTATATCCTCCTTGTGTTCCTTTTCGGTTCGGTTCAGGCTATTGCGCAGCATCCAGTTGCTCCTCTTAACGCAGACACCGTTCCTTTGCTCAGTGAAATTGTTATTAAGGGATTTGAATCGGACCGCCGGCTGCTTGAAACTCCCGTTTCAGCAGGCATCATCAGTCGTAGCGACATTCAGCAATTTTCACCGGCATCTCTTGTACCAGCCATTAATTTGGTTCCGGGAGCACGAATGGAAGAACGATCCCCCGGCAGCTATCGTTTAAGCGTGAGAGGGAGTTTACTTCGCTCGCCTTTTGGTGTACGTAATATCAAAGTGTATTGGAATGATATACCATTTACAGACGCCGGTGGAAATTCGTATTTTAATTTAATTGACCAGCATAGCATCAACAGAATTGACATTATGAAGGGACCCGGAGGCAGCATGTATGGCGCCAATACGGGAGGAGTAATTATCCTTCATCCGGATGAACTCCCC
>JADZFY010000364.1 GCA_020854215.1 Chitinophagaceae bacterium | reverse complement strand
GCGTAACTGCAAAACGTATCCCCCCGCCAAAAGGAATAGATATATTTTGATACTTGTATCTTTTTCGATCGGGATATTGCGGAAGACCCTGACCTTCCGTACTCAAATTAGCCAGTCCGATTTTATTACCCAGGGAATCGTATGCATATGGTCCCATATTAAAAACAGAAACTCCTGCAAACACATAAGGTGTGTATCGCTTCTCCATCAGGTCAAAGAATTCGTAAACACCTGTAAGACTGGCATCGTATATTTTAGAATGAAAACTCAGGTTGCGCTGCTGGCGCATTGGGTCGGTGCTATAGCTGTCATATCCCTGAATATTACCATAGGTAAGAAGTCCCCGCAGCGAAATTTTATCCGTAAATGCATAACTCGCACCCAATGCAGCCGCCGGCTTAGCCTGGGAAAATGTATAAGTATTCTCCTGTAATTCGCCCTGGTAATTGGCAAACCCACCAAACAACTCAATACTCACATTCTTCAATACTCCCTGCGAAAAAGCAGAGGAGGAACCAAGCATAAGCGCAATAATAAATGTCTTTTTCACCAGCATACTATTTGAGATACGGAATTATAACGAACAAGTTGGGCAAAAATTTAGCCCTACAGCAATTATTCCGCAGCAATACTAAAATGATGCCATCTTTTATAGCAAATTCTGTTCGCAGCTTTTTGTTTTTCCAAAATTCTTAAACGGCTCCCCACAAACTTGCAGGATAATCACTGTTACTAACCAGTTGGGTAATGCTTTTTTCAACTCCCGGCGCATCTTCCTTATATGTAACACCAAACCATTCGGAACTGGTAGGTATAACCTTCAGTCCGTTATCGGGCATTTTAATAAACGCTGCGCCTACGTCAACCACATAAATCTCAGCCTTGGGCTGATGGATATTTTTTTGCAGAAAACTATCGAACATGTCCTTGCAGATGCTGAATACATAGGGGGTAAAACACCAGAAATTCATAGAAGCCCTGGAATCAGCAGGAATTTCGGTTTTCTGTCCCTCTTCTTCAAAAACAATCTTACCGCCTTCCCGGAATATCTTTGTACGTTCTATTATTTCTACCAAATTACCCGCATCATCTACCTTACATACTCCCCTGCTTACCGACCCATTATCCGAAAGCGTTTTGTTGAGGTCGTAGCCTATCAAACCAAACAAATGATCATTGGCCTCGGTGGTTAAAAACCGGTAGGCTTTCTCAAAAGCATCTCTTCCGTAAAAATCATCAGCATTTATGACAATAAACGGTTCATGAACGGCGGTGGAGGCGCATAAAACGGCATGTGCGGTTCCCCAGGGTTTGGTTCGGTCTGCCGGTATTTCATAACCTTCCACAAACGATGTCATATCCTGGAAAACATAGTCAATTTCAATTTTCCCCTTTAGTTTTGGCTCAAATATCGCCTTGAAATCATCAGCGAACTCCTTTCGGATGATAAATACCACTTTACCAAAACCCGCCCGTACCGCATCATAAATAGAATAATCCATGATGGTTTCACCCGACGGGCCAAATCGTTGAATCTGTTTTAAACTACCGTACCGGGAGGCCATACCGGCAGCCATAATTACTAATGTGGGCTTTTTCATTATACAATATTATACTTTGATTAATAACCAGTCTGTTAAACCAAATATCCTTTAAATAGCTGCGAAAATAAAGAATTAACTCCAAACCGGCACTTCGCCACCATTCGTCAAAACGCCGCGGGTAACACATTAATTTTCACCCGGCTTCCATAGCGATAAGCCAGCATCAGTATCCATAACAGATTTTTTGCTCTATCATTGTTCTAAAAACTGAAATATGTCCAATAGAGTAACCAACGGTGTAACCCTTGAAATTGATGCCCGTGCTTCACTCGGGGAAGGTGCATTGTGGCATCCTGCAGAAAACAAACTGTATTGGGTAAATATTGAAGGACAAACCTTGCATATCTATGATCCCGGAACCGGCGAAAATCTATCCCTGCCGGTAAAGGAAAGGATAGGCACTGTAGTTCCTGTTGCAGGTGGCGGCGCGCTGGTAGCCCTGCAAAGCGGCATTTATTTTATAAATACAAAAACCGGCGTATTGCAGTTCATTGCCAATCCGTTACCACCCAATGGCGATATCAGGTTTAATGATGGCAAATGCGATCCGTCCGGCAGGTTTTGGGTGGGCAGTATGCATCTCCAATTTAAAGAAGGCGTAGCTTCCCTGTACCGGATGAACAAAGACCTGTCGGTGACTAAAGTACTGGACGACGTAACGATTTCCAACGGCATTGCCTGGACAAAGGATAAACAAACGATGTACTATGTAGACAGTCACCTGCGAACCATAGACGCGTTCGACTATTCGGACGCCGATGGCAATGTTCGCAACCGACGAACCATAGTTGCCCTACCTGAAGGAGGAGGCGCTCCCGATGGTATAACCCTGGATGCCAATGGCAATTTATGGGCAGCCATTTGGGGTGCCAATGCTGTGGCCTGCTTTGACGCTAAAACGGGTGATCGCCTGAAAACTATTGAAATACCCGCTCCTCATGTTTCTTCCTGTGCATTTGGCGGTAAAAATTTGGATATCCTTTATATTACAACAGCAAGAGGAGCGTTAACGCCCGAGCAATTGGAGGCATTTCCATTAAGTGGTGGGGTATTTTCTGTTAAACCCGGCGTTCAGGGGGTACCTGCTGAATTTTTTACCGGTAGAATCCATCGCTGATACAATGGAAAACTACCCTTCTCGATGATGCAAATATTCCTGCAATATAATAGTGGCCGCAATCTCATCAATTAACGCTTTGTTGCGGCGTTGTTTCTTTTTCATTCCCATGTCAATCATAGATTGAAAAGCCATTTTGGAAGTGTAGCGTTCATCTACTTTTTCCACCGTTATTTCCGGGAAAACTTTTTTAATTCTTTCCACAATCTTTTGCACTAATACTGTGGCGTGGGTATCCGAATCGTCCAGATTTTTAGGTTCGCCGATAATAATTTTTTCTACCTGCTCCTGTTTACAATAATTTTTTAAGAAATCAATCAGTCCGGATGATTCAACCGTAGTTAATCCGGTAGCGATAATTTGAAGGGGGTCGGTTACCGCAATACCGGTTCGTTTTAATCCATAATCAATGGCAAGAATACGAGGCATGCGGCGAAGGTAAGTTGTATTCCTTCCTCTTGCGCATAACCCTATCAAACATCAGGTGGTTTTTCTTTTGTACCCCTTTTCTTTCCGACTGGCAGTATTTATTTTACTTCGCCAGCTCTAGCCCGAACAACAGCGGTGTGGTATTAACGAGGGCATGCAGCAATGCGGCATAAAATACATTCCCTGTTTTCTGATATACGTAACCATAGGCCCAGCCACCGATGGCTGCTAATCCCACAAAAACAACGGAACCCGAATGTGCATGTACCAATCCAAAAACAACACTGGTTATGGCGAGTGCAGTGTATGCACCCGTTTGAACGTTGCGCCTTGTTTCCATAACCCATGCAACACCACATAGCAATACTGTTACCAATGCCGGAAACCATTGCATGGCGCCATTTAAGGAATACCCAATTACAAATGAAATCAATATAAGTATAACGAGCCCCCAAGTCCAAAATATTTTCCATGAAGCCGATTGTGCAATTCTTTTTGCCAGCATGTTTTGCAATAATCCACGAAAGACCAATTCTTCAAACAGGGCGGTATGCAGAAAAACGGCAATGAACTTTTTCACCAATGCTGTATTAATAACAATGGAAATACTGTTTTCCTCCTTTAGCCGGATAAACTCCACTGCCCAACCGAAAATAAATACCGTAACGTAAAAGATCAGCCATACCCAAAGCACGGTAAAAAGGTGTCTCCATTTAAATACGGGATAAAATCCCACATCGCTAATATTTCTGACCGTTGTATAGGCAAAAACTGCTGTGAGCATAACGGATATCCGGTACACCGAATCAAAACCACCACCGTTAAACGGCATATCCCCCGAAGGCTTCACATCAATAAGCGTAACCGGGAAAAAGAAAAGAAAAAATACTGTAAAATCCAACCAGTCTATTTTTGAACCTGTACCTGCCTTTGCCGCCAGAACAACAACGGGAAAAAAAAGCAAATAAGGAACCAAAAAAAGCGTTCCCCTGAAAGGATTCTGCTGATTCCACCCTACATAACTGAAATACAGAAGCACAAGCAGCAAGGGAAACAAAAATATCAGCCGGATATCACCATTCAACGTTTCCCTTAACCAGTCCGACACCTGTGGTTTACCGAGGGCAAATACCATGAAATATAAAAGTAAAAAGTAAGGCAACGCAATACAGATTTCCCTGGTGGAGTGGTGCGGCCATGAGAACAACAAAAAAAACGCCGTTAGAATAACGGTATAAATCCCTGAACGAATCAAAGATTTTTTAAACAACGGAATCGCTGCCATTGGAAAGGAGTTTAAGGATAATGTGCGTCTATTGACAATGGGTAAATATCGGCTGTTTAGAGCAGGATGAAAAATTGACTTACCACCAAAAACTAATGCATAAAAATATCCCCTATCACAAAAAAGGAAAAGACAACGCTGGCTACTCCATTGGCTGTCATAAAAGCCAGATTCACCCGTCGGAGATTATGAGGACTTACAATGGCATGCTGATAAACAAGCATTCCCACAAAAATGCTAACTCCCAGCCAGTACCAAATACCAAATGCTCCGTAAACACCTGCTGCAATAACGAGCGTTGCTGATAGCAAATGAAACCATTCAGAAACCCGCAATGCATTTTTTTTCCCCAGCGCCGCAGGAATAGAGTATAAGTTTTGCGATTTATCAAACTCTTCATCCTGCAGTGCATAAATGATATCAAAGCCGCTTACCCAAAAAAGTACCGTTAACGAAAACAACAACGGCAGCCAGTCGAAACGGCCGGTAAGCGCCAGGTAGGCGCCAATAGGGGCTAAACTTAACCCTAAACCCAGCACTAAATGACATAGGGCCGTAAACCGCTTTGTGAAGCTGTAACCAAGCACTACAAAAAGCGCAACGGGCGACAGCAAAAAACAAAGGGTATTAATAAAATAAGTGGTAATCATAAACAACAAGCACGATAATACGGTAAACCATAATGCATGATTCGCCTTTATGATGCCTGCCGGAATTTCACGAATTGCCGTTCGGGAGTTCCGGGCGTCGAAGCTTCTGTCGAGATACCGGTTAAAAGCCATTGCAGCACTCCTGGAAAAGACCATGCAGGCAATCACCAGCAATAGCTTGAATCCTATATCCGTGCCGGTTCCGATAACGGACTGAACCTGTTCCGGCAACGCCATCTGTTTCTCATTCCCTCCCCCGCCAACTACCGAAGTATCACGCAACGTTCGTACAGCCAAAAAGAATCCGATCATCGCGAACGGCATTGCAAAAATGGTATGGGAGAATTTGATGAGGGAGAGATAATTTTTTACCTGCGCCATAAAACAAAGGTATGAACAGAATGTCTTATAAAAACTCACCTACGTTTTAGAATAGTGGCGTATGCCCAAACCATAGTCACAACTCAAAAATAGCCAGGAAAAAGAGGTTATCGGTTTTTCCTTACCCATCGGTTCAATTCCCACAATACTATTCCTGCAGCAACTGAAATGTTTAACGAATGTTTCATCCCCGATTGCGGAATTTCAATACATCCATCGCAATGTTTCAATACTTCCTCATCTACCCCACTCACTTCGTTTCCAAAAACAACGGCAATCTTCGTAAGGGAGTTCTCGTCTGGCAACGCTGTGGTACTGAACGCATCCAATGCAATGCTGCCTTCCGCTTGTTCCACCGCCCAAATGGTATAACCGTCCTGCTTCAACATCCGTATGGCGTCCATCGTGGTATTATTATATGTCCAGTGAACCGTTTCGGTTGCTCCTAATGCCGTTTTATGGATATCGCGATGAGGCGGCCGGGGCGTGTACCCGCAAAGGCAAAGCGATGTTACCAAAAAAGCGTCGGCCGTACGGAAAACACTGCCCACATTATGCATGCTGCGGATATTATCGAGTACCACAACAATCGGATTTTTCTCGGCACTCCTGAACTCCGCTACGGTTTTCCGGTTCAATTCATCCATGCTTAACTTTCGCATGGCGCAAAGATATAGGCATTTAAAATTTGAATTTTCAGATTTCAAATCCGGTACGGCAGACGGGCTTGAAATTGAAGTGATACTCCTGCGGGCGAACCACGCGTTACGGTTTTCGACGAGGTTTATCGCTCCGGATTTGAGAATGGAATATTCGCTCTCTGTATTTACCGCAGTTCCTTATTTTTGCCCTCCTGTATGGCAAAAGCAAGTTCAGATACTCCTTTAATGCAACAACACCGGGCTATCAAACAAAAATATCCCGATGCCATACTCCTTTTTCGTGTGGGAGACTTTTATGAAACCTTCGGGGAGGATGCGATCATCACCTCCAGGGTATTAGGCATAACTTTAACGAAAAGAAACAACGGCGGCGCAGCCTCCTCCGAATTGGCAGGTTTTCCGCACCATGCACTGGATACCTATCTCCATAAATTAGTAAAAGCAGGTTACCGTGTTGCTATCTGCGATCAGCTTGAAGACCCTAAACAGGCAAAGGGCATTGTAAAACGGGGTGTAACGGAAATGGTTACCCCAGGAGTGGCTACCAACGATAAATTGCTGGAACACAGCAGCAATAACTTTTTAGCCGGCGTATATTTTGATGACAATAAAACAGGAACCGCTTTTCTTGATATATCTACAGGCGAGTTTTTTGTAGCAGAAGGAAACACAGAATATGCTGACAAACTGCTTCAAAGCCTGAAGCCGGCAGAAGTAGTATTTCAACGGAGTTTTCAGAAACAATTCAAGGAAATCTTTGGATCAAAATTTTACACCTACGCCCTCGAAAGCTGGTTGTTCGACAAGGCATACGCCACCGAGAGCCTGCTGAAACATTTCGGCACCCATTCGCTGAAGGGTTTTGGAATTGAAGATATGCCGGCAGGGATTGTAGCCGCCGGAGCCGTGTTGCATTACCTTAAGGATACGGAGCATCCTAACCTGCAGCATATTACCTCCATACAACGGATAGACAAGGATGACCATTTATGGATGGACCGTTTTACCATTCGCAACCTCGAGTTACTGGGCAACAGCGCAGAGAGCACACACACGCTGCAAAAAGTGATGGACAACACGGTTTCGCCTATGGGCGCCCGTTTGATGAAAAGGTGGATTGTGCTTCCGCTCAAAGACGTCAGCCGGATTAACGAGCGCCTGAACCTGGTGGAGCATTTTATAAAGGAAACGGATACCCGAAGTAACATTTCCCAGCATATCAGGCAATGCGGAGATGTGGAAAGACTGGTGAGTAAAATCTCGCTGCGTAAGATCAGTCCCAGGGAGGTAAAACAAATAGCCCGGGGGTTGCAGCACATCGAACAAATAAAAAACAGTTGTATCCACGCAAGCAACGATTATCTGAAACGGCTGGCAGATGCGCTTAACCAATGCCACTATATCGCGGATAAGATCAATAAAGAGATCATTGACAACCCGCCCGCCCAAACAAATAAAGGTAATGTTATCCGGGACGGCGTGCATACGGAACTGGATGAACTGCGCGCCATTGCCACCGGCGGAAAAGAATATTTACTGAAATTACAACAGAACGAAACAGAAGCTACCGGTATATCGTCGCTGAAAGTTGGGTATAACAATGTGTTTGGGTACTACCTCGAAGTAACCAATGTGCATAAAAACAAAGTACCCGAAAACTGGATACGAAAGCAAACCCTTACTAATGCGGAAAGATACATAACGCCTGAACTGAAGCACTATGAAGAAAAGATTACCGGCGCTGAGGATAAAATTTTACAGATAGAGCTCGAACTCTACGATAAATTGCTGCTGGAACTGCAGGATTATATTGCACCAATGCAGGTAAATGGTAATATCCTGGCTATTTTAGACTGCCTGATATGCTTTGCCAATAATGCCTTACAGTTTCAATATAAAAAACCGCAGTTACACGAAGGCCGGCATCTTGAACTCAAAGAAAGCAGGCATCCGGTGATAGAACGCCATCTCCCCGCGGGAGAACAATATATTGCCAACGACATAATGCTTAATCCTGATGACCAGCAAATCATTATTCTCACCGGTCCCAACATGAGCGGTAAGAGTGCATTGCTGAGGCAAACTGCCCTGATTACCCTAATGGCCCATACCGGAAGCTTCGTACCCGCATCCGCAGCGCTTATTCCGGTGACCGACAAAATATTTACCAGAGTTGGAGCATCCGACAATTTAAGCGGGGGAGAGTCCACCTTTATGGTAGAAATGAATGAAACGGCAAGCATCATTAACAATATTTCGGCGGGCAGTTTGATATTGCTGGATGAAATAGGACGCGGTACTTCCACCTACGATGGAATTTCAATAGCCTGGAGCATCGCTGAATTTTTGCACAACTCGCCCTTTGCTCCTAAAACCCTTTTTGCAACCCATTACCATGAGTTGAATGAGTTGGAAAATAAATTGCCACGGGTAAAGAACTATCATATCACCAACAAGGAAGCCGGTAACAAAGTCATCTTTTTGCGTAAGCTTGCGCCCGGAGGAAGCACGCACAGTTTCGGTATTCATGTTGCGAAAATGGCCGGCATGCCTCCTTCACTGATTGATCGCGCTAATACCATTTTACAACAATTAGAACAAAAACACGGGGATGATGAAACCGCTCCCCTCAGCCAACAGGTAAAACAACTCACTGGCCCCCAAATGCAGCTTTCTATCTTTGATGTACACACAGAAACTTTCCAGCAAATGCGCGAAATTCTGGAGAACCTGGATATTAACCGGCTTACGCCCGTTGAAGCCCTACTTAAACTCAACGAGGTAAAGAATCTTCTGAAGTAAAAGGAGGATTCCAAATTGCCGCATGGGTTGCTTCATGTGGGCAGTGGAGACCTGCCTACCGGTCAGCTACCGTATGGACACATCTTTTGCTATGCACCAGCCTCTGTAAATCCATCCAAATTTTTCTAATCCACGCTTCATAGTTATTGGTCCCGGCGGTCTTTGC
>JADZFY010000363.1 GCA_020854215.1 Chitinophagaceae bacterium | reverse complement strand
GAACAGACGCATCAGCGGTTACTGTGGTGAGATTTTTACGCATTGTAGTAATGTAGTAAACTGTGCTTTAGATAAATTTTGACGATGCAAAGAAAATACTTTTTTTACTTGCAGGGCTGTTTTTTGTATGAAATTTTGAAATTGCACGTCAAAAGTTAAAACCGGACGGGAACGCTATGCACGGCATCGCTGATTTCCATAATCAGGGATTGATCTTTTTCAATGGCATTACCCACTACGATAATGTCCGCTCCCGCTTTTCCGTTGAGGTACGCCTTTTCAGGATCGCAAATTCCCCCGCCAACCACCAGTGGGATGTGAATGGCGTTGGATACTCCGTTGATCATATCTTCTGAAATGGGTTTTTCAGCGCCGCTGCCCGCATCCATATAAATGAGTTTCATGCCCAGCATTTCACCGGCCATAGCCGTACAGATAGCGATTTCTCCTTTATTGCCGGGGATGGGACTGGCATTGCTGATATAAGAAACCGTAGTTGGCGCACCACCGTCTATAACCATATACCCGGTAGAAATAATTTCCAGACCACTTTGCCTGACGAAAGGAGCGGAGATGACGTGCTGACCGATAAGCAACTCGGGATTTCTGCCCGAAATCAACGAAAGATACAGCAAAGCATCGGCATGGCGGCTAACCTGCGAGGGTGTACCCGGAAAGAGGATGACCGGTATGGGCGATTGTTTTTTAATTTGTTTTACCACCGCGTCTAAATGATTGCTCACTACCAGGCTACCACCCACCAGTAAATAATCTACTTTAGCCAGGCTGCAGAGCTGAAGTAAACGGCTTAAACTTTCTTCATCCGTTTTGTCGGGGTCAATTAAAACGGCAAAGGATTTTTTACCTGCTTTTTTTTGGCTTACTATGGTTTGATATATCAGATCATTCATGCTTTAGACCGCTTAGGTGCAAAAATGCAAAAAGTTTTTGGGTTAGCCGACTTAAAAAGGTAAAATGATAGGGTACCGCCCCTGATGTATGAAATAATACCATCTTATGCAAATCAGCAAATAGCTGAACAGATTGCATCCCGTTGGGTTTTTTCTACAGTGCTTAGCAGAATGAAAACCCAATCTGCAACCATTGAACAACAGAACGGTTGTTGAAGGTTGTTTGTTTTTCGACAGTTGCTCATAGATACTTTCAAAGTCAGGGTATCCGTAAAGCCTTGCACAAAGTCATGGTTCAAAGCGGTATAGGTGCTGCAGACAAACTAAATTGGGTTGATTTTTGTCAACTCTGTTTTGTAGAAAATACCAACAACCCTCCTGATATTACCGGTATTGATGTAGTAATATCCCGGATTGGCAAAACGAAAGGCCTTTACCACGGGTTTACTCTGGTAATGATGTGCAGGGTTATTTATCATGAATCGTAAGACCTGGGGTGTAGTATTTGCGGGAAACCGGTGGGCAAAACGACTGAAGTAACAACATAAATTACCTGCACCTGTTCTTTAAAAGCCTGCCTTTCAACAGGCTTCCCCAAAAGCAGTTTTACAATTAACAAACTTTGCGCAAACAGCCAAATTTTATTATCAATAGTATGTGAAAAAAGCACCAAAACAAACCCTGCCGCAGGTATGCTTTACTTTTCCACAGACTGTTAATATTTAACAGTTTGACAATAGGATTTAGGCTGATATTTTCGCCTTCTTATCATTTGATAATCGTAACTTAAGTAAATCCAACCCTGAATATTAAATTAGGTAACTATGATGCATGAAAAACAAAAAAAAGGAATGAAATACACCCGTTTGTTTACCAAAGCGGGGACAGATGTTTTTGATCTGTTTGAATACGATTACCGCAGCTCTGTTATCCGTAACCCCAACGGCGAAATTGTTTTTGAGATGAAGAACGTAGAAGTTCCCAAACAATGGAGCCAGATAGCAACCGATATTTTAGCACAAAAATATTTCAGGAAAGCCGGTGTGCCGCAACCGGATGGGTCACTGGGTCGCGAAACTTCAGTAAAGCAGGTGGCTCATCGTATGGCTAACTGCTGGAGGGTGTGGGGCGAGCGTAACCATTATTTTGCTTCATCTGAGGATGCGCAAATATTTTATGAGGAGCTGGTATTTAGTATTTTGAACCAGGCTTGTGTTCCCAACAGCCCACAGTGGTTTAATACCGGCTTGTATGAGAGTTATGGCATTTCAGGAAAGCCGCAGGGACACTATTATGTAGATCCTGCAGACAATGAATTGAAACAGTCCACTTCGGCTTATGAGCGACCGCAACCTCATGCCTGTTTTATTTTAAGTGTGGAAGACGACCTGGTAAATGACGGGGGCATAATGGATTTATGGGTTAGGGAGGCCCGCATATTCAAATATGGAAGTGGAGTAGGTACCAACTATTCCAACATACGTGGCGAAGGGGAAAAACTAAGTGGTGGCGGTACTTCATCCGGTTTAATGAGTTTTCTTAAAATCGGTGACAGAGCAGCGGGTGCAATAAAAAGCGGGGGAACCACGCGTCGCGCAGCCAAAATGGTGTGTTTAGATCTGGACCATCCCGAGATCATGGAATTTATTAACTGGAAAGTGGAAGAGGAGAACAAAGTGGCTGCTTTAATCGCTGCAGGTTATGCTTCGGATTATGAAGGGGAGGCGTATAAAACGGTAAGTGGTCAAAACTCCAA
Organism: Chitinophagaceae bacterium; assembly: GCA_020854215.1. Taxonomy (GTDB): domain Bacteria; phylum Bacteroidota; class Bacteroidia; order Chitinophagales; family Chitinophagaceae; genus Agriterribacter. Next base: position 232 of record JADZFY010000363.1, on the reverse strand, counting down.
CAACTCTATTCGTATTTCAAATGACTTCTTTGAAAAACTGAAGAATAACGAAGAGTGGGAACTGAAGGCACGTTCTGACGGAAGAGTGATGAAAAAAATAGCTTCCAAAGAAGTGTGGAACCAGATTGCTTATGCAGCATGGCGTTGTGCGGACCCGGGTACCCAATACGACACCACCATCAATGAATGGCATACCAGCCCCAAAGGTGGACGTATCCGGGCCTCCAACCCT
>JADZFY010000362.1 GCA_020854215.1 Chitinophagaceae bacterium | reverse complement strand
CTTTACTTGGTGAACGTTGTCTTGTAAGGTAGCCCATAACTCGCCAATATCCGCAACTCCCGCCTGCCTTCACCCGCCATAAAATTTCACAGAGGAGCCATTGTCATTCCGGCGTAGAAATGCAATGTGGTACACCTGCCGTAGCCGTATCCGGTTATCACCGCTAATAAATGATAAAAAACGGCTCCCAAAAAGCAAGCAAAGGCTATGGCTTTGTCCTACTGTCCTGCATCGCGTTGCCTCCCACACTACTACCTCTTGTAGCGTGCTGCTTTTCTTTAAACAACTGAAAACGGTTGGGCAACTCCTTCACCGGCCACATATTGTTCTCCTCGTCAATATCAGCCGTTTCGCGATAGGGGTCTATCCGAATGGCAGTTACCGCTTTGTCTTTAATAAATACCTTGCTGAATTTTTCTTCATTCAGGCGCCATACCGTTACCGGTATCCTTTCTACTTCTTTTGATCCATCGCTAAAGGTCCATTCCACTATCACGGGCATCACCATTCCTCCTTTGTTGGAAAAGTGCAGTTCATAAAAATTTTTATCCACCCATTTAGCTGCGTTTGTGGGATCCTTTTCTATTGCTGCGTCATTTCGATCGGTAATTCGTTGTGCGTCGGCTCCGGGATTAAAGTAATAAAAGTCGCGAAGTGCGGTATCGGCATCCGTGGCAAATACAATGGCTTTATCGGATTGATTGCGTTGCTGCCCGATATGAACAAATTTTTCCTTTTTTAATGCTAATGCATTTTGCGGATCATCCATCTTAAACCATTTTACACTGTCCAGTGCAATATCTACCGGCGCTGTGCCAAACCACCATCCTCTCCAAAACCAGTCCAGATCCACACCGCTTGCATCCTCCATAGTTCTGAACAAATCGGCCGGTGTAGGATGTTTAAATGCCCAGCGGCGTGCATATTGCTTGAACGCATAATCAAAGAGTTCCCTCCCCATAATGGTTTCGCGTAAAATATTCAGTCCGGTTGCCGCCTTAGCGTACGCATTCCAACCCACGCTCAACAGGTTATCGCCCATAGTCATAATCGGCTCCAACTCATTCTTGGGCAACTTCATATAGTCTGCAATCAAATACGCAGGACCGCGGCGCGAAGGGTAATTGTTATCAAACTCCTGCTCGGTTAAAAACTGACAAAAAGTATTCAAACCCTCATCCATCCACCACCACTGGCGTTCATCGCTGTTTACAATCATGGGAAAGAAGTTATGTCCCACTTCGTGGATGATTACACTGATCATACCATACTTTACTGCTTCACTGTAGGTACCATCCTTCTCCGTTCTTCCATAATTAAAACAAATCATCGGGTATTCCATTCCGCTGGAAGCCTCCACCGAAATAGCTACCGGGTACGGATAGGGGATAGTGTGTTTGGAATAGGTTTTAATGGTATGTGCCACTACTTTGGTAGAATACTTATTATACAAATGATATGCTTCCTTGGGATAGTAGCTCATCGCCATCACTTTTTTACCTTCCACCCATACCGGCATGGCGTCCCACACAAATTTGCGGGAAGCCGTCCAGGCGAAATCCCGTACATTTTCTGCTTCATAAATCCAGGTTTTCCTGCCGGAGGCTTTGTCTTTTTCATTGGCAACCGCTTCATCCAGTGTTACTATTTCCAGGGGCGACTGTACGGATTGCGCCCTTTGCCACACTTTGTATTGGGAAGCGCTTAACACCTGGTTGTAGTTACGGCATTCACCTGTAGCGCCAATAATATGATCGTCAGGCGCGGTGATCTTCACTTTAAAATTTCCAAAGGTTAGCGCAAATTCGGCTCCCCCGGACAATTGTAAGTTCTGCCAGCCCTGAAAATCAGAATATACGGCCATGCGCGGGTACCACTGGCTCATCACAAAAACATAATTGCCGTCTTCGGGAAAATACTCATAACCGCCGCGTCCCATCTGGTAGTAGCGATCCGGAATTTTATAATTCCAGTCAATTTGAAATACCAGTTTCTGTCCGGGCATTAAATCGGAGGGAAGGTCAACACGCATCATCGTTTGGTTGATCGTGTATTGCAGGTTTTTACCGGCGGCAGCTACCCTTGTTATTTTTACACCATAGTCTTCCATCTTGCGCCAGGTTTCCAGGTCCATAATTTCATTGTGGTTCATCAGCGGCTTCATCCTGGATCGGTTATCCCGGTTATTACCACTGTTGGCATCGTGAATATTTTCATCTAACTGCAACCACAGATAGCTCAATGGATTGGGCGATTGATTATAGTAAGTAATCGTTTCGGAGCCCGTTAATTTCAAGTTGGCCTCATCCAGCTCACAACTGATATCGTAGTCTGCCCGTTGCTGCCAATACTTTGGCCCCGGTGCCCCGCTGGCAGTTCGGTATTCGTTGGGTGTGGGGAGCAGGTAGCTCAATTGCTCAAAACGATTGGCATGATTGGATCCTGGATTATTAAGGTGCTGTGCGCCGGCGGAAAGGCAAGCCATCAATACAACACAGCTCCACACGAAATATTTCATATACTTAGATTTATCAGAACATTATGGGAGTGGATATTCGGTAAACAGGTACAGATTTCAAAGATAGACAAGTATTTTTTTTCACGGCGCTTCATCCTCTCTGTAAATCAGGCACCTATTTCCGCATACCGGTTAACCGCCATCAGCAGCGCAATGGCAAAAATACCTCCCGAAATAAACAGTAGCCATTCTCTTCTGGGTATTTTTAAAAGCGTTACAAATACAAATGCCAGCAACAATACGATCGCCACTATAAACAATTGCCCGATTTCCAACCCAATATTAAACGCCAGCAGTTGGCCCCATATACTTTCCTGTTTGCCCATCATGCTGCGCAGATAATTGGAAAAACCCATACCATGTATCAGTCCAAATACCAGCGCCGAAACATACCGGATACTGCTCTTCCTAAAATCAAATTTTCTTACCGTCAAATTCTCTAAAGCGGTAATAACAATAGTAACCGGTATGAGAAACTCAATCCACACACTGGGCACCAGTATCTTATTGTATATACTCAGCGCCAGTGTGGCAGAGTGCCCGATGGTAAAGGCAGTAACCAGTATTACAATTTTACGCCAGTCTCCAATTAAATAAGGCAAACAAAGGGCCACTACAAACAATATATGATCATATCCCCTAAGGTCGGTAATGTGGTATATGCCTTCCCGGAAGTAAAATAAAAAATCGTTCATACCGGCAAATCTCCCTGAAACTTAATAATTATTAAAATAAATCAGATTTTTGTACAGATAAAAAATGCTGCCACTGATGTCTATGCTTACGCGATTTTTGATGGTGTTTCCGCTACTCGTTACCACTATGAGCCTTTTACCGGTTGGCAGCAAACACCACCCGTACTATGTAAGCGTAACCGAAATAGAATACATACAACCCGATAAGGAATTGCAAATTGCCGTAAAAATTTTTGCCGACGATTTTGAATCGGCTTTAAAAGGAATGTACCAAACCAAAGTAGATCTGTTTCACCCTCAGGATAAAGCGGGTTTAGATAAAAAAATTACCGGGTATATTCAGCAGCACTTACGGGTAAAGGTTGACGAAAAACCGATGACGCTTCAATTCCAGGGTTATGAAATAGAGGGAGAGGCAGCCTGGTGCTATTTTTCTGCACCGCAACCCGCTCCGGTAAAAAATATCGAGGCCTTTAATAACCTGCTGTACGAGTACAAACGGGAGCAAATCAACATTATGCATATCCGTGTTGAAGGAGTTCGCAAAAGCACGCGACTCAGCTTCCCCGAAACAGCAGTAAAATTTTCTTTTTAGCCTCCATTGCCCGTCTGAAACAACCCGTAACAAAATGCCCTCATCACCCAACCTTCCGGCTCAGGGCAGGCGTATATGTTCATACGCCGGAACTTTGTTTACGTAGTGTTATTTTCGGTCAAAAGAGGTCAATGTGCATGGTATAAAGCGATAATGTTTATATCTTACCCTGTGGATAAACTCCGAATTATTGTGACTGGCATGGTGGAGAAGGAAATGTAACAATCAACGCATTTTGAGCAGTACCCCGGCAGATATTGACCTTATTAACGGTTGTATTGAAAATGACCGCAAAGCGCAGGAACGTTTATATAAACAGTTCTACGTTGCCATGATGAGTATTTGCATGCGGTATGCACCATCAGAAGAAGATGCCATCGAGATTTTACATAACGGATTTCTTAAAGTGTTTAAAAACATTCATCGTTTCGATCCGCTGAAAGCAGGTTTATATACCTGGATCAGGAGTATAATGGTACACAGCGCGATAGACTTTATCCGGCAAAACACGAAACACAGCAAGCAGGTGGAGATAGACAGCGTAGCAGCGCCTTATATTGACAGCGAGGCAGTGAGTAAACTGAACGCACAGGAATTGCTTCATCTCGTAAGAAAATTACCGCCTGCCACCCAGTCGGTATTTAACCTATATATTATTGAAGGATATACCCATAAAGAGATTGGTATAATGATGGGAATCAGCGAAGGAACCAGTAAATGGCATTTAAGTGAGGCAAGGCGCATGATGCAGAAATTTTTAAAACCCCGGCAGGTAGTACAATGAATCAAAAACTACCATACGAAAAACTAATTGCAGATAAGTTGCAGGACATGCGCTTGCCCGATGAGGAGTTAATGTGGCAGCAGATGCATACCCGGCTTGATGCGGAGATGCCCGTTTCCCCTAAAAGAAAACCCGGTGGCGGGGGCAAATGGTGGCAGATAGGCAGTATGGTGATCGTGATTGTGACCGGCATTTGGCTATCGAACAGGAGTACCTACAATGGGGCAATACCAGGTCCGGCAAATGACGAGCATGTATCCGTTCTCCCTCCGGCCGTTGCTAATCATGCCAATACTAACGCATCACACCAACGCCTAAACAGCGCCGCCGCTACAAACCCGGTGCAGCACCCGGCGCATGCGGAATATTCTCAGCATAACTTATCCGCACCTCCGTTGCCCCAAAAATCTGGTAACGCATTTCTTCCGGAAAACAAAACGACTGATCGCAGTGTTGACAAAACCCATTTGTTGATGCAAGCCCCGATCGTGGATGCTACTACGCATCCGCAAAATAAAAAAAACAGTACAACACCGGTACCTCTCAAAGTGGAGGAAACAGCGATCTCCTCCTACCCGCTGACGCGTGTTTTCATTTCCGAAATCAATATACCTGCGACAAGCGTTACGGACGAGCGGCAGCATGATGCAAGTGATTTACGCTCCTCACCCGCTTCCTCTCTTCCTGATCATACCGGTCGTTTCACAGCGTTACCCGTAACAGCCGTTTACAACAAGGTTTTTTCCAAAAACACAACAACCCATTACGAGCATTCGGTGATTAAAGCGGCGCCTAGAAATGAAACCGGTGTAATAACCGTTCCTGCTTATGTTTATGCGCTACCCGATGTGAGGTCTGAAAAAAAGAAACTCCTTCGCGAAATCCACCGCAGCGAACGACGGGAAGAACGGGCACTCGCGAAATCATATAAAACGTACCAAACTTTCTGGGGTGAAGCTACCGACCGCTGGTTTGCCGCCGGAATTGCTCCCTATCAGAATATTGCTATCGGCAACCAGCAATCTTATCATCGCAATGCAGCGGCCGGTAAAAATATCATCACCGACTATATTCCGTCTCCTTATCTGCAGTTGCATGTAACCAACCGGATATACCTGCTTAGCGAATTTCAATTTAACAGTCCGCAGTCAACCCCCTCATTGCTACTATCGCAGAAAAACTTTACAGTACCATTAGCCAATGCGGGTTATTCGGAAAATATCTATTTGCGTAAGCTGTACTATTTCAATATCCCATTGAGTTTTTACTATAGTCCGCTGAGAAATTTTTATTTAGGAAGCGGCTTACAGTTTTCTTCGTTCACCAGCGGACTGGCCGATGTAGAACAACGTGCAGCAAACAATACTTTACTCTATTCCGAAACCATCAAACTGAAAGACGATTCCTTATCATCCGGGATTCGCAGTTCCGAATGGCGTTACCTCTTCGACGCCAATTACTATTACCAACGGCTCATGGTGGGATTCCGTTACAACCAGGCGTTAAGCAATTTAGTGGTGCCGGCTGCGAACTCAGGCACTCCCACTGCGCGGTTGCGAAACCAGGCTTTTCAATTTTATATAAGGTACAACCTGGTAGTAAGCGGGCGGAGGAAGTGAGTAGATTTGGGATGCTGGTGATGTTATTGCGATGTTACTGTCCCTCAAAAATCTCAATATTTCTTACTTTCATAATATCAAATGCATATTATGAAAAGTCTGTTGCTCTCTTGCTGCCTGTTCACGATTTCGTTTGTAACCCATGCACAGGAAGCCCGTTTACTTCGTTTTCCTTCTGTAAATGGCAACCAGGTGGTGTTTTCTTATGCCGGCGATTTGTACACTGTTGCACGCAGTGGCGGTGTGGCCCGGCGAATAACCAGCGACCCCGGCTATGAAACTTTTCCCCGCTTCAGCCACGATGGCAAACAGATTGCTTTTACCGGACAATACGATGGCAATACCGAAGTATTTGTCATTCCTTCCACCGGAGGTGAGCCCCGCCGTATTACCTATACGGCTACTATTAACCGTGATGATATTGCCGACAGGATGGGACCCAACAATATAGTTATGGGCTGGGCGCCGGATGATAAGTCGGTCGTTTATCGCGGGCGCAGTTCTTCATTCAACCCGTTTAAAGGAAAATTGTTTAAAGCTCCTTTATCGGGTGATCTGAGTGAAGCGCTTCCCTTTTCCGTAGCAAGCTGGTGTTCCTACAACGAGGATGGGAGCAAACTGGCTATGAACAGGGTATTTCGCGAGTTCAGAACCTGGAAATATTACAGAGGCGGTATGGCAGATGACATATGGCTATATGATACCAAAACCGGGACAACTGAAAACATCACCAACAATCCGGCGCAGGATATCTTTCCCATGTATTACGGAAACAAAGTGTATTTCTTTAGCGATCGCGATCGCACCATGAACCTCTTTGTATATGACACCCAGTCAAAACAAACGCAAAAACTCACCCGGTTCAATTTGTACGATTGCAAGTTTCCTTCACTGGGAGACAATGCCATTGCTTTCGAAAATGGCGGATATATTTATCTCTATGATTTGAGCACCGGAAGCACAAACCAACTGCATATCACGCTGGCGGAAGATTTCTCGTGGAGTCGCAATAAGCAGGTAGATGCTGCTAAGTTTATTGTCACCTACAGTTTATCTCCTGACGGGAAACGGGCATTGTTTGGCGCAAGAGGTGATGTATTTACCGTTCCGGAAAAGCAGGGTGTTACCCGCAATCTCACCCATAGCAGTAGTGCCAACGACCGCAATGTTGACTGGAGCCCCGATGGAAGATGGATAAGTTATATCAGCGATATAACCGGTGAGGACGAACTCTATATCCGACAGCAGGATGGAACCGATAGCGCCCTGCAATTGACCCGCGGTGGCGGGAGCTACAAATTTTATCCGGTATGGAGCCCCAACAGTAAACACATCTTACTTGCCGACCGCGGCCAGGATTTGTATTGGATAGATGTAGCTACGGGAACCAAAACACTTATCACCCATTCGGACAGCCGGGAAATAACGGAATACGCCTGGGCGCCCGACAGCAAATGGATTGCGTATACACAACCCGGAAAAGCACGCCGTTTCGACATGATCCTACTCTATAACATAGAATCTAAAAAATCCATTGCGCTAACGGATCAGTGGTACAACAGCAGCAGTGCCGTGTTTAGTCCGGATGGAAAGCTCTTGTATTTTGTATCGGAACGCGACTTTAACCCGATCTATAGCCGCACCGAATGGAACCATGCCTATGTTGACATGAGCAAACCCTATATGGTACAATTGTCGGCAGCTACCCAGTCGCCCTTTCAAATTGAAAACGACGAAGTATCCATCAAAGAAAATACTTCCACCGCAACAAAAAGCTCATCCCAAAAGGATAAAAACAAAACAGCGAAGCAGACCAATAACCAGTCAGACAGTGTTCCGCAAGTGCAAATAGATGAAACCGGCTTAACCGACCGTATTGAAAGTCTGCCGGTAGCTGCAGGAAATTATTATAATCTTACCGCAACCTCCGAAGGGCTCTACTATGTCGCATCTTCTTTGCGCAAACCGGGTTCCTTAAAATTCTTTGACCTGAAAGAGAAAAAGGAAACAGATATCGGAGATTTCAACAACTATTCCATCAGCAACGACCGGAAAAAAATTGTTTTTAGCAAAGGCGATGACTATTTTTTAGAAACCCTTGGCAAAACAAAAATAGAGACCAAAAACAAACTCGACCTCGGCGGACTAAAAATGAATACGGATTTGCATGCGGAATGGAAACAGATATTTGACGAAAGCTGGCGGCAGATGCGCGACTACTTTTACGATCCCGGTATGCACGGGCTGGATTGGAAAGCCATGCACGACAAATATGCACCACTGCTGCCCTACGTTAACCACCGCAACGATCTTACCTACATCATTGGTGAAATGATTGGTGAACTGAACATTGGCCATGCCTATGTAAACAGCGGCGACCGACCAGAGGTAACGCGTATTAAAATGGGAATGCTCGGTGCCACTTTCCATCGGGACAAAAGCGGTTATTATGTGGTGGACTCCATCTTATCCGGCGAGAGTTGGGACAAAACGCTTTATGCTCCCCTGCACCAACCGGGCGTAACTGTAAACAAGGGCGATTTTATTATTTCCATAAACGGAAAAGATGTAAGCCGGCTCACCAATATTTACCAGGGGCTGATGGGCAAAGCGAATCAAACCATTGAGCTAAGGGTAAATAACAAGCCTTCGGCAACGGGTAGCCGAAAATTATTTGTAAAAACCATTGACGATGAATCGCAACTCTATTACCACGAATGGGTGCAGCAAAACATTGCCAAAGTTTCCCAGGCTTCCGGCGGCAGAATCGGCTACCTGCACATACCGGACATGGGACCGGAAGGACTCAACCAGTTTGCCCGTTACTTCTATCCGCAATTAGATAAGGAAGCACTTATTATTGACGACCGGGGTAACGGAGGAGGAAACGTATCTCCGATGATTATTGAAAGATTGCGGCGGGTACCCGGACTGGGCACGATGATGCGCAACGATAAAACAGCGGGAATTAAACCGGATGCCCAGGTAGGACCTAAAATTTGTTTGATAGATCAGTATTCTGCCTCAGATGGCGATCTGTTCCCCTACCAGTTTCAGTTCTATAAACTGGGTCCGTTGCTGGGACAGCGTACCTGGGGTGGCGTAGTGGGGATCCGGGGATCGTTACCGTTTATTGATGGCGCGGATATGCGAAAACCCGAGTTCGCCCACTTTGCGGCAGATGGCTCCAAATTTATCATTGAAGGCGAAGGAGTACACCCGGATATTGAAGTGATTAACGACCCGCATATAGAATGGCTGGGGCAAGATACCCAGTTACTGAAAGCCATTGAGGAAATGCAGAAAAAGCTTCAGGAACCCGGAATGAAAGGAGTGCCTCCTATCCCGCCATTTCCTGATAAATCAGGTAAAAAGTAAACAGGGAATTTCCCTGCGGAAAAGTCGCTTTTTTGAACCATTCCCTGTACACCACCCATTCACTCATTGTCACTGAGATAGTATTTCCGTATATACAGGGCGTATCAAAAAACAAACGCTTTGCAAATCCATGTTTGATGGCCGTGGCTTTATCATCCACGAAAACAACCGTATTCATCGTCTTCAACAAGTTGCGCAAATGCCTTCACATTCGCAACATTCGGCTGAGGACTATAACTATGCCATTTTAAATCGGATTTCATCCAAAACACTTTCCAGTTGCCTTTAGCCTTCACAAAGGTTGCCTTGGCAAACGGATACTCACGGATTGTTTCGGGATCATTCCATTGTGGTCTGACTTCAAAAATGATGATGCTCTGGTCTTCAATTCTATAATCCACGTCAACTTCGCTCCTGATGTGTTCGGGTGGTCTTTGCCGCGTCAGGAAATTTTCCATCGCTTCAATTATCTCTAATGTGTGTAATGTTTCAATAGCCATATTATCTAACTATACTATCCGCTAATAATTCCGCTTGTTTTAAAACTGTATCAATAGCTTTTTGCTGTTTGTCTGGCGGGTAGCCGTATTTATTCAGTGTCCGCCTTACAAGCACCATAAGTTTTGCTCTTGCACTTTCTCTAATTGTCCAGTCGATTGTTGCGTTGGCTCTTACCTTGTCCGCTATTTCTCTTGCAATTTCTTTCAATGTGTCGTCACCCAAAACCTGAACTGCACTGTCATTTATTTCAAGGGCATTGTAAAAAGCAACTTCATCATTATTCAGTCCAAGTTTTTCACCTTCTTTGTCTGCTTCTTTAATTTGTTTGGCAATATTGATGAGTTCCTGAATGATTTCAGCCGTTGTAAGCAAGTTGTTTTGATAGCGTTTGATTGCACCTTCCAACATTTCTAAAAGTTTCTTGCTCTTTACAAGGTTTGTTTTGTCTCTTACTTTCAGTTCGTTGTTCAGAATCTTTTTTAGAAATTCGATTGCTAAATTTTTGTGTTGCATTCCCTCAAATTCCAAAAGGAACTCATCTGATAATATTTCCAGTCCAGAAATTTCGGGCTTGTCAATTCCTGCGGCATCAAAAATGTCAATCACTTTATCGCTGCTCAATGCTTCATCAACGATTTGTTTGATGGCTGTTTCAATTTCTACATCTGATTTACCACCCCCATCCCGATAGTCTTTATGTAAAAGGTTTCGGCAGGCAGCAGTCCTTTTTAAGGCTGCAAAGAAGAACTTTGCTGATAATT
>JADZFY010000361.1 GCA_020854215.1 Chitinophagaceae bacterium | reverse complement strand
GAAACGCCAGACCATTCATGGCCACCCCCAGTCTGAAGTTTTGATAAGCGTTGTAAATCTGTTCGTAAATTAAACAGGCTGCTGCGCGAATGGTAGAAGTACCGAGTGTGGTAATGGCGCCTGCAACGCCATCTGCAATGGCTCCCGCTGCCATCACTGCTGCAATTACCAATGCTGCCAGAATGATAAAAATACTCAGGATACCCCAGTCACCGGCTTCATCTATCGCATCTTCCAGAAAATCTCCGGCTTCTTCAAGGTTATCCATTGTTTTTTCCCAAACCTCTCTCAGTTCAGCGGAGAACGAATATGGAACAGGTTCCGGTAGTGTACCCGTATCGGTAGAATTTTTAAACCATTTGTAGTATAAGCGATATGCATTGTTTACATCTTCCGGTGTTATTTCCGGGCCATATTCTGCTTCCGGGTCCGCATCTTCCTGATAGACCTTATTGATTGACTTCGCAATCAGGTCTGCTAAGTCATCTGGCAGATTCGTAAACGGATCTGGTTCGTCGTTCTCTGTATCTATGGCTCCATTGAAATTGAAGTTGTAAAACGCATGGAGTTTCGAACGGTTCCAGTCAACTCCTGTTGCATTTAGCATATTAAATACGTCCTGGTAGTTTTCTCCTGTCTTGTGCCTTTGTGCATGAGAGCGGTAGGGACCACCGGATACAAGGTTCACATAGGGATGACCAACTGTATCTGCACAGTAATGGGTAAGGTATCCCAGGGCGTACAGCCATTTCGGGTCATTCAGTTTTCCGGAAGTGGCATCCAGTAATGCCTTGGCAAACTTGCCGGATTTACGGTAATGCAATGCATCAAACCACCACCATTTTTCATTGGATTTCACGCCATCGCGGTAAGGATGCGAAACCAGGTCAAACAGGTTGAAATCCGAAATGAATTTTTCAACCATTGCTATCAGGGTAGCGGCAAACCCGTCGAGAAGCTGATTGATGTCGTCAAAGGTTTGCTGAAGTTCACTGAGTAATGCTGAATCTTCAATTACTTCGTTTACTGCTTCATCGAAAGCCTCCAATGCATCTAATACGGGCTGAGGTACGGCTGCCAGTAATGTTCGCTTGAATTCCTCAATAAAATCAGTAACCTCAAAATAGAATTCTGCAATCTTTCCGATTGGTCCCGGCATATCTTTCGTGTTGAAGAAAAGATAGTCGGGCCCCTGACAGCCAAAGAACAGGTAGGGCAGATTTTTAGGATCTGACAACAGGTTTTGCAATGCAGCGTATTGAACAAGGGGAGTACCTGATCCCAAGCCTTTATTTTGAGAAATATGGGCTTTCAATCTGTCTGCGATCATGTGGTGTAGTGCGGGGCCTGGCATAGTTGTAAGATTTTGATTGTTTGAGTATTCTACTCCATTTTGACACTTTAATGCTTCTTTTTTTCTATTAACAGGTTCTCATTCGTACATCATTGTTGCAATTATTTGTTCGGCCAATACATAATTTTTTTTGCATCATTTTTTGGTGTCAAATCTCCTTTGTATGGAAGACTTGAATTGAATCTCACTTCTGATAATTGATATTCTTGCTCTAAGTACTCCTGTCCGGATGGTCTTTCTTCCTTTGGCTTTGTGATTGAACCATCTGCATTTACAATAAACCTTACTTCGGATATCTTATTAGTTGCATTATCTTTTGCAAGCAATGCGATTACTTTGCCGTGTATGTCAGTTTCATATCCATATAATGCAACAAAATGATCCGTCACAGGCTGGGTATCATTATTTACAACGCCACTATGCCCAGGTTCATTTACGCCAGCCACCAAGGCTCTTCCACTGTCAATATGCAATTTTATCTGTTCTAATGCCAGCTTACTTGCATCAGGATCTGTCTTGATTTTTTGAGCCACTTTCTCGTAGAGGATTACACCTCCTCCGCCAGTAGGAGTTTCATCATTTTTAAGAGAGCTTTGTACACCTGCACAAGCAAGTTTATAACATGCCGCCGGATCGCCTCCTGAATCCTCCCATCCCGGCGCAACAAAATCTTTAAGGGTAATTGTAGTTTTTCCAAATAATTCCATCTTAAAGCTGAAGGATTCTTTAATGGGATCAAGATTACTTGGGAGATACCCCTTGCTGCTTTCTTCCACCGATTTTAAATATAAAGGAGCTATTTTATCGAAAGCCTCTTGTGTAATTGAGCTTCTTCGTCTTTCCTCAATTGTTTGTTTGAGAAGTTCTCTGTAGTTATCCTTTCTTTCGACTTGCTTTAAATCCTTTCCCGTCCTATCAACACGTACAATAGTATTAGATTTACAGTAGCTATACACATTCACCCCATCCTCAATTCCTATCGGATCCGCACTCAGCCATCTCCCCAGCCACGGTAAATAATACCTCGCACTATGATACTCTAATCCCGTTTCTTCATCTCGTTCCATACCCGTATAGCGGTAGCGTTTGGCAGCAGACCTGATAGCAGCATTTTTTGCCTGATAGGAAGTAGTGCCGTAAGGATGGTATTCCTCGTAACTGATTACCTGTGCTGTGCCATCTAATTCCAAAGCCGATGAGCCAAGGTGATTGTGCAACTGATAACGTACTAAATTTTTCTCTGTGCCATCATCTGTATCATTCCTTGTTTCTATTATTACAAAACGATGCCCTTCATCTAATAAGCTCAGGCTTACTCTCTCCAATCCTGCATTGGCTCCGCTATGCGTCTTATACAGTTCAAAACCGGCAGTATAAATGCGTTCTTCTTTTTTAGTAGGTGCACCACCTGCGCCGGCCTGGTTTTCGGTAATCTTGCGAATGCGTTGACCGCCGCCATCGTATTGGTAATAGGTAATCACCGGAATGTTGTCATCCGTACAATGCTGCCGGGTGGTGAGTGCCACTTCTTCTTTAAAGTTCCAATCTATTTTTTCTAAATGCGGCAACTCAACCATAAACCCGTGTTGGGCATGATGCGTATATTGAGTATAGTTGGCGGGACTGCCATTATCGCCAATAAAGGTTCGCTTCAAGCGGTTGTTGATCGTTTCGTATTCATAGCCTCTTGTCCAGTTGCCGCCCGCAGCGAGGTGTTTCATCTCCATAATATTTCCAACGGAATCATACCTGTATTGCTCTGTATAATTCCGAATAGCCATCGGGTCACCAGGATTCATAGCGTGCAGGAAAGATTTGTCGTTCCAGTTATCACAATCTCCAAAATTCAGAGCGGCGTTATTCTCCCTGCCCGTTGCCTCTGCCAAACGATACAACGCATCATAAGTGTAGGAAGAAAGTCCGGTAACTTTTTGATTGTCGAAAAATACTAGCGGGATGTTTTTGTCTTCAATGTGCGTGATGTTGCCAACAGGGTCGTATGTATAATGCCAATCCTGCAGCGGGTCATTATTTTGCCTTTTACTTTCTAATCTTTTTAGCCGAAAGGTTTCTTTGTCATAATAAAATGTGGTGCTCACATCATTGCCGTAGATAATTTTCCCGCGTTGCCCTTTTTCATTGTAGTCAATGTCTTTGATGTAAATGGATGGAATGTTCGCACCGGGGTGCAATACGGTTTCTCCATTCAGCAATCCTGCTTCATTGTATGAAGGTGTAATTATACTTCCATCCGGGGCAGTTTGTTGGGTGATTCTGCCTAATGCATCTGTTTCCGTAGAAAAAGTGAATGAGTCACTTTCCAAATCGTTGCTTAGATTCGCATCTGTCCAGTTGGCAACTTCTTTGTATTTACCAAATAATTTTCTGGTAGTTGCCAATGGCTGTCCTTTAAAATCATAATCGGGGGTATCAATAAGTCCTCCGGTATCGAAGTGTTGGATAACTTTCCCTAAAATGTTTCTTGCCTGAAGCGTTGCTTCGTTAAATCTGTTGGCATCAGTTCTTGCTCCAGTCAGGAGGCTTTCTCCATAGATAAATTTGTCAAAAATATTATCGAGTGTCGTAGCGCCATCACCACCTATTACTTTACTATGGGTTGGTCGTTGGCCAATATCATAGAAATATTGAAACTCATGATTTCTTTCATCCCAGGTGCGGAGTGGTTTACTTAAAATATTTGTCAGCAACCAGCGTTGTCCGGCATCCATACTATTTTGATAAACTAAGTTGCCCAGCATATCATATTTGTATTGCATCACGGTATTGTTCCTCGCATCGGTTACGGTTCGGAGGTTACCTTCGGTATCTAAATTTATTTTTGTAGGATAAAATTCATCTGCTTCCGTGGCCATATTTTTATTGTGCTCAATGGACAAAACAGGTCTTCCTAATGTATCAAAGTGCAAAACATGGGGTGTGTTAAAATGCTTTGCAGCTTTAGTGGCAGCAGTTTGTTCTTTTGCGTCATTAATGTAATCTGGCCGCGTATTATCCGTTCTTTTCTTATACCAACCGCTATCTGTAACCGTATCGTTGGCATCATAAAGGCTTTGTTTCCACGAATCAAACGCTACTTTTGAAAAGGTACCATCAGGCATTTCGGTTTTTATTAGTCGCCCTGCCGCATCGTAATACAAAATGGGTGTAACTCCTGTTTCCACCAATTCCTTATAATCTTCATAATGCCAGTTTACCGAAAAATAGGGTTCGTATTGTTTAACTGCATTGCCTTTGTTATTTTTGATGGTTCTGCCATTGCCAATCCAGCGGAGTTGTTTGGGTACAAGTGTGGCCGTGTTTATTTCATTTATGGTAATTGTGCCGTCCGGATTTACTACAACCTGCCTTGCAATGCCCGGCTCGGCCTGTATTTTTTTCATCACTACTTCACCTGTACCGTTGGAGTGTTCGAAAGCAATCTGAACGGGTGAGTCAGCCAATTGCCGGTAATGCTTTTCACGGGTGATGGAGGCAACTATGGCAGGTTTACCCGAGTTAATATAGTTTTCAAAATCATAGACAAATCGGGAAGTGGAGCGATTCAGTAAATTCTTTCCTATGGCCGTAAGTTGAACGGAATTGGGGGACTGAAAGAAATTATTTATAAGCGTGGTTTCGGCAGCATCGGTTATTTCAGATAGTCCGGTGAGTTCATCTGCTTCATTTCCCTTGCCCATTACTGCTACCGCTTTCACAAAAGCCAGTTCATCGCTAATGGCTTCGGAGAAATTACCATTGATGTCTTTCATCCGTTGCGGCGAAAGGGTTCGGAAGTTAAACAGATTAACCGAGCTTTTATTTCCTAAGACATCTTCGGTTGCTTCGATAAAAAGAAAATACTGGCCGTAGTATTTAACTTTAGTTACAGCGCCATAAGGATCAGTATAGGAAATGGGACTATAAAATCGGTTTTGTGCATCGGCGGTACTTTCTGCCACGGTTTTAAACTGAGTAGAGCCGGAACGAATCCACCAGTTGGTATCACTCTCACTGTGGGTGAATTTTCCTTCTGTTAAGAGTGCAGTATTCACTTTAGTTCCAAAAATATCGGTAACCAATTCAGGGGTATAAGCCAATTGATAACTTTCAAAAGGCAATGCCAATGATTCTAATTGATGTAAAGGCAGAGCACCCGTTAAGTTGTTATTATAATAGGTGGAGCGAGCATGCTCGATGAGTCTTTTTTGGGACTTTCCCGGTACCAGGGGTTTGTTTAATTCATGGTAAAAAGCGGTATCTGCTTTCGCATCTGAAAGTATGTCGGTAAAGTCCGTTGGCGAATAAAACGTATTGGTTTTTGGAACGCCTTTTATTTCAAAAGTCTTTACTTCGGAGGGTAATCGCAAGCGATGGATATCATTACTCAAAATATCATTGGTAAATTGATTTTGAGTGTAGATGATGATGGTTTTATTTTGTTCCTGTTGGGTTTCTGTGGGAAGCGATGCATCGGCAATCATCCGTGGATATACCACCGCTGCTGATTCCAGTACATTGCCGTATTCATCCAATTTTATATTCAGGCTGTGAGCAATTCGGGGATCTTCCGTATAGCGTTCATAACTATAGGTAATGGCTTCACTTTCTTTCACTACAAAAACGGCATGTTTGTTTTTTCCTCTTGGTTGCAGCAACTCAATTACACAATTATGAGTAGCCACTGAAAAAGGTGTGAGTTCCTTCTTTCTGGCTTCTAGTGTATTGTCAAACTTGATGGCATCCTTAGCAAAGGTTTCAGAACGCAATGCCATGCCTTTGCATGCCCTGTATGCTTCACGCCATTCATCAACTGAAAGTTGATGGAGCAAAGCGGGATCCATGCCATCAGGTACCGTGAGGCGGGCATCGGGTAATGCAACTTCATGATGTGAAATTGTTCCAAATTCTCTTTCATATTCGTTATACCAGTAGTCCTTTTCAAATTGGTTGAGGATTTTCTCATTCCTCAAAAATGCCCCGGTATGAAACCATTGTTTTGAAACTACCGGTTCCTGGTGCAAAGTAGCATCTGTAATATTCAATGCTCCGCTTTTTGCCCAATGTTCAAAAGTTTCCGCATCTGTTTGTTCCACCATGCCAAAGCCGCGGAATTCCCTTTCGGCATGATCATAATAACCGTGGTGATACTTGTATTCGCTTACGAACTTGTACCCGGAAATTTTATCTTCGGTGATAGTTCTGAAAACACAATGAACAGGGAAATGCAATTTGGTTACCCAGGGCTTTCCGGCCAACTTGTCTTCAATATAATATTTGGTGGAAGGAGTATATTCCAATGATACTTCCCTGCCCATGTTGTTTTTGTAAGAAACCATGATATGCGGTTTCTTACTGTTCATCAGGTCAATGTATTTAAGCGGAGCATGGGTGTCTTTCTCCAAAGGACTTGACCAAACAATACAGGCAATCCCATTACCCATCAAATCCGTTACCGTTGTTTTTGATTGATTGTGGATTTCGGGGAAAAGTTCAATCTCAAAAGGAGCAGTGGCAAAACGGTTGCCGCTTAAATTCTTCCAGCAGGTGAATTTATTTTTACCGAGGTAAATAATATCTGAAGTGCCGGAACCGTCAATATCGGCTAATCGGATGTAGGATGGATTGAAAGCATCCGGGTGGTCAAAAACCGGTACATTATCCATAGCTACTTTCGCTCCGAATTTTCCATAGCCTAAATTTGGCCAGTAGCACAGTTCTCCATTCCGAATTCGTAATATGTCCGTCATGCCATCACCCGACATATCGGCCAGGTAGATGGTTTGTTTGGCATCTGCAAATACAAGGTGCGGACCATCTTCTTCATCAAATGGTTTGCTAGTTTTTCTTGCAGCAGAAAATCCATTTCTCCCTGCTGACGCATACCAGGTAAATACATTATCCTCTGAAATAACTACTTCTGGTTTTCCATCGCCATTCAAATCCAACAGACGGATGT
>JADZFY010000360.1 GCA_020854215.1 Chitinophagaceae bacterium | reverse complement strand
CTCAAGATTGATCAATACGTCATGCGGGGTGGCCGGGTAGTGTGGATGATTGATAAACTGTTTGCCAGCCTGGATAGTTTGCAGCGCAGCCAGGGAAGTTTTATTGCCTTTGACATGGCGCTTAACCTCGATGACCTGCTGTTTAACTACGGGGTGAGAATTAATGCCGACCTGGTGCAGGATCTCAATTGCACACAAATACCGCTGGCAGTTGGAGCAATGGGTAATCAGCCCCAATTGCAATTGATGCCGTGGGTATATTTCCCGCTACTCGCTTCTCCCAATAATAACCCGATTTCCAAAAATCTGGATTATGTGCTCTCGCAGTTTCCGCAATCCATAGACACGGTGCAGGCAGAAGGAATTCGGAAAACAGTACTCCTTGCATCATCCGTTAATTCCAGGTTATTAGCTACTCCGGCAAGGGTGGAGTTGAACAGTGTGAAAAATGAGGAAGATATGAAGACGTTTACTGCCGTTCACTTGCCGGTGGCGGTATTATTGGAAGGGAAGTTTCGCTCGTTGTTTACCAATCGCGTTGCCGTGGCCACAAAGGACAGTCTGGCGCAGCTATTCAACAGTCCTTTTCGTGGTGGAGCAGACAGCAGCAATAAAATGATCGTAGTATCGGATGCGGATCTGGTTACTAATTTTGTGTCGCAGGAGCGCGGTCCCTTACAAATGGGCGAAAATCCGTTTACCCATTACCAATACGCCAACAGGGAGTTCTTTCTAAACTGTCTGGAATATTTAGTGGGAAATCCCGGTATTCTTGAAACCCGGGGAAAGGATTATACCCTGCGGCTGCTGGATAAAAAGAAAATCGAGGATAATAAAAGTTCATGGCAGGCTTTAAATGTTTTATTGCCGGTTGTATTGGTGATTGTATTGGGGTTGTTATATGCGGTTGTTAAAAAAAGGAGATATGCTGGGGAGTAGTTTATCTGTGTTCGGTGGAGATGAAAATCTCGGATACTTGCAAAAAGTGTAATATCAATATAAGAAAATGAAATTCAAGTAAATTGCTTGCAACGCTGCTAAACGAAAAATGTGATTGCTGGATGATTCTTATTTGACGATTTATAATATTACGGTATAAAATCTCCCAGATTCAATACATACCCGCTGTTTATGCTTATTATGCTGGAAAAGCACATTACAAATCCAGGCATAATTGTGAGGAAATCAGTTTTTGCTGCTTTTACCCTGCACACGGGTTGAACATGGCCAATACCTTTTCGTCTCCATTTCCATCCATCTCAAACCTTTCTACTTCCCGCCTTCCATAATCGCCTTATAAATCGCATCCTGAATGTTCGTTCGTGTATTGAGACGATACAGTTCAACGTTGGTTCCACCCTCCGGATTTACACGGTTACTTAGGAAAATGTATATCAGATTATACTTTGGGTCTACCCATACACAAGTGCCTGTATAACCCGTATGCCCAAAGGTTAACGGGGAAGCGTACCTGCATGGATAGGGTTCTTTGCTGGTAGCATTATCTTTCTCCGGCTTGTCAAACCCTAATCCCCGCCGGCTGATTTTGCTATTGTAAGCCGTAAATAATTTTATGGTTTCTGGTGAAAAGAAATAATATCCGTTAAATGTGCCACCGTTCAACACCATTTGCATCAGCACCGCAAGATCATAGGCATCGCTGAACAGACCCGCGTGTCCGGCAACTCCCCCAAACATAGCCGCGCCGGGGTCGTGTACCGTACCATGCAACAGTTGACGACGAAATATTTTTTCATGTTCCGTAGGGATGATACGTTGTTCCGGAAACCGTTGTAAGGGTAAAAAGCCGGTGCTGGCTAATCCTAATTTCCGGTAGAACGTTTTATATACATATTGGTTTAATGACATCCCGCTGATTGCTTCTACAATCTTACCAAGGAAAATGAAATCGTTATCGCTGTACACATATTTGTTGCGTGGGCCCAGCGGACTTTCAAGTATTCTCTTGTAGATGGTATCTTCCCAGCTATTGCGCATATACATGGTATCGGCAACTTTTATATGAAATTGCGGCGTTTGACTTGTACTGTAAAAGCCCGGAAAAGGAATGCCGGTGGATGAATCAATGGTTTCGCGGTAAAAAGGTATAAAGGCTTTTAGTCCCGCCTGGTGTAAGAGAATATCATCAATTTTCAGATTGGCTTTATCCGTTCCTCTTACCCACTCTAAGTAATCACCTAATGTTTTGTTGAGATCCAGTTTTCCTTCATCGTACAACTTCATTACAGAAAGCGTAGTGGCGCATATTTTAGTTACGGATGCCAGATCGAAAATACTTTCCAGGCTTACTTTTTTTAAACTATCATACGTGTAATAGCCGTAGGCTTTGTTGAAGATGATCTTTCCGTCTTTAACGGCCATCACAGCCATTCCGGGTGCAGCGTGTTGCTGGATAGCCTGCGCAGCGAGGGAGTCTATTACTTTAAATTTTCCTTCATGAATACTGCCCTCGTTGATATAAGCTACAGGGGTGGATATGGAACTGATACCCGTACCTTCCGGAAAAGCTTCGCAAATAGATACCGGTAACTTTCCTTTTGTGCTGATGGCGCCTTTCAATACATCGGCTGCCACCTCCTGCGTGATGGTATTGTCGTCGTAACAGGCAATTAAATTTTTTGCGTTACAAAAATTCTTTATCGCATAAGGATTACCAAAGAAAAAGCTAATGGTTTTATCCAGCGGCTGCAATTGTTGCATCAATTGTGTAGCTGCGGCACCGATCCCGAAGTTGCCTGCCGGGAAGCGATGGTATTGGTGAACACCAATAACGATCACGTCATACCGGGTTTCAAGCATGGCGGTTAGTGTTGCCATACGCGATGCATCTTCCTGATAGTTAAAGTAAAATACATCTGCATTGTAGTTGCTGCGCATCAGTCGTGCAAACACATTATCGGTGTTGATGCCGAAGCCGAGGTAGGCTACCTTCGGTTCCTTCTCCGGTTTCTTCATATTGCGCACGGGAAGAAGCGGAATAACTGATGATTCGAGGCGTAATGTTGTAACGGCATCGCGAGCTATCTTTTGAGTGATTTCCGGAGTTTTTTCGTTCAGGTCGCCAGCCAGGTTACGCGTATCCACCGGTTGCAAGTTGCTCAGTCCGTAGCGGTATTTCGCCTGCAGTACTTTTTTTACACTGTTTTCAATCTGTTTCCAGGTCAGCTTTTTCTTTTTGATGGCCCGTTTAATTTTTTCAATGCCATCAGCAATATCGCCGGGCAAACAAAGCATATCATTTCCGGCAATCAGTGAGGCTACCATGGCATCGCCATCGGGAAAAAATTTTTTCACTCCCTGCATTTCCAATGCGTCAGTAAAAGTAAGTCCGTTGTAGCCTAAATCTTCCCGCAACAGTTTGGTAACCGTATTATAGGATAGTGATGTTGCCCGGTTAGCGGTGTTGTCAATTGCCGGAATAAACAAATGCGCAATCATCACGCTTCCTACGTCTGCCTTAAACATTTCACGAAATGGGTATAATTCAAGCGAATCTAATTGTTCGCGGCTCTTGTTGATCACGGGGAGGTCGTAGTGAGAATCTACCGCCACATCACCATGGCCGGGGAAATGCTTGGCGCAGGCCATCACCCCTGCATCCTGCATGCCTTTCATATACATCACCCCGTATGCTGCCACTTTGTATTTGTTTTCTCCGAAAGAGCGATCATTGATTACCGGGTTGTTGGGGTTATTATTGATATCCACAACAGGAGCATAGTTCACCTGAATGCCTTCTCGTTTACATTGTTCGCCCACCCACCGGCCGTATTCATAAATCAGTTTTGGATCCTGTACGGCACCCATCATCATCTGGCGTGGCAAACCTATAACACTGTCCATGCGCATTCCCAACCCGTTCTCCGCATCAATACAAATCAATAAAGGCGTTCTGGCCATCGCCTGAAAGCGGTTAATGTATTGCGCCTGCGTAACAGGCCCGCCCTGGAACAGGCAAATTCCTCCAACATTATATTTGTTGATTACCTGCTGTACGGCACTGTCGTAAAAAGTAACCCTGCGGGATGCATCAATGGACGACAACCGAACAATCAACAGTTGCCCGAGTTTTTCATCATCACTTAAGGTGGAGAATACGCTATCTACCCAGGCTGCTTCATCAAGGTGACTACGGTGTTGCGCAAAACCATGCATGCCTGCGCAGCAAATCAATATTAGAAAAAGCAACTTGTTCATGACGGGGAAATTATTCATTTTTATCCAAACGAATTTATTATCAGCGACAAATTATGACAAATTAAAATAAGAATTAGCCGGTTAGCGTTTATGAGGCTTGCTTAGTTAACTTTAAGAACAATATCAGTTGCAAGAACAAGATGTTGCTTAAAGTTGAATCGCAGGTGCTCTCTGCATGTCTTGCTATCGTTGCTGTTTGTTTGGTGATACTTCATTTTTCACATTTTTTATGGGTAGATATTCTTTGCTTAGCTGTAATAATTTGTTTTGGACTCGCTGCTGTTTGCCTGGTTCCCGGAGTAATATTATATTGATTGCCTGACAACGACTTTAGATCCCAATTAGAATTTTTAATGGCTATTATACGTATTTTTTGAGTTGCGTTCTTGTAATTGATTTCTCCTATCTATTTTGGCTGAAATATTTTACATGGCTGCTATTAGCCTTTAGCGAACTATTTGCAATTATGTCATTTTCTGAAATCGTTTTTTATAAAATAAAAAATCGCAACCAGCAGGCTGAGCTACAGTGGCTATTTGTGTCCATTACAGTTCTTTTTATTTGCCTGGCGGTGATTCATTTATCACCTTACAGATGGTCTAAACTTTTTGCGTAATTAGGATCGTTTTATTCTGGTTTGTTTTCTCTGTATGGAATTTATTAAGCGGTGAGCTATGGTTTAAAGCGCATTTTTCGATTATAATAATTATGCTTTAATAGTTTATATTCTCTTGCATGCGGTATCACGCTCGTTTGCCGCATACCGGCCGCCCCATCTTCACATTTTCCCCATTCTCACATTTTCAACCCGTATTTTTGCGGTTAAATTCAGATGTTTTGTCAGACAGCATTCAATTATTGCCCGATAATATTGCCAACCAGATAGCTGCGG
>JADZFY010000359.1 GCA_020854215.1 Chitinophagaceae bacterium | reverse complement strand
CGATCCACTGCTTCGAGGGTATCAATCATATACTTCCAGCTATGCATACCCGCCCAGCAAATCTCTCCTTCGGCAGCAAGTTTTTCGCCATAGTCTGCTGCCACATCGCAAGCCTTGCGGAATGTTTCGGCAATGAGTTTTGTATTTTTTACCGGGTCGGCAGAAAATTGTTCGGGGCTGCTGGCGGAGTCAATACGGATAACGCCATATGAGCGGATACCCAGATCATTTAACTTTCCGGCAAACGCGCATGACTTACGTACCAGGTCGACAAACATTTCCCGATCGGCATCGCTGCCTAAAGTGGGTCCACCCCAAATGGGTGCTACCAGGCTACCTATTTTCAGGTTATATTTTCCTACCTTGTCTGCTAATTTTTTTGGACCATCGGCATCATCAAGGTCTATGGAGGGGTCAAACAAACCAATATCAACACCGTCAAATTTTACGCCGTTCACTTCTGCGTTAGCGGTGAGTTGCAGCATCGTGTCTATGGGAATAATAGGTTCCGAATCCGGACCTTTTCCTACCACACCGGGCCAAGTGGCATTGTGCAGTTTGGGATAGTTGTTCTTTGCCATATCAATGTAATTTATCGTTTGTGATTTGTAGTTAGTTCTGTTTCATCCACCACCGCGGGTACGTTTGTTTTTTGTTTCCCGCCACGGCGGACAGGTTTGCTATCTGGGATTTGCATCGAATTATCCCAACACCAGGTCGGGGTTTCCCGGACCAAAATGTTTTAAAATAACAATGGGATCATTGGCAGAAGGATTCACAATCGTAACACCTTCTTTTGCCGCATTTTCACTCACAAAAAATTCGTCGTTGGTGAGTTGTCCATATCGAATCAAAGCCGGGGTTTCTATATCCCAAACGCCAAATTTACCATGTCCCTGCATCACAATAATACCATAGGCGCCGCTGTCTTTAATGGTAACGGTTGCACCCGGCATTACGGTGAGTTCCTTAGCGCTGAAGGCATCCGATTTGTAGCATATCCAGTTTTCTACATACCCTTCCGCTTTCATTTGTTCAAGGGGTTTTACCGGTTTGGGCGCCATAAAACGATTGGCCATGGTATTGGGATCAAGGTTCAACTCCCAGTCCAATACATCAATCAATGCATCGTAATCACCAATACTTTCTTTTGGCGTTCCGTTCCACAATAATTCTTCGGGGATGATGGCTTCGTTTACAAGCGACTGGTACATGGCAAAAACATCCGAAGCCTTTTGCGGTTCGTAGGTACAGAGGCTGCCTGGCGCATGAAGCAATCCCGGGGGCACATCCCAGCCGGTACCGGGTTCGAGCCGGTATGCCTGCGAGAAGTTGGTAATTTTATTATCGCCTTTGGTGAAGTTCACCAAACATTCGCGAATCTGGTCTTTGGTAGTACCCGGTGCAAGCCCGATAAAAGTGTACGGATAGTCGCCACCGTGATTATTAAGTTGTGGTGGAAAATAATAAGCTTCCGGTTTGCCTTTTTGCCCAATCAACGCAGCCTTTTCGTCGTTATGGTGTACATGATGGGGGAGCGGTCCCATATTATCAAAAAATTTGGAATACATCGGCCAGGATTCATACTCCTTCCAAAGTCTTTCACCGATAAGGCTTCCTTTAAGCTCACTCACTGCATCTCTCAGGAGTATTTGTACCGTATTAGAACCATCGTTAAACACAACCGGACTTAAGCCTTCGTTTTCTCCGGTTAATGGGCCGTTCTTTGCCGGCGTGGTGGAAGAGAACCAGCGTTCGTCTATACCTCCGCGTTGCCCGCCCAATACGTAATAGTCATCCGGATGCAGTTTAATCCTTCTTCCCGGCACGCAAAACGACCGGGGAACCCAGGTGGGTGCAAGCCGCAGGATACCCTTTCCCTGGTCCAAAGCTTTCTGTGCTACACTTAATTTTTCCATAGTGTGAAATTGAAATTGTGTTTAATCAGTTGTTGTTATGTGTGTTTAAAAATTCTTCAATACGTTTCGCATCGTTTAAAACTTCAATACGCAGATCGTAGTATCTGGTTTCACCCGGCAAAAGTTCAATCAGCGTTCCCTGCGCCCTTGCTTTTGCCTGTCCGATGGGGGGATGCGTTCCGGGCTCCAGTCCGGTAACATATTCTCCCTTTCCCCAGTGCTGCCAGTTGGTAAGCCAGGGAAGTTGAATTTTGTTATAGGCAATGCAAATGGCAATGCCTAACTGTTCATTATATAAGCCGCATTTTACCTCGCCGTTGCCATCGGTAGTTGCATCAATAAATGCCGCTTCTTCTCCGCCGCCGTTGTGTTCTTCCAGCGGTGGCTTACAGAAATGGAAATCATTTCCGGGGGTAAATATTTTTGGATGGGCTTCACGGGCCTGCCATTGTCCTTTCCATATCAATTGTGCGCCATCGTTTGCCAGCGGCCAGCCGAGGTTACAATGATACAACAGCATATGCGGCGCCGGCGTATTTCCGCGGTTGCTCACTTCATCATGAATATGGATGGCGGCTTCGCCGAGTATTCCTGAAATTGTTCGTTTGAGTTCAAGCCGTTCACCCAGCGCCTGGCTTTGTTTCATAATGCCGGTAATACTAAAATCCATTTTGCCGGCCAAAGGATCGGGCTGTATGACTGATACGATGGTAGCCGGGATATTACTGATGGGGCCATGTACGCCGCGTTCACCAAAAGCGTCTGCTTCCGGTCCGCCCACATGATTTAATCCGCAGGTGGTTACCAAGCCTCCGCCAAAAGTGGTTAGCCAGTCTGCCCCCTTGTTAGAAAAAGGCTGTGGCGCAACAACACCCGAATGGCTCACCCACGAAAGACAATGCTGATTAAAAAATGCTTCTGCGATATCCATGGCACGGTCAATCACCACTTTGTATCGCAGTCCGGTGCCGGTATTCATCCAGGCAATACGCACGCCACGTGCGGGGCCGTTGTCTGCAACCGCCGTTTCAATACCGCCCAATGGTAGGTGTGTGGAAATTTTATTGCTCCAGGGATGACTTGCCAAATCGTTATACTTTTAAAACAATCATTATTATGAAAAGGAAAGCAAAACAATACACAGCGGTAAAAGTTGCCGTGATGCCTTAGCCTCCTCTATTTCAAGGTTCCAATGTATGAAAATATGATGATAAACAATTTGGATTAGCGGAGTTAAAAATATCTTTACGCAGTTCCGCTGTTTATCGCGATTCGGGATACCCGTAGTTGCCGTATTCGTGACGTCCGGATATATCCTTTTTGCCACAGATAAGCCTTATGGAGTAAGTGTTTTCGACGATATGAGCATTTCAATAGCGTCAAAATTCAACAAATGAAAATCAGGTTGCCCGTATGTTTTCTGTCCTGTGCCGTCCTGTTTGTATTGCAGGATAAATGGGCATTTTTCGTGCAGAACTGTGAAATAAAAAAGGATTTGCCTGACGAATTTGTGCTGTCTGTATTTTTTGTATAGTTTGTTCCGGTTTTAAAAAATCAATAAAAAAAATACAATGAAAGAAAAGACAAACTATTGCCTTGCAATAATGATGGCTGCAGTGGTATTGATGACCGGCTGCCAGTCTGCAGCTTCAACGGATAATATCGGGAAGAATGCCGAACCTCCTGTTGTTACTGCAAATGATGGATTTGAAAAGATATTTGACGGCAAAACACTCAACGGCTGGGAGGGCGACACCGCCTACTGGCGTGCTGAAAACGGTGATTTGGTGGGAGAAGTAACGCCGGATAAACTTTTAAAAAGCAATACTTTTATTATATACAAAGGGGGAGAACCCAAAGATTTTGAGTTGAAGCTGGAGTTTAAAATTGCAGAAACCGGAAACAGCGGCATCAACTACCGGAGTGTGCGCTTTGAGGGAGTACCCTACGCTTTAAAAGGCTACCAGGCAGATATTGACGGAAAAAATAATTACACCGGTCAAAATTATGAAGAACGCGGCCGAACCACGTTGGCATATCGCGGACAAAAAGTAACCATCCCCAATACCCCGGGCGAATCAAAAAGAAATGCCTGGACCTCGGTGGTTGTTGACGGATCGCTGGGCAGTTCCGATTCCTTAAAAGCGCTGATAAAAAGCAATGACTGGAATAGCTGCCATTTAATAATAAAAGGCAACCGCCTGCAGCATTATATCAATGGGGTGTTGATGAGTGATGTAACCGACGATGATACTGCTCACCGTAAGATGGAAGGGTTATTAGGAATACAGGTGCATGTAGGTCCGCCCATGCAGGTGCGCTACCGTAATATCATGTTAAAGAATTTGTAGCGGAGTAGTTATTTCGCATAGAGGAAAGCAGGGCAGGTTTGTAAAAAGAATGTCCTGCTTTTTGTTTATCCATCATTTTGCCGCCGTTCGGAAAAGAGTGCATTCCGGATTTTCGCATATAGTACTTTTCCGGGCGGTATAAACACAGATGCCTCCTTAGGTCGGCATGACAAACTGTAGTGCAATGTTCAACATTGTGCAATGTTCAACATTGTGCAATCGCTCAACATTAGCACTGCTGCTCAGGATATATTATGCCGCTTGTCATGCCGACCTAAGGAGGCATCCACACTTGCTGTTTCTGATACCTGGCAGCGTGTCATCTACCGGGGAGTAAATTTGTTGCGACAGTTTGAAATACACCCGTCGGAAAACTTCTCCATTAGAAGCGTCTTTAAAACCATATCTTTAATGCTTATGATCAAACCCGGCGAATACAATACACTCAAAGTGCTTCGCATAGTTGCCATTGGCGCCTACCTCGATGACGGTGCGGAAGGAATTTTGCTTCCTAAACGGTATTTACCTGCCGGCACTAAAACAGGTGATGAACTCGAAGTATTTATTTACCACGATTCGGAAAACCGGTTAATCGCTACTACGCAGCAGCCGTTGGGAGCGGCAGGTGATATTGTGATGATGGAAGTAGTTGCCGTTACACCGCAGGGAGCCTTTATGGATTGGGGATTACAGAAAGATATATTTGTGCCAAAATCAAAACAGCGTTCCCGCATGTATGTGGGTGAGCGGTACCTCGTAAAAATATATGTAGATGAACAAACGGGAAGGGTAGCCGCTTCTGAAAAATTTGACGACAGTCTGAGCAATGAGCACCTTACGGTAAAAGAAATGGAAAGGGTAAACCTTGTGGTGTACCGCCCTACCGATATTGGCTATTTGGTAATCATCAACAATAAACACACTGGCGTACTCCACTACAATGAAGTGTTCAGGGAACTGCAACCGGGAGACAGACTGAGCGGATTCATTAAAAATATTACCGAAGAAAACAAAATTGATGTTGTGGCCGGCAAACCTGGCTACGAGAAAGTAACCGATGAAGCCGGTAAGATACTTAACCTGCTTGAAGACAATAGCGGCTACCTGCCCTATAATGATAAATCGGATCCGGATGATATTTACCGTGTTTTTGGTATGAGTAAGAAGGCATTTAAGATGACGGTGGGGAGTTTGTATAAGCAACGAAAGATCAGATTCACTCAAACCGGTATTCAGCAAACCAATCCTGAAGGATGAGATGGGAACGCTGTTGTTGAAGAGAGAATCGCTTCCATGGTATAGCCCGCAGTACGTTTATTAAGGTATTTGCACTTCAAAACAGTTGCGGCGATAAAAAGTGCAGTTATTAGGAAATAGAAGGCATGAAGCCGTCCTCCTTTTTTTTTTATTGCGGGAGAAATCATTAAATTGGATCGGTTTTCCGGCGCCATATATGTTTTAAACCCAGCGCCCAACCCGTTGTAGTCAGCTTTCGCGTGTAATGGCGTAGTGTGGGAAGAGGAAATTTTAGGATTTTTTTTAAACGTTTATAAGCGACTAAAAACAGTTAGGACTTGCGGTAATACGTGAGTT
>JADZFY010000358.1 GCA_020854215.1 Chitinophagaceae bacterium | reverse complement strand
TTAAAAAACTAATCCTAAAACCTGAAATCATGTTTCGAACTTGCGATATAACCGGTTTCAAAGTAGATCTGCAATCGGAAAAACTCATTCGCTATAACGCGGTATTCGCGGTAATCTCATTGTTACTCGCGGTTACGGCGGCGCTGTTGCTGGTCTTTACCCGGTATCAACCCGTACACCTGCTGGGTGCCGAGTGGTATTACCGGCTGGTGACCTTTCACGGACTGAATGCGCTTATATTCTGGATCATATTTTTTGAAATAGCCGGGTTATATTTTGGATCCACCGTAATACTCAATACCCGGTTTTGTGCGCCCAGGCTGGGCTGGATTGCCTTCGCTTTGATGGTAGCAGGATTGGTGCTGTCTAACGTTATAATTTTAATGGGAAAGGCGGATGTAATGCTTACTTCCTATACGCCGCTTAAAGCACACCCCTTATATTACCTGGGCATAATACTTTTTGCCGTGGGTGCGTTGCTTGCCGTAATTCTGTTTTTCGGAAACCTAATGATAGCGAGGCGTGAAAAGGCTTACGGCGAAACCATGCCGCTGTTCACCTACGGGTTAATGACCGCAGCCATTATTGCGGTGATCACCTTAGCCTCAGGTGCACTGATTTACATACCTACTTTCCTCTGGTCGCTGGGACTAATCAACAATATTGACCCCGGCATGTACAAACTCATCTGGTGGGGACTGGGGCATTCATCCCAACAAATTAATGTGGCAGCTATGGTATCTATCTGGTACATGACCTCATTCTTATCGGTTGGAGGCACATCTATCAATGAAAGGGTATCGCGTACTGCCTTTGTGCTTTACATCCTGTTCATCTGTCTGGCTTCCGCACATCATTTGCTTACTGACCCGGGTGTAAGCAGCGCGTGGAAAGTGTGGAATACCAGTTATGCCATGTACCTCGCGGTGCTGGCATCTATGATCCATGCCTTTGCCGTACCCTCTTCCTTCGAATCGGCACAACGGCGATGGGGTTACAATAAGGGTTTATTCCAGTGGCTGTCTAAAGCACCATGGGGAAACCCGGCCTTTTCGTCCGTTATACTGGCCATCATCGGTTTTGGATTTATAGGGGGCACCACCGGTGTAATATTCGGAATGGAACAAACCAATATTATTGTTCATAACACGATAGCTATTCCCGGACACTTTAAGGGAACGGTAGTTATCGGCACCACACTCACGTTCATGGGTATAACCTATTACCTCATTCCGCTCATTTTCCGACGGAAGATTGTGGGAATGGGATGGGCAAAATGGCAACCCTGGTTATTCTTCATCGGAATCGCTTTATTGTCTATCTCGATGATTGTGCTTGGACAAATGGGTGTGCCGCGCCGCCATTGGGATTCTACTTTCTCGGGTGGCCCGTTTACCTACAATTTTAATCCGGCAGTTGATTTCTTTTGGGCATTGATGATGCTGGGTGGTACCCTTGCCTTCCTGTCCACAATTATTTGGATACTGATTGTGGTAATCTCTGTATTCTGGGGTCCTAAAGTAAACGGTCCGGATGACATGCAGCTTACGATTTCGCCGCTTGCGCCACAAGCCAAGTCGCATAAAGGATTTGAGGCACCGGGCACCCTGGTATTGACAATTGTATTTTTACTTGTATTCCTGGCACTGTTCTTCCTAAACTGGAAATGGCTTGCCGCAACGTGGAATGTGAAATAGATTAGTGATCCTGATAAAACCCTGATAAAGTGAAGCAGATACCGGGGCTTGTCCCCGGTATCACTAACGCTATTATTATGAAATGTGCATCGGTTTGGATAGTTTGTTTCTGGGTCTTACTGAGCGGCTTCAATTTTCCTGATGAAAAAAAATATCTCGCCCAGCAGGCTGCTAATGTAGAGGTGTTCGATGCTGCCGGCAAACAATTTCCCTTATTTCAGTTGCTGAACAATAAACCTCTGATCATTTCACCGGTATATACCAGGTGCCATTCCCTTTGCGGCGTTATCAGTAACGGGGTTCAAACGGTTATCAATGATTTAAAAGGATTGGGAAAAGATTTTACCGTTGTAAGTTTTTCTTTCGACAGCAGTGACAACCGGATGAATCTCGCCACCTACGAAAACCGTTGGAAAATGGATGGCATACGCTGGAAAACGATTTCCGCATCTGCTGAAAACATTCAACAACTCCTGTCGTCCGTAGGTTATCAGTACGACTACGATTCGGTTACCAAAGAATTCAATCATCCCTCCATTTTAATTGTACTCACTCCGTCAGGCAAAATCTCGAGATATATCTACGGAATTAATCCATCAAAAAAGGATATCAAGCTGGCTGTAATGGAAGCGATGTCGGAAAAAACCCGACCTGGAATTATTAATGGTTTTTACCTCCGTTGCTTTGGTTATGACCCTGTTTTAAAAACTTATAAAATAGACTGGCGGTTTATCATTTCAACCTCTGCCGGTCTTCTGATAATTGGTATAGTAACCACCCTGTTTTTAAAATCCTTTATCGTTTCAAAAAAGTAGCATGCATAATTTATCCGATACCACAACATCAGCAAAAGAACCCACTTTCGGGCATCAGCTTTTCCAAAAGTTTTCATCGCCCATCGGTAAAATTTTTTCCACGGGTCTTAACCCTTTGTATCATTTGGGAAGTATCGCCGTATTGCTTTTTATCGTTGCCTGTATTTCCGGAATCTATGTTTTTATCTTTTATGACATCAATCCGCGTGCTGCATGGGATTCGGTGGAAGCGATGTCTGCCAATATTTTTAACGGATGGATGAGAAGCATTCACCGTTACTCGTCGGATTTGCTCATTATATTTATTTTGATGCACCTGTTTCACACCTTATTCACGTCAAAATTCAAACGACTGGTTTCCTGGATTAGTGGAATCATTTCTTTTTTAATTGTGGTGATTATTGGTGTAACCGGCTTCATACTAGTGTGGGACCAGAAAGCTAAACTCACGGGCTACCTGACGGCCCGTTTGTTTTCGGGCTTACCGATTTTTGATCCATCCATTGCCGGCGCATTCCTGTTAAACGATCTGAGTACCGTGGGAGGTTTTTTCAAAGTGGCACTATTTGGACATATTGTCTTTTCACTGGTTACCGTAATCATCATCTGGATACACGTACTCCGCATATCAAAACCGAAAATTGTACCACCCAAAAAGCTCATTCTTTACACGGTCATCGCATTGGGTATTATAGCCCTCTTGTTCCCGGTAAAAAGTGATCCTCCCGCCCAATCTTCTAATCTGCCGGTACAAACCACGTTCGATTGGTACTACTATTTTGGGTATTACCTGATGAAGTTGTTCAGTGTTAGCCAAAATTGGATGATCCTGATTGGCTCAGGTCTTTTGTTATGCATCATACCCTACATCATTAAACGAAAGAACAGAGCACCCGTACACATAGATCTGGATAAATGTGATGCATGTAATCTGTGTTCCTACGATTGCCCGTATGAAGCCATTGACATGCTGATGTGGAAAGGGGAAAGAAAAGCCATTCTTTCGCCCGATAAATGTGTAGGTTGTGGTATTTGTATCGGCTCCTGTGGAGAACATGCCATTACGCATCCGCTTTATCCGGAGATGAATTTGCAACCCAAACAAAAAGCGGATATTACTCTGTTCAGTTGCAGTTACTTTCCGGAGCCGGAGCTTCCCAAAGACTTAGATATTGTTCAATATCGTGTACCCTGCATTGGTAGTGTGATGCCAAAAGACGTACAGCAAATTTTGGAACACAACAGCCACAAAGTAGCGCTGCTGAGCTGCGAAGATTGCTATTACCGTTTGGGAAAAACATGGACCACCAGCCGGTTCCTGCGGAAAAGGGCCCCTACCTTTTCTAAAAAGTATGACGCGTCCAGGGTGCAGCTATTTACATTAACCCAATACAGCACCCAAAAGCTTGCTGCATTTTTTGGAAGAAAAGAAAATGCTGAAAATAAGCAGGGGCAACTGACTGTTTCAGATCACGAAAAAAGCAAGCCGGTACTTTCGGTACTCATCCTCACTGTATTTTTTTCATTGATGATACCATTAAGCAGTACCGTAGTTCAGTTCTTTAACCCGTCAGAAAAAACACTCATCGTTAATTTCAAATATATCTCTACCCCTCAGGAATACGAAAAGCCCAATACTACCGCAAAACATATGCAGGCACTTAGCCCGGTAGTAAAAAAGCGAAGTCCTGTAGTATTAAAAGTGTATTCATCACAAAATCGCTCGCTGCTTTACGAAAAAGAATACACGCCGAGAGGTGTTCGTCAGGATATCGCAATGTTTATCTACACCCAGTTAGTTGTTGACGATGACTATGTAGATGTGGAGTTAACAGAAACCGCGTTCCCTGATAAACATTACCAACTGAGTAAAGTTGGATTAAAAAAAGGAGATGGTACGTTTGTAGTTTTTAAAGACAACAACCTGGCTTTAGCAGGAATAAACTGATTTTAACCAGAAATAGATACATTTGCGAAGTTGATTGAAGGAGAGATGCCAGAGTGGTTGAATGGGACGGTCTCGAAAACCGTTGTACGGGCAACTGTACCCAGGGTTCGAATCCCTGTCTCTCCGCAAGCCTGTAAATGACCCCGCATGAGCGGGGCATTTTTGTTTTCAGAAGCGTGCAACCTTTAGTCGGCAAAGCAGATGAGAATAAAAATAAGAAGTGCGCAGCACTGCTTTGTTTGGCTCGATCCCGCCCGCCGGAGGCGGATCAGCGTCATCCGCGTGCTATTGTATTTGAACGCGGATAACACGGATGCGAGCAACGCGGATATTCTTTAAAAAAATCAGTGCAAATCAGCGTTCCGTCGCAGGCGGATCAGCGTCATCCGCGTGCCATTGTATTTGAACGCGGATACCACGGATGTACACAAACCGGATATTCTTAAAAAAATCAGTGCAAATCAGCGTTCCGTCGCAGGCGGATCAGCGTCATCCGCGTGCCATTGTATT
>JADZFY010000357.1 GCA_020854215.1 Chitinophagaceae bacterium | reverse complement strand
ATGCGGGATGCGCTATCTGTATATAAAAGCAACGAGGTTGGATCAACTGAATGAAACAACCTCTTTTGTTAGTCGGGACGACTAGATTCGAACTAGCGACCCTCCCGCCCTGATGCGGGATGCGCTATCTGTATATAAAAGCAACGAGGTTGGATCAACTGAATGAAACAACCTCTTTTGTTAGTCGGGACGACTAGATTCGAACTAGCGACCGTCCCGCCCTAATGCGGGATGCACTATCTGTATATAAAAGCAAAGAAGTTGAATCAACTGAATGAAACAACCTCTTTTGTAAGTCGGGACGATTAGATTGGAACTAGCGACTCTCCCGCCCTGATGCGGGATGCCCTGCTGTCGCGGATGAAATAAAATAGAAAAGGTTGCTTCAACTGAATGAAACAACCTCTTCTGTTAGTCGGGACGACTAGATTCGAACTAGCGACCCCTAGCACCCCATGCTAGTGCGCTACCGGGCTGCGCTACGTCCCGATTTTGTTTAACCGGGCAGCAAAAGTAGCGTAAAATTCCAATTTCAAAAAATCAATAAATAGCTTTTATCTTCGCTGAACTTTTCACAATGACGATTCTCATTCATCAGGCTAAAATTACACACCCGGGTTTTCCGTTACACGGACAAAAAAAAGATATCCTTATTTCCGGTGGTGTCATCTCCCGCATTGCAGATGAAATAAAGGAAAAGGCAGATACCGTAATTGAACAGGAGGGCTTAGCGATTTCACCTGGATGGGTAGATATATTCGCTCATTTCTGCGATCCGGGATATGAATTTAAGGAGACCTTACAGTCGGGTGCTAATGCGGCTGCGGCCGGTGGTTATACACACGTGCTGGTGCTACCCAACACAAATCCTGTGGTACACAGTAAATCTCAGGTGGAATATATCAAAGAGAAAAGCCGGCTGTTGCCGGTAAATATCCATCCCATTGGTGCAATTACAAAAAATACGGAAGGAAAAGAATTGGCTGAGATGTACGATATGTACGCCAATGGTGCAATTGCTTTCGGCGATGGGGTGAATGCGGTGCAGTCTGCAGGCGTCCTGCTTAAAGCCCTGCAATATGTGAAGTCCTTTGATGGCGTGTTGATACAAATTCCTCAGGACAAGAGTATTGGCACGCATGGATTAATGAA
The DNA here is from genome assembly GCA_020854215.1 of Chitinophagaceae bacterium. GTDB lineage: Bacteria > Bacteroidota > Bacteroidia > Chitinophagales > Chitinophagaceae > Agriterribacter. The sequence goes on along the minus strand of JADZFY010000357.1, from coordinate 3,849 downwards.
TGAAGGCATAGTTTCAACCCGGTTGGGATTGCCCGGGAAGCCGGCAATTGCGGAAGAAATGATGGTGGCCAGAGATATTGATCTGGTTGAATATACCGCCTCGAAATTACATTTTACGGGTGTCAGTACTTTACAATCCGTTGAAAAGATTAAAGAAGCAAAAGATAAGGGTTTGCAGGTAAGCTGCTCCGTTACCCCGTATCACCTGGTTTTTAGTGATGAGGACCTGATGAACTACGATACAAACCTGAAGTTGAATCCTCCGCTGCGCACACCCGAAAACCGAAAAGATTTGTTGCATGCGCTTAACAACGGTTGGGTAGATTGTATTGCCTCTCACCATTTTCCACAGGAGTGGGACAGCAAAACCTGTGAGTTTGAATATGCCGGTTATGGAATGACAGGACTTGAAACGGCTTTTGGTGTAGCCGGTTCAGCAGGAATATCTTCGGAAAAGTGGGTAGAATTGTGCAGTATTAATCCGAGAAAGATTTTTGGATTACCGCAGGCGGAGATTCACGAGGGAATGCCGGCCGATATGACCTTATTTCTCCCTGACGCCACCTACACATTCGATGAGAAGCAAGTGCGGTCTAAATCAAAAAATTCTGCTTTCATTGGCAAAGAATTAAAAGGAAGTATAGTTGGGATTGTTAACGGAGAGAAAGTATTTTTGAACTCCTGATTTTTTATCTTAAATAACAGATATGGAAAACAAACAAAAGAATGTAGGACTTACGTATGGCGTTATTTCCGGATTAGCGTCGGTTATTTTCAGTCTTTTGCTGTATTTGGGAGGCATTAAGTGGTTTGTAAGCCCGGTTGCATATCTTGGCTTTGTCGTACCCATTATTATTGCTGTACTTGCCGGTATTAAGCAGAAAAAGCTCAATGAAGGATATTTGGACTTTTCTGCTGCATTAAAAGTTACTTTTACCACATTTGTGATTGGTACCTTCATCAGCATTTTATTTAGTTATGTTCTGTTCAATTTTATTGATGTTCCGTTCCGGGAAGCCCTTACGCAGGAAACCGCTAATAAAACACAAGAGATGATGCACAAGTTTGGCGCTTCCCAGGAACAGATTGATAAAGCCATTGAAGAGATGATGAAAGGCAACAATTATACCTTTGGAAAGCAGATGCTTGGTGCTGCTTTTACTTGTATTTTCTGGTTTATTGTCAGCGCAATTATTGCGGCCATAATTAAAAAGAAAAAGCCTGAATTTCCTACGGCTGCTCAGTAAAGTGGTAAATATTTTTTCATGAACATCAGCGTTGTTATTCCATTATTCAATGAGGAGGAGTCGTTACCTGAATTATGCACATGGATAAAAAAGGTAATGGATGAAAACGGATTTTCTTATGAAGTCATCCTGGTGGATGATGGAAGTACGGATCATTCCTGGAACACTATTGAACAGTTGCGTACAACCCACGATCAGATAAAAGGGATAAAGTTTCAGCGTAATTATGGTAAGAGTGCTGCTCTAAATGAGGGGTTTAAAGCTGCAACGGGCGACGTGGTGATAACGATGGACGCCGATTTACAAGATAGTCCGGATGAAATTCCCGCGTTGAGAAAGATGATTGTGGATGATGGGTATGATATGGTGAGCGGATGGAAGAAGAAGCGATACGACAGCACCATTGCAAAAAATATACCTTCAAAATTCTTTAACGCCGTTACCCGGCGTATGTCAAAAATACCCTTACATGATTTTAACTGCGGGTTAAAAGCCTACAACCTCAAAGTAGTTAAAAGTATAGAAGTATATGGTGAAATGCACCGGTATATTCCCGTGTTGGCAAAATGGGCCGGGTTTAAAAAAATTGGGGAGAAAGTAGTGGAACACCGTCCGCGAAAATATGGTATTACCAAGTTTGGATGGGAGCGCTTTATTAATGGTTTTCTGGACCTCGCCTCTATCATGTTTGTGGGAAGATTTGGTAAACGGCCAATGCATTTTTTTGGCTTTTGGGGAACCCTGAGTTTTTTTGTTGGGCTTCTGCTTAGCGTATACCTTATCGTAAGCAAATTTGTTGATCCGGACTATGCACTAACCAACCGGCCGGCTTTCTTCCTGGCCCTGACGTTGCTCTTAATGGGATCTCAACTCTTCTTAGCCGGGTTTACCGGGGAACTGATTGCCCGCAATTCGTCTGAACGCAACAGTTATCTGGTGGAGAAAAAGCTGGGTGTTTAATCCTCTCACTTTTGCTTATGAAAAAAAAAATTGTCATCATCGGTCCGGCACATCCTCTAAGGGGTGGTTTGGCATCGTATGATGAACGATTGGCAAAAGAATTTCAGGATAACGACTGGGATACGCATATTTTTACTTTTTCACTGCAGTATCCGGGATTTCTTTTTCCGGGTACCACCCAATACGCTTCCGGGCCCCCACCGCCAGGACTCAATATTCATGTGCGGATCAATTCGGTCAATCCCTTTAATTGGTACAAAGTGGGGAAAGAATTGCAGAAATTTTCGGCCGATATAATTGTAGTACGTTACTGGCTTCCGTTTATGGGTCCCTGCCTGGGAACCCTGTTGCGGATTGCCAAACGAAATAAAAAGAGCAGGGTTGTATGTATTGCAGATAATATAATACCGCATGAAAAAAGACCCGGAGACACAGTTTTTACCCGCTACTTTCTGGGTGCGGTTGATGCCTTTATAACAATGAGCGAAAAGGTGTTGGATGATTTACGCAGTTTTACCTCTCAAAAACGAGCAAAGTTTATTCCTCATCCCCTATATGATAATTTTGGTGAAAAAGTAACCAGGACAATAGCCCGCCAACGACTTGGACTAAATGAAAACGACCGGATAGTTTTATTTTTCGGATTTATTCGCAGGTACAAAGGGTTAGACATTTTACTGGATGCTATAAAAATTCTTAAGGAAGACGCTGCGATTAATCATACGCCACATGTGAAATTGCTGATTGCAGGTGAGTTTTATGAAAGTGATAAACCTTACATGCAGCAACTTAAGGACAATGATATCGAGGATGCAGTGATATTACGAACAGCCTTTATTCCGGATAACGAAGTGAAATTTTACCTGTGTGCTGCAGACGCTGTAATACAACCCTACCGCAATGCTACTCAAAGCGGGGTTACTCCGCTGGCCTACCATTTTGAGATACCGATGATCATAACCCGTGTAGGCGGTTTAACTGCTATGGTTCCGGATGGCAGGGTAGGACTGGTAGCATCTCCTGATGCAGCCTCGGTTGCAGAGAAGATAATACAGTTTTATGCGCTTGGCGAAAACTATTTTACAGCAGGGTTACAGGAGGAGAAAAAAAAGTATTCCTGGAGCAATATGCTGCAGGGTATTGTGGATGTGAGTGGTGTGAACGATACGGAGATGTAAACTAAACAGCCCGGCAAATATCGGGTAAGGGAGAAAGCAGCGTTCAGTTCCGGCGGCTCTTAGCAACGTCATACTTCAAAAATCCCGCGTGGCGAAAAATCAGCTTACATTTGCACCTAAATTAAGTTTGCTTAATAATGATATTCAGAAGTAAGGCGCCTTTGCGGATAGGCTTAGCAGGTGGAGGAACAGATGTGAGTCCCTATTGTGATTTATATGGCGGCGCTATTCTTAATGCAACCGTTTCGCTGTATGCTTACGCCAATATTGAACCGCTCGATGAACCGAAGATTATTCTGGAAGCGGCAGACAGGAAAGAAACACTGCAATTCGCATTCAACAAAACCCTGTCGGTTAACGGAAGCCTTGATTTGCTGAAAGGCGTGTACAACCGTATTCAGAAAGATTATGGTCTTACTATCCCTGGGTTCAGACTGCAAACATTTGCCGATGCGCCGGCCGGT
>JADZFY010000356.1 GCA_020854215.1 Chitinophagaceae bacterium | reverse complement strand
TGCTCGATGCCTGCTACAACAATGGAAACGGAAAGGCTGCATTTGGCGAAACCCTGTCGGTTATAGCCATGGCCACCGACGGCACTTTCAGGCAAACCGGAAAAGACGCTCCTTACAGAGTAGCAGCGTTTGCACTTGAGCCCTAACCGGTAATAAAGACTACAGGGATTAGCCAGGGACCTGTAGTCTTTTTTTCCATTTCATTACCATTTAAAAATACGGCTATGAATATTGTACCGTTTATTATATCTGCCTTTGCAGTTTGGCGTCTCACTCATCTCATGGCAAAAGAAGACGGCCCGTTTGATTTGATGCTTGCCATACGTAATAAAGCTGGTTCGGGCATTGTGGGAAAGCTGCTCGATTGTTTTTATTGCTGTAGCATTTGGATGGCCCTGCCATTTGCCATTTGGATTTCATGGGGATGGACGGAGACGTTGGTGAACTGGCTCGGACTTTCCGGTGCAGCCTGCCTGCTTGAACTGGGTACCAACCGGAATAACAGCAGGCACAAAGAAATACCCGAATATTCAGAAGAATAGTTTTTAAAGTATGTGTAACTGCGGACAAAAAAGAAGCATGATTGCCGATGCAACTCACTCCGGCAATAAGCAACGGCAACCGCCTCAACAAAAGATGTGGCCCAACGTGTCGTTTCAATACATCGGAAAAACGGCCCTTACCGTAACGGGAATGGTTACCGGAAGGCAGTATCGCTTTACTGCTCCGGGCGACCGCGTGAAGGTTGACTACCGCGATGCCGCCACAATGATGAATGTGCCGGTTTTAAAAAGAGACTGAGCCCGTTGCAGAATAATGTCAATACAAATTAAACCTGCTACGGAAGTTTTTGTGCCAGATAAATATACCTGTACGGAAGATGATGCTGCCAAATATCCGGCTTTCTGTTGTCGTCTTTAAATGCAGCATAATAAGCACTATCAGCGTAAAGTACAATAGTATTTCCCGTTCGCACATAATAATTGCTCTTGTAGTATTCTGGAATTTGAAGTGCCGGCAATTGCTTTTTTACCGATTTGGATACCATTTTTCCCAAATAGCGCTGATAATTTCGTTGGGCTTTTTTTCCGGGTTTACTCAGCCGGTTGTACACGTGTCTCAGAATGAGGTTATTCGGAAATTTTTGATTTTTAATGATGGTTTTGGCATGAGTAAATGGATTGACGGCTGTAAAATCATCAACGGTTTGTATAGAAAAAGGCACATCGGGTACCCAGTCAGCAGTATTCACTACATTAAATGCCCAATCGCCCCGGTTAGCATATTCAAAAGCGTAGGCGAAAAATAAATTTCCCGGCTTGGGCGCTGCGCTGCAATAGGTTTTGAAAGTGATATCAGACGGAAGTTGTTGTTGTTCCTGCAGACTGTGCAAATAAGCATTCAGCAAAAAAGTAATACTTCCCCCCTGGCTGTGTCCGGTTAAAATAAAATCTTTTATTCCGGCTTTATAACAAGAGTCAATTTTATGCACTACCCCCCGCGACATATAGGCCATCGCAATACACCAGCCCACGTGTACGGCAGCATGAGGGTCATGCGAAAGTTCATAATCAAAAGGTTGAATACTGTCTAACTCCAGTTGACCTTTAGCCGGTATCATGGCCGCGTACAAATTGGCGAGAAAACTTACTTCGGTAGCAATTGTTCCTCGGGTGGCAATTACAGCCAACCGTTTCTCATTGTGAATCCATAAATCCCAACTGTTGTCAAAGGCAATTTTTGGTGACCGGTAATTCAAATGATAGTGCTCAGGTGGAGCAACAGCGGTATCGCCATTCCACTTTGCGGTGTCCACATGTACTTTCTGGTTGATCTTTAGGGTTTCTATATACTCTGCCTTGTCAAATCCCGGTTTCAGATTTTGACCATAAGCAGTAACCTGAATAGCTGTGAGCACATACATGCTCAACACTATGAGAAGCAGTTTACCCATAGGGTTATAAAATTTTTATGATTCGTTCAGCAACGTTTGGGAATTTTTTAAACATCGCGTCATCATGTCCCGGTAAAATAAATTTGGAATCCGAAGCCTGCATTTTCATACGCTGCATATTTCTGATATAACCGGCGGGATCCATGGTGCCGTATGACGGAGGCGGAAGCATTTTCTGGAGATTTTCATAGATCCAGATATTATCAGACGCAATCACCACTTTGTTTTTACCGGATTGAACCAACACATACTGTGAGTTGTAGGTATGCTTTGAACCGGTGAATACGGTAATACCTTCCATAATCTCCTGGTTATCTCCGTCAACCAGTTTCAGTTTCCCGCTCATATTTAAATATAGCAAATATTCTATTGTTCTTGTGGCAATGCCACCTGGTGGGGATGTTTTTTGCCAGGCCTCACCGGTATAGTATGCATAGTCTTCCCGTTGAATCCACACCGTTGCTTTGGGAAAAAGCGGAAGTCCGTCAATATGATCCCAGTGCGGGTGCGAAACAATGATATCAGATACTGCGTCTGCCGGAACACCCAAACGCAGCAATACGGAGTCGGGGCGCTCATAATCTGTAAGTCCAAATTCGATCGCATTAGGCAAATCCATCCTGCATCCTGCATCTACCAGCACATTTTTTCCAGTGGGCGTTTTGATCAGCCAGAAATGAAAACTAACAGGAATATGCTCCGTCTCAGAACCGGTATTTACCCAGTTGGCTATTGCCGGAGGATTCTTTAGCATTGCGTACTTCAATGCATAGATGGAAGTATTTTTTTGTGCACTAACGGCAATGCATAGCAACAAACAGGCAACTGAAAGAAAATATTTCATAGTGGTTTCCGGTTTTTAACCGTGAAACGAACTTAGTAAAAGAATGGCATTTCGGTTTTATTTTTTCAAATACCAGGAAGCGGCATTTTTATAGTAGAGTTTTTCTACTACCTCTTTGGGAAGTTTTAGTCCTTTAAATTTTCCGTTCACTAACGGCGACTCCATACTGTCTCCGGAGGTAAAATATTTCCAGTCCCTCACCCAGAGGTCATGTGCCCTTACTTTCATGGAGTCTGCAGGGGTACTTTCATTTTCCTCCAGGTCGGTACCATACATTAACCTGTCCTGGTATTTAACGAAAAAGTCATGTACTTTCTGCCAGTCGTTGACGGTTTGGTACTGTACGTGCCCTACCCGCTCGGCAAAGTCTAAAGCCATATTGGAGAATTTATCCAGTCGCTTTGCCATCTCCTCCACGCTCCATTCAAGACTACCCAGATGGGCGCCAATAAACTTTAAACGGGGATGTTTTTCCAGTAAACGATCCCGCGATTGAATCTGATCTTCATACGAAGGATATTCAGGATGCAAATACATGTGATATTCCGGGTGGTCTTTGAAATACGCCCTGTCGTTATTGGTCGTCATTTTGTCAAGCGGTAACCAGCATGCAAGTGGTTCTCCAATGTGGCCGCAAACAGGTATGTTATTTTGTTCGAGGTAATTAAATATGGGGTCAAACATGGGATGATCAATCATAATGAAATGACCATCCTTATCCAAAATTTCCATTCCGATATTCTTCCACACTTTTATACCAATGGCGCCATTGGTAAAAGATTTTTTAAGGTATTCGAGTTGCCTTTCTGCCCAATCGGGTTGAAACCGGGTGGCCGTTTCAAAAGTGGTCAGATAGAAAAATTTATCCGGATAACGCCGTTGCTGCTCAAGCGCATAAAATTGCTGACTGTCTATGGGAGGATACCCCGGCACTTCTGTATTGATACTGATCAGTGTAAAATTATCGGCTTTTGCCTGTTCTAACAATGCATGCCCGGTGGTTTGCACATGCGTGTGCACGTCAATCTTTTTGACTGATGAAAAATCGTCTGCTGTAAAATAATTGTCGTTCGTGTTTGCTGAAGACTGGCAACTTTGCATTACAACCAATTTTAGAATGATGACAATGAAAAACGAAAAGCGAAAATAGGACATGCGCCTGAAGAGCGTACTGTGCATATACAGGATTTGAGCTATTGTTTTAATTTTTCAGCAACCGAATCGAATTGAATAGCATGCAATTTATCCCGAACGAGCTGGGTTACCGCATTTGTTGCCGGTGGGAATGTTTTTCGCAGATCAATTTCTTCTGCATCCAGTAAAATATTTTTGAGGGTTTTCATAAAAATATTTTTCGTTTCCGTTGCCAGGTTGATTTTACAAATCCCTCTTTTGATCGCTTCTCTTAACTGGTCATGCGGTATTCCGGACGCACCGTGCAGCACCAGTGCAATACCTGTTGCGTTGTGAATGGCAGATAGCCGTTCAAAATCTAAGTTCGGCGTTTCTTTATAAAATCCATGAGCTGAGCCGATGGCTACAGCCAGAGCATCCACCCCGGTTTCTTCCACAAATCGTTTGGCTTCATCGGGCTCCGTAAAACCAATGTTTCCGGTTTGCTGACCCAATTTTGCAACATAACCGAGTTCAGCTTCAACATTTGCCCCATAGCTTTCGGCAAGTTTCACCACACGTTTCGTTATCTCCACATTTTCGGCAAACGGCTTCTCACTGGCGTCTATCATAACGGAGTCAAACCCGGCATCTAAACAAATTGCAGCCAGTTCATACGAATCGCCATGATCCAAATGTATCCAGCCCTCAACATTCAGGGAACTCAGCATCGCTGAAGCCATGTCTTTGGCCACCTGCAATCCCAAATATTCTATTGACCCGCGGGTTAATTGTAAAATTAGCGGACTTTGTTCTGCCTTTGCTGCCAGCAGGATGCCTTTAAGGGTTTCAAAATTATAAAAGTTGGTTGCCAGCAGTGCCTGTTGGGATAGTTGACAGGCTTTGAGTTTTTGTTGCAAGGTTAAATCATTCTTCATATCCGAATTTTTCTTTTGCTATGCTCATTGTTTCCTGATAGTTCACAAATGCGTTGGTTCCACCGGCTTTTGTTGTAGATATGGCACCGGTCAAATTTCCAAACTTCTGGCAGTCTGCAAGTGTGTATTGTTGTACAAACCTGGAGATGAATCCTGCGTTAAAACTATCTCCGGCTCCTATCGCATCTACCACATTTTTATTGATAAAGGGGCCACAAGGCAGCAGGGAATTTTGGTAATGCATCATTGATCCATGAGCCCCGCGTTTTACAACGATGGTATTTGCAAATGCACTCAGTTCATTAATGGCACGCGCTATGGTGCTTTGCTTTGTTATACATAAAAGTTCCTTTTCGTTAGGCAGAAAAACATCTACCAAAGGAAGTATGCGACGATAATCAAAATCCCATCGTTCGGCCGGATCCCATTGAATATCGAGAGAAGTGGTGAGTCCTGCTTTTTTTGCTTTTTCAAACAAGATGTCGAGTTTGTCTTTAAAACCCTCTTGCATAAAATACGATGAAAAATGAAGATGTTTTCCTTTTGACAGCATCTCTTCCGTAATCTCATCAGGCGTTAAAAAATCCATCGCGCCGGCATAAGTAACATTGGCCCTGTCTTCTCCATTATTAAGAATCACTGTTGCACCTGTTGACAGGGCATTATCCAAAAAAATCATCGAAGTATCTACTCCCTTGCTGTGGAGCTGATCCCTGCAAAAACTGCCAAACAAATCGTTTCCTATTTTGCCAATGAAGGCCACTTTTATTTCCAGCGTACTTATATTGCTGGCAAAGATTGCCGCGGAGCTTCCTAAGGTAAAAGTCATCTGGCGGGCGAGTATTTCTTTCCCCGTTTCAGGAAAAGCATCCATTTGATTCATGATCAAATCAATATTCAGTTCACCCACTACAATAACGTCAAATGCTTTATCGTGTTCCTGTTCCATCGGTTAATAAGGATAAATGGTTACACCCTGTACAATTCTATGGATACCGCCATTTTGCGAAGGTGAATCGGGCGTTAATCCTAATGCAATGCACTTATACAATCCAAGAATTTGGGCAGGAAGAACGCTACAAACAGAAAAATAATCATCGGGTATTCTGTTATCATCGCAACAAAGGTCAATAGCCAGATCAACACCCGGATCGCCCAATGCATCAAGGCATTGGCCAATTCCAATTGAAAAAAGATGATTCTTCTTTTGTTGGATTGATCTTACCAAATCAATTTCATATCTGTTTACATAAGAATCGCCCGAGAACAAATACACCAGCAGTGTAGATTTGTCAACCACAGCCCGTGGGCCATGGCGAAAACCGAGGAAGGAATCATACTGGCAAATAATTTGACCATCTGTCATTTCCAGCAACTTAAGATGTGATTCTTTAGCCGCACCTTTTAATGCCCCGGAGCCAAGAAATACCACTCGTTTAAAACTGAGCTCTGATACGGATTTCAGTTTTTTGTTGTAGTTTCTCAAAATCAAATCTCCGTACCTGCAAAGCTTTTCCGTATGAATTCCATTTGCTACCAGTTTGGATATATCCGAAATTAATAGTCCTGCTAATGTCATTGAAGTAAATGAACCCGTCATGGCAAGCGCCTGGTCATTTGACGTTGCAGGCAGCAAAACCACGTACGCGTTTTTAACATTTGACGCTTTTTTTGCAAGATTCCCCTCTGCATTACAAGTGATAATGAGGTGATACACCTGATCAACCATTTTTTCAGCCAGGTCAAAAGTGGCAACACTCTCCGGACTGTCGCCAGACCTGGCAAATGAGATGAGCAATGTGGGACTCGTCTTATTGAAAAAATCCCGTGGATGCGTTACAATATCCGTAGTCGGGATATCCACTGTATTGTTATGGGTATTATTTTGAAATGACTTACGGAGTATTTCACCTATAAAAGCAGAGGATCCCGCACCGGTGAGTATGATTTGAATATCTCGAATTTGCAGCGGAACGCTTAAGAAATTAATGATTTCATTCTCCACCGACTTGATTGCTGAGTAGGTATCCTGCCATAATACAGGCTGACCGCTGATTTCCCGAACCAAATGACGGCTTCCGGGAGCACTGGCATTTTCCAATGGGAATGTCTCCGACATAAAAAATTACGTTTTATAATTTGTGAAGTTAAATTATTTTATTTAACGTTTAATTTTTTATTTAAAAAATTTGTTTTCATTATTATTTAATTTCTTTTCATGCTTTTTACTCCGCCATCAAAAAGATGGCTATCACGGCCAAAACGATACCGATAGTGATGATGCTGTGCGGAAACACACCGTAAATCAAAAGAGACAATATAATGGTGATAACGGGTGCGCCGGTATTTGTCAGAGGGCTTACGATGATCGCTTTCCCGTAGCGAAACGCGTAAACGAGGAATAATGCACCAATAGAATTGAGAATCTGAATTCCTGCCGTCATATATGGGCCTCTCAAACCCCAGTTAACAGGAACGGAGAAATCGGTGAGGAGGAGTGCCAGGGGGATCAAAATAATCCCGGACAGGGTCATATAAAAGAAAATACTTTCTGCCTGCATGTGGGTGTTGGCCACTTTCAGAAAATAAGCTTGCACGCCCCAGGCAAGAAATACGAGCAGGGACAACAGTACCCAATACGAGCCATATTTGTGCCCGGTTTCCGGTGCCTGATAGGAAAGTAACGGAATGGCGATTAGCGCAAGGATAATCCCAATCCAGGATTTGCGGCTTGCCCGCTCTTTTAATAGAAGTAAAGAAAGAAAAAGGGTAACGAGCGGCGACAGCGAAACTATCGGAAAAACGAGGTAAGCAGGGCCCTGTTTTAATGCTTCAAATAATACCAATTGTCCGGCAGACCCGGTAATCCCTATCAGCATTCCGTAAAAAATAGCCTTTTTGTCTTTTTCCAGTTTCCATTTAATTATTTTCAAAGCCACAGTGGCCGGTATCAGCATGGTAATCGCCCAAACCGAATAACCCAACGTAGGCGGAAAGCCTGCTTTTGCGGGCAGCTCACTTAGGGCTCCCCATATTCCCCAAAAAAAAGTGGTGATGAGGGCGTAAAATAACCAGGGTTTGCGAAGCATAAAGAAAGGGACTATCGGTTAGGAGCAAAATTGGTTTGGAAACACAAATATAAAAGAAAGGGATAATAAATATTTTACAAAAATTAATTTATATTTATAATAAAAGACCTTATCCGTCTCTTTGCATTCAACTGTTATGAACACCGTGTTCGGTATTGCAACTACTAAACGTCTTTTTCAAATGAAAATCAACATTTCCTTTTTCCTGCTGTTGGTGTTCTCCGGATGGTGTCCGGATTTTTGTATTGCCCAAATAAGTCCCGGAACACTGGTGGTGAGACCCGTTGAGTTGAATGAAGTACTGATAAATCCCGGAATCGGATTCACCACTTTTCAACGATTTAATGGTGATTCATTAAATGCGGGTATCGGGTGGACTGAGGGACGTCCCATTGACTATCAGCTCAATGTACCCCGTGGTGTAAAAAGCATACCATTTCCTTCCAGTTCTATCGCATACTGGCGCGTTTACTGGAAATATATTGAACCGGAGAAAGGCCATTATCGCTGGGACATGATTGACCGGGCACTTTCAACAGCGGAGGCAAGAGGGCAAACCCTCATGCTCAGGATTGCACCATACGGCGGTGAGGAAAATGATGTGCCGGCATGGTATCGTAAAATGGTAGGACCAAAAACGGATTGGAAGTATAATAATCCGGTAAACAAATGGATGGTGGATGCAGAAGATCCCCGTTATGTTGAATATTTCGGCGGAATGATTAGTGAACTCGGAAAAAGATATGATGGGCATCCGGCCCTCGAATCCGTTGACCTTTCTATTGTGGGCGCATGGGGCGAAGGAGCCGGTACGGAAGTACTGGAACGAACAGTTATGGAAAAACTGATTGATGCATACACCGGGCACTTCAGGAAAACGCCACTCATTCCGCTTCTTACGGATGAGGCTTCTATGCGTTATACAAAATCAAAGGCAAAGGTAGGTTGGCGGGTAGATTGCATAGGAGATATCGGTTTTTTTGCAAGAGATCAGCATGGTTGGACGCATATGTACGACTACTATCCGCAATCCATCATACGGTTTGGAGCGCAGAACAACTGGAAAACCGGGCCGGTTAGCCTGGAGATCTGTTATACTTTTATGAAATGGAAAGCAGATAATTTTTCGAAGGAGCAGGTGCAATATATTTTTGATCAAACGCTCAAATGGCATATTTCGTCTTTTAATGCCAAATCCTCCGCCGTTCCGGTTGAATGGGAACCATTGGTAAATGAATGGCTGAAAAAAATGGGATATCGCTTCGTGCTGAGGAAATTCTCCTGTCCGGCTACTGTACAAAGAAATGGCAGACTCCCCTATGAAACCTGGTGGGAAAATAAAGGTGTGGCACCGTGTTATCGTTCCTTTCCCCTGGCAATTCGAATCCGAAATAATCAGGACAGTATGACTTACATAACAGATGCGGATATACGTACGTGGCTGCCGGGAGATAACCTGTATGACAACAGTCTTTTTATTCCGGAACACTTCCGTCCGGGATATTATGATGTTCAGATCGCCATTGTGGATCCACAGAGCCATCAGCCCAAAATACAGCTGGCGATTACCAACAGGGAAGCAGATGGCTGGTACAGTTTGGGTAAAATAAAAGTGGAGTAAAGTGCCAACGCAATGAATGATGGCGTTAACAAAGGCCTTGCTGTTTCGGCCGGGTTACCGTTGTAATACCTCCGGCAGATAAATTGTGTAGGCAGGGCAGATCATATGGGTGGCGCGCACCGCTATCCGTAGTGTTCCATAATAAATATCAAGCCGGTATTGTGCTTGTTGAATAAAGAATAAAAAGATGAGAGGCTGTCCTGAGTTTGCCACTCAGGACTTGCTTATTAAAGCCCCTTCCTTTATATTTATGAGAAACAAAAATGGGTGATGGTGGCTACAAGATAAGAGACAAAGAAGGTATTCATTTTGTAACCTTCCGTCGCCGCCACGTCTCCCACATAGATAAAAGATGATGATTAGCACATAGTTGAAGGGGGCGTGGCGAACAAAGCAAGATTATTACCATGTAAATCCGATTAAAGGAGTATGGAATTTATGCGAAAGTCCGATTGATTACAAACATAGCTCAGCTCAATATTATTTGCAGAATAATCAAGGCGAGTTCGAGGTTAGATGTTATGCTGTTGTATTAGAAACCGGGTTGCAAAACGCACAACGTCCCGGCTAAACACAAGGCTTTGCGGGAGAGTTTGTGGCGAAGCAAATTTGGTTGAAACGATAAGATTATTTAATTGGTTTATTATTTGGGATGGAAAAAAATAAATTATTATTTACTCAATTGCTTTCTTCGTATTTTCTATTGGGAGGTACTATATGTTTAATATATTTTATTTCGCAATCAGGGTTCATAGGAATACTAAGCACCCTAATGCCTTCTTTAATCACACTTATAATTTTGTTGTTTTTTATTTTTAGCGGGTTAATAGGCTTGCTAAGCAAAAATGTGAAAGTTAGTAAGGGGCTGCTATACTCTTGCTTAATCATCCAATCTATTCAAGTAGTTATCTTCGGGTTTACGTTTAAGAATTACTTTGGTCCATATTTAGGGATCGGATTTTCAGAATCGCCAGAACTTGAAGCTGTTTTTTCTTTTCGTTCTATTACTTACTTTCTGGGTAATGGTTTGAAACAAGGCAGTTCAGAAGTATCCTTAGTTATCAACTTGGTCCCACTTAGTATTTTGGTTATGTTCTACAAATTTTTTTCCAACTAACGCTGGCCTTGTAGCAATGGCTATGAGCCAAGCCAGTGCTTCCGTCGCCGCCACGTCTCCCACATAGATAAAAGATGATGATTAGCACATAGTTGAGGGGGACGTGGCGAACAAAGCAAGATTATTACCATCTAAATCCGGTTAAAGGAGTATGGAATTTATGCGAAAGTCCGATTGATTACAAACATAGCTCAGCTCAATATTATTTGCAGAATAATCAAGGCGAGCTCGAGGTTAGATGTTATGCTGTTGTATTAGAAACCGGTTTGCAAAACGCACAACGTCCCGGCTAACACAAGGCTTTGCGGGAGACGTTGTGACGATGCAAGTTCAGAATTGATACATGTGCCGTTAAGTGTGAAGATCAATGTAGTTGCTGGTGAACCCAGAGTACAAGCAGATAAGCGCAACAGCAGCAACGGCAGAAAACCCTATTATGCAATGGAGGAAATTCTGCCTCCCCTGCAGCAGTTGTACTGCACCGAAATTATTGCTTCGTCCAATAAAAGGGTTCGGTATAAGTCGCTCCGTTGTTATTGGAGATAATTAATTTACCGTTCAACACCTCATTATCGTTAGCCATTGTTGCCGAGCCCGAAATTATTCCCATGTTATATATCTGCATCTTAAAATTTATAGCATTCCCCTCCACCGTCCCCACCCCTTCTCCGGTGGTAACACCTGCCGCGTTAATACTTTTTAGGTCGAGCGTATTTGCAGACTGGGTAATATACATGGTATAAAAATTCGCAGCATCGTACCATGCGCCTTCCACAACAACGGGTGCGGCCGTTGGCTTTTGAGGGGAAACCGGAGGGTCGTCCTGTTCAACAGAACTTGAATCCACCCCGGGCCTGCTACCGGGATCATAAGTTTCGATTTTGTCAGCTTGTTTTTTGTCGCCTGCATCAAACCACAACACCCCCATCACAATTACTGCCAGACCAAACAATCCAAATATCAGCCATTTACTTAAATCTGTACCCTGCGGTTTAACCGGTATTTCCTTTTTACGCGGCTCAAATCCTATCTGAATAAGAAATTGTATGAGCTGATCGGTGTCGTATTTCCAACGCTTATTGCTTATCTCGTATGTTTGCCGGTTCAACAAAGGATATAATGACTCAGGAATATCCGTCATTTCAGGAAGCGTTGCATTTCGCATCAATACGGGTATCAGCCTTATACCTCTTTGCAATGCAGTCTCCAGTTCGAGCCTTACCCAGTCGTCGGAACGCATGATTCGCGGATGCCCGTCTTTGTCCTCTCCCACCCATTCGGGGCCGATAATCGCAAACAACACATCGCATGTTTCCAGGGATTTGGCAAGTGCCTTTGTGAAATCAACTCCGGGTTCCAGCTTTTCAATATCCATA
Source organism: Chitinophagaceae bacterium (assembly GCA_020854215.1). Lineage (GTDB taxonomy): Bacteria > Bacteroidota > Bacteroidia > Chitinophagales > Chitinophagaceae > Agriterribacter. The sequence continues at coordinate 14,772 of JADZFY010000356.1, read as the reverse complement.
AAAATCTGGTCATCATAAAAGACCTGTTTCAACGAATCTACAAGTCGGCCGGTATCTGCTGAGGTATCCTGTACGCGGTAACTAATGAATAGCTTTTTCCGATGGGATTGAGTGGGCAACTGAGTATCATTTACTGTTTAAATAATAGTAGTTTTTACACAGAAATCGGGAAGGAATATTTTAATAGGGCGGAACGCAATATTCAATACTAATTTACAGCATTAGTATGATTTATCTGCATCTATTTCTTAATCATAATCCACTCGTGTTATCATAATAACCAACTGAAATCAAAAGACAAACTGCCTTATTTTCCTGTTTCACCCTCAACTCCCAATTTGCAGTGGGCGCCAAATTGCTCAGGAAAGACTGAATACCCGAATAGCGAATACACTTAAAGCCTTTCTACGTCGGCGTTTCCGGTATGCCACATGCTCAGTCCACACGGAATGCAGTAGCTTTTGGTGTTGTTGAAATCCGGGGTCAATTTTTATATCGTGTGTTTCGCCCCTCCTACTTCATCCGCATTTTAACGCTTATTCAATGTTGGCGCATGCTTTTGAATTTTCCGGATGCTTGCGGCAATCTGCTCCATATCGTTTACAGTGCCCAGCAGCATGTTTTGAGTAAACCACACTGCCTGCTCCGTACTCAGGATGTCATTCTGAGGACACTGATTCCGCTCTAACCATTCCTTCATCATCTTCTCTCCGTAAATTTTAAGATAATGACGGTTTTGTGCGAGTTCCGTTACATATTTGTCTTTGTTGATCATGCCATAACCACCGGAACAGGGAATGCCCTCCGCCTGCAATGCACTGATGAAAGCTGCACGGCTCAATCCGGCAAAATAGTTTTTATCATATCGAAACATATACAAATGATACGCACTTGCGCTTGTGCCGTCATATAATTTTGCCGGAGTTATTCCTGGAATTTCACTCAATAGTTTATTGAGATAAGCGGCGTTTTGCGTTCTGCGTTTACACTGCTCCGCAATACGTGTCATCTGCGCCAGCAATATCCCTCCCTGAAATTCCGTCATCCGCATATTGGTTCCGCGGGTACCCGCCCCCGGATTGTACTCCGCATGTTGTTTGCCTTGCCCCTGGTTATGAAATGAATAACATTTTTGTGCAAATTCTTCATCATGTGTTACAATGGCGCCGCCTTCGGCACAATTTAAATTTTTGGAAGATTGAAAGCTAAAGCCACCTCCTAAACCATAAGTACCTACTTTTCTACCCTTCCACTCTGCGAGGTGTGCCTGACATGCATCTTCTATTACCGGAATCTTTCTTTTGTTTCCAATTTCCAGAATCGAATCCACGTGAGCAGGCGAGCCACCGATATGCACCGGCATAATGACTTTGGTTTCTGGTGTAATGGCTTGTTCTATTTTATCGGCATCTATCTGAAACGTTTCAATATCGGTATCCACAAAAACGGGCAACGCATAGTTTAACACCACTACATTATAGGTGGCAATAAAGGTATAAACCGGTATAATCACTTCGTCTCCAGGACCAACGTCAAGTGCACCCAGCATGGTATATAATGCGCTGGTGCCGCTTGATACTGCAAGACAATGATTTGCGCCCAGCAATTTGGCGTACGCTGTTTCAAATTCCGGCACTACGCTGCCATTTAATCTGCCCCATTTTTTACTGTTCAACACAGCCTGCAATCTGTTTTCTTCTGCCTGTCCGAATACAGGCCATTGCGGAAAAGCCGGTTTGAATGCTTTTGTCCCTCCTAAAATCGCAGGTTTCGTTTTTAAGGAACCTGCTGTGGTTATTTGTGGCGAACCAATAGCTACGCCTGCTCCTGCAATGGACAATGTATTAATAAACTTACGGCGACTAAAATTTTTCGGTATCATGTTATCGTAGTATTAAATATTAAGGGACAATCAATTTTTTGCTGATTCACGAGCAGTTTAATATTGCGCTTCAACGCGCATCCAACACACCAATCGCCAGGGATCATCAACAACTCTTTTTTGCGAATGAAAAAACTAAATATATCAAATTTTTGAACGTTTTGTAAACTTGCAGAAATAAAGATGGGATGGCTACAGAGATTAAATGTCCTCATTGCGGTTCAGCGTTTCCGATGGAAGACGCCGTTTCGGAAGATTATAAAAGAGAGCTGCGGGAAAAGATGACGGAGTATATCAGGAAAAAGGATGACGAACTGCAGAAGAAACAGGAAGAATTTTTACGCAAAGAACAGCTATTGCTGCAACAGGTGCAGCAAAAAGAAACGGAATATGCGGGAAGACTGGCCGATGAAAAAGTAAAAATGCAAAAATCGCTGGAAGAGGGTCTTCGGAAAAGCATAAGCGCCGATTTTGAAAATCAGGTAAAACTGTTGCAACAAAGCAATAAAGACAATGAACTGAAATTGCAGGATGCGCGCAACAAGCAGTTGGAATACCTGAAAAAGGAACAGGATCTGAAAAACCGGGAGCAGGAGATGGAAATTCAGATTCAACAAACCCTACTCAAAGAACGGCAAAAAATAGGCGACGAAATCAGGAAATTGGAAGAACAACGCACCAGTGCTAAAGAAACAGAATACCAGTTAAAGATGAAAGAGATGGAAAAGCAACTGGAAGATCAGAAAAAACTGGTAGATGAAATGAAGCGAAAGGCGGAACAGGGTTCAATGCAAATGCAGGGTGAGGTTCAGGAGCTTTTACTGGAAGATTTACTCCGTGGAAGTTTTCCATTTGATATGATTGCAGAAGTGGGCAAAGGAGTAAGAGGTGCGGATTGCGTTCAAACCATCCGGAACCAATACGGACAGGAATGCGGAAGAATCATTTATGAAAGTAAGAGGGCGCAGCATTTTGCCAACGAATGGATTGAAAAACTTAAGGCAGAGATGCGTACCCAGGGCGCCGATGTGGCTGTTATTGTTACGCAGGCTATGCCAAAGGATATGGCTCAGTTTGGAGAAAAAAACGGTGTGTGGATATGCAGCTTCGATGAAGTGCGACCGTTGGCCCATATTTTGCGGGATGGTATTATTAAGATATTTAACGCTTCAAAGTCGCAGGAAAATAAGGGCGACAAAATGCACATCTTATACGACTATTTAACGGGTCAGGAGTTTGCAGAACAATGGAAGGCGATCCGGGAAGGCTTTTTATCCATGCGTATCTCCATTCAAAAAGAAAGGGATGCCATGGAAAAGTTATGGAAAGCAAGGGAAAAACACTTAGAAAAGGTGCTGTTGAATGCCGCCCACATCCGTGGCTCTATAGAAGGCATTGCCGGGCAGGAAGCTATAGACCTCAATTTACTGGAAGATGACGAAGCAGATAATTTATTGAGTGGCTGAAACGTTATATATTGCCCCAAGCAAGCGGAATGATTGTCTGGATAATAATTTTCATATTAGGTATTGCAGTAATCTGGCAACTCACAAGGTCTGTCCGGCATACGCTTACCGACTCAACAGATCAACAGGGACACGACAAGGTAGCGCAGGATGAAGCGCACATCAAATGCCCGTTAGTGTATAACGGTAATGAACTGGAGTTCTCCGACGAAGTTTTACATACCGTACTTAGCAAACATTTCTCGTATTACAACCGCTTACTTGATATTGACCGCGAAAAGTTTATCGGCCGGCTTAAAAAATTCATTGATACCAAAATTTTTATCATTCACGATAAAAAGGGATACCGGGAGATGCCCATTCTGATTAGTGCAGCTGCGATCCAACTCACCTTCGGTTTACGAAAATATCTTTTATCGCATTTTAATATCATCCAGATATTTCCCGAGGCATTCGTTGGACTTGAGCCGTTTAGGATACTGATTGGAAATGTAACCGGTAACACGATCAATATTGCCTGGAAACAATTTTTGGAAGGCTACAAAAACAAATACGACCTGCAGAATGTGGGACTTCATGAAATGGCTCATGCCCTCTATTACCAGAACTTCGAAACCGAAGTAAGTATTGACAAGGATTTCAAGGATACCTTCCAGGAGTTCAATTCTATTGGCGATAAAATATACCATGTAGAAAAAATACTCACCATTGGTTTGTATTCCGAATATGCCATTAAAGACTTTCAGGAATTTTGGGCGGAAAGCATTGAAATTTATTTCAAAAGCCCCGATCGTTTGCATCTGCATTATCCCGAACTGTACAAAGTGCTGTGCAACCTGCTGAACCAGGATCCCTTACATTACCCCAATCATTTATTTGAAGCATAGGCTTATCGTATCCTTAATGTGATTCGTTTATTCCTTTATTTCTGTTTGCGAATCTTCATTGCATTTGTTTTATAGATTTTCTTCAACACCTCATCACTCAAACCAAACCCCTGCAACGGCCAATGATACTCGAATAAGTCGGTAGCATAAAAATGCTCATCCTGTGTTTCTAAAATCCTGAAGGTGGTTTCGTACATAAAGTCGGAAGGACGGTTATCCGTACCATACAACAGCTTGTCCTGGTACTTTTCGATAAAGGCCGATGCAAACCGCGGGATAGGAGCAATTTCTCCAAAGCGGGCAGAAATATCGGCATAGAGATTATCATATTTGGAAAGCAGATTACCCAGAATACTCAAATCATATTCGCAATTGGCCAAATGGCAGGCAATAATGGTTGTATTCGGATTGGCTGCAACCACATTCTCCAAAGACTTTACCAATGCCGCGTGCCCCCGCAATCCCGGTTGCGTCGTATCAATTTTCCAGAGATAGGCGTTCATCAACCCATCATTAGTGGAGTCCATAGGCTCGTACATCCACATCGGATCTGCCACGTGAATACTTACCGGTATATTTAGCTCTCCGCATTTCCGAAACAATGGCTGCAGGCGTTTGTCATCTATATGCATCCCATATCCGGGCACCGGCTTTGAATAGAGTTCACCCAAGCCTTTATCACCCAACTCGCCAACTCCCCTGGCTCCCTTTTTTACACATCGCTCGAGCTCTTTTACTGCGTGCTCCACCCATCCCGGCTCCTGGTATCCGGTATAATCGAAGCCACACCATAATTCAAAACGATCCAAATAAGGCGAATACACGTTATAAATGGAGTCGAACTGCCTGCCGGTTGATTTGGTAAGCAATGCCACTTTTTCGATACCAAATTTATCCAGCAAACTAATCCAGGCTTTGATGTCTTTTTCTTCCTTTACGTACACATTATGAGAGTGTATATCAATCACGGGGAAACGTGCTTTATCTACCCGCGTAACCGGAACCTTATAGATAGACCTGGGCTTGTAGTTTTTTAGCAAAAGATTCTCCGGATTTTGTGCGGAACACCAATTTGCACAAACATTCACAAACAACAGCAGTAACAATATTCTTGATACCATAATTTTTTTTTTGAGTAAATAGTCAATCATTAATAATCACCGAATCGTGCTGATGTTTTCCAGCTCACCCGACATCCGCGAGAAAGCCTTGGAAATAAGGTTATAGATAGCATTCGTACTGATTACCATTTTGTCCGCAATTTCCCCGTAGTTGAGATCGGCGTAAAAACGAAGTAATACGGCCTCCTGCTGACGACGCGACAGGGTTTTTATTGCACGTTGCACCTGCCTTTGCCGTTCAGCATCATCTTGCCCCGAAATCATCAGCTTTTCTGCATTCTGAACCTCTCCACTGTTTAAACTTTCCATTTCGAACTGGCGATAGTTTTTGTTTCGATTTACCTGGCGGAATATTCTTCGCTGAACAGCACACAGCAGATAAGCCTTTACGGAACGTGGTACGCTGAGGTTGGACTTGTTGTTCCAAATGTCTACAAAAAGATCGTGCACACAATCTTCTATAAGCGTTTTATCCTGATGGAATTTCAAGCCACTTGCCATCAACACATCAAAATAACGTTGGTAAAGCTTTGCATAGGCATCCCTGCTCCCATTTCTGAAATTATTCCACAACAGCTCTTCGCCATGTGTAGCACATGAGGGGATGAAGCAGATTGTTTGCATATTTTTTTGCATGAAAAACAAATTAATCGGAATAGTCCGGTTGCACTCACCTGGTGTTGGAGTTTATCCATGCGCCGTTCAGCATTACCCGTTTGATATTTCGGGTAGCACTGATATTTTGTAATGGATTCCCTTCTATTAATACGAGGTCGGCCAATTTTCCCACTTCAATACTTCCGAGCCGGTCATCCACTTTAAAATACCGTGCATTTTGCATAGTAGCTGCTACAATTACGTCCGACGGATCAATCCCACTTTCGACCCACAGTTCCATTTCCCGTTGATAGGCCCATCCCAATGCTGCATACGGAATCATGGAATGAGAGCCTAACACCATCCGAACACCATTTTGGGAAAACTTTGCGGTAACCGCCTTCATGGTATGGAAACCCATGAGTTTCACAGTATCCGCATGGCCATTTTCCAGGCGATACTCAAAAGGCCCTAACGTGGGGCATACGTAAGTTCCTTTCTTTACTAAATATGAGCTGAGACTATCGGTGTTTGGATCTACTGCATGTATATCCTTCCATATCCGGTAGCGACCGTCTTTTCTAAAGTTGTTATCTAACCAAACCGCTTGCCTGTATTTTTCCGCATCCCGCCGTGGCGTAAGGGTAAGTCCAAATGAAGTAATATGCTCAATCCCGTCTAAACCTGCTTCAATGGCTTCTTTTGCTTCCGTGATCTCCAGATGTGCCGTAACCGGAACACCGCGTTGATGGGCGGTATTGCAGGCTACGCGGATGAGATGTGGCGGCATTCGAAAATATACTTTAACAGACGATGCCCCTTCGTCAATCTGGCGGTTTACCGCATGAACCACTTCGATTGAATCTCTTACCAGGTAGGCATCATGCGGATAAGCCGGTGGAGGCATATCCAAATGAGGCCCACTTAAAAACAACCGCGGAACTGAACTGCCTGGTTGTCTTTCGCCGTCGTAGGCTTCCATCCAGGCACCCGGATCGCGAACTGCGGTTACACCATGCCGTAAGAAGAGTGCAGGGAGACCATGCTGATTATCGAGATGAAAATGTGCATCAATAAAGCCCGGCAACAGCGTTAGCCCCGTTGCATTCACAATGACTGCATCCGTTGGGACAGATACTTCGCCAACTTTTCCTACTGCTGCAATTTTATTCCCTTGTATCAATACACAACCGCTATCAACCGGTTTACCACCGTTGCCGTCAATAATGGTTGCTCCCGTAATGGCTATTGTGGCTGTGCCAACAACTATCTCACCGGCATTCACCTCCATTAAGCACGGCTGCGTTTGAGCAGCAGCCAAATTGCTGCTGCACGAAGTAATGATGCCTGCCCAAAGAAAGTAAACGATGTATCTGTACAAAGCAACCATTCCATTTAAATCGCGAAGCGGTTATTAAAATTGGGGGCAGATGGCTACCCCCATTTGTAATCGGAGATGATGAAAAAAAAACTGGTATTATTCGTATCCGGGGTTTTGTCCTAACGCCCTGGCGTCTAATGCGGGAATGGGCAACAGATAATCATTCTCATCATATCCCTGTGCATTATCCGGCAAGTTCACCTCTTCAAGAAGTCGTTTTCTCAACACATCAAAATAGCGGTCATTTTCAAAGCACAGCTCAAAGCTCCGTTCGTCAATTACCTTTTTATCGAAGGCTTCGGCAGACATGCCGATGGTGGCTCTTGCTTCCGTTCCTGTTCCTTCGTTTGCACGGTCTATGATCAGGTTAAGCCTGTCCACAGCCAGTTGTGTAGGTCCTCCGTTGGCCATATTGGCTGCTTCTGCATAAAGGAGAAGTATATCGGCGAATCTCAAAATCTTAATCTCAATATTGGCATCGCCGCCACCCACCTGTTGTTCATAGGTAAGGTTGGGCATATTGTATTTTCCAATATAAGGAACACCATCTGCGGATTCTGACCAGTTGATAATCGGGGCAGACGGATCGTAGATGTCTGATGTAAAATCAAGCAGCAGGTAATTGTGCTTGCGTGGTTGTTCCGGATAAATATCTGTGGCCCATGTTATCTTTACCGCACCACTGCTCCATCCATCCATTTCTGAGGGTGCCCAGGTGTTACCGGGCATATAGGGTGCATCAGGAGAATTATAAAAAGCGAACATGATTTCCATATTCCGGTTATTGGATGTTTTAAACACATCTTCAAACTTATCCAACAAAACGTACGGGCCATTCACAATTACGTCATCTGCCAAGTCCCTGGCTTTTACGTAATACTCCGTTTTGTTCAACGGCGCAGTTGCCATAGTGATATACACTTTTGCCAACATCCCCTTCGCTGTCCACTTATTGGGTCTGCCGGGTACGCCACCGTCATAATCACCCAGGTGCTCCGCGGCAAACTGTAAGTCGGCAATAATAAGATTATATACATCAGCAATTTCCAGGCGCGAATCGGGTGTTAAGGGTGTAGTTACCGGGTCGGGCGTGTCTTCGGTGATGTATGGAATTTTACCGTACAATCTCACCAACGTAAAATAATTGAATGCCCTCAAAAACCTACCCTGGGCGGTAACGTTAGCAATGGCATCCTCCGGGTTTCCATTCAGACTTCCGGCCTTTATTGCTTTGAGCACCCCGTTAACATTGGAAATTGCTTTATAGTGCCAGTTCCAAAGTTCATTGAAAGAACCTACGCCAAAATCAAGGCTGGCGCCCTCTCCCTGTCCGTCGGGTAATCCAATCTGGTTCTGATACCCACTCCATGTTGACCACAAAGCGTTCATAGACCCCGCGTAAGCCGCCTCACACTGAGACACCGTTCTGTAAAAATTGGAAGGAGTGGAAATAGATTCCGGTGATTCATTTAACTTTTGGCAGGACATGCTTCCTGCAATAAATACCGGCAGGAGATAATACACCAAAATTTTTATCTGTAAATTTTTCATTTCTGCAATTTTAATAATACCAATAGTTGATATCTGCAATTAAAAAGTAAGGTTGATGCCCACCAGGACACTTTTTGAACTGGGATAATTACTCAGGTCAATCCCTAATCCGCCGGCCCCCGCCACATTGAATGAGCTAACTTCCGGATCGTAACCCGAGTACCGCGTAATAGTAAACAGGTTAACTGCAGTAACGTAAACGGACAACCGATCAATGCGCAGTTGACGAAGTGCCGAAAATGGAATATTATACGTTAAGGTGATATTTTTCATACGGATATATGAACCATCTTCCACCCATCTGCTGGAACGCTGGTCTGCACCCATCCCTGAGGTTTTATTGGAGCCGAGATTAAGCAGGTTCCGTTCCATAGAACTTAAAAAGCGGGGAACATCGGTATTTTGATTATCTACCGTCCAACGATTATTCAAATTAGTACTCAGTCCAACCGAAGGGTTTTCCGTTTTAATACGTACCGCATTAAATATATCGTTACCCTGACTTCCCTGGATCAAAAACGACAAATCAAAGTTTTTATAAGTCAGATTGTTGGTCCAACCGTATATAAATTGGGGACTTGCATTTCCAATAATTTCATTTCCGTCTGCAGCCCTTGTAATTTTGCCATCTCCATTTACATCCTTCCATTTTGCATCACCGGGCGCCTGTCCCATTTTCCTGGCTTCTTCACTCTCTGCTTCGCTCCATGTTCCCATATTCACATAGCCTCTCATCTGGTCCAGGGGCTGACCCACCTGCAGATATTTCACTGAAAATCCACTACTGTATATCTGGTAACCACCGCCGGTATTGGTTCGAATAGCGAGTGGGCGATCATCCAGCAATGCCAGCACTTTACTTTTGTTGAATGAAATATTAAATCCGGTGTTCCACTTAAAATCACTACCGGCAAAGGGTACACCACCAACTGCCAATTCCAATCCTTTGTTTTCAATTGATCCCACGTTGGATAACATGGTGGCAAAGCCGGTATAGGTTTCAATTTGCTTATTGAGTAACAGGTCTTTGGTTACCTTTCTATAGATATCGGCAGTAAACGTGAGCCTGTTGTGAAAGAAGCCGGCGTCTATGCCAATATTAGTTTGCGTGGTTGACTCCCATTTTAAATTGGGGTTAGCCGGGCGCCCCAGTGCAAATCCAATATTTGCCGTACCGTTGCCATCGTAAGGATAATTATACCCCGACACTACGGTTGCAAGAGACTGGTAGGGCGCAATGGCCTGATTACCTGTTTTACCCCAACTGCCACGTAACTTCAGTTCGGAAAACAATCGTAACGATTTTATAAATTCTTCTTCTGATGCTCTCCAGGCTACGGCACCGGATGGAAAATATCCCCATTTATTGTTAGCACCAAAAACACTCGATCCATCTGCTCTGTAGCTGGCTGTAATCATGTACTTTCCTGCAAACACATAGTTTACACGACCCAAAAACGAATTGATCCTTTGCTTGGACAGGGATGAACTCTTTTCATTGACCTGTGAGGCCCCTCCTAAATCGTTGATACCGGTTTCATCACTAAAGAAGCCCTGTGCCGCCAAATACATATCTTTCGAACTAATATACTGCTGCTCGGCAACTCCGGTTACAGTAAGCTGATGCTGATTAAATGTTTTGGCATAGGTGAGTATGTTGGAATTTTGGAAATACTGATACTTGCCCTGAGAAAGGCTGCCTAAGCCACTCACTCCATAACCCGGTTGGGTTTTTGTATTGTAGAAACTCAATTGGTCATTGTTCGTTATGCTTGCAGCACCGGTTACCCTGAAACTTAACTCCGGCAATATTTTAAAATCAAGGAAAGTGCTGATTTCATTTATGATATTGCTTTTAGGAGATATGGTTTCCAATGCCGTAGCCACCGGGTTCCACACATCCTGATCTGCATAGGCTTTGGTACCATCAGGGCCACCTCTCCATGCCTTAAAATTGTAACTTCCGTCGGCAGCATACACCGGAGTTGCGGGGTCGAACCGGGCCACTGTATTAATTACCTGCCCTAATATGTCGCCAAAACGGGTTCCTTCGCCAACGGGAGGAACATTTCCCTCATCTTTTATTACATTGAGGTTTACTCCGGCGCTAAGCCAACTATTCAGTTTCAGGTCCAGATTGCTGCGTAAATTATAACGCTTATACTTAGTACCGATAACGATACCCTGTTGATCTATATAACCCCCGGAAACAAAATAGCGCACCTTTTCCGAGCCGCCGCTCAATGACAGTTGATGATTCTGGATCAATCCATTACGGTACACTTCATCCTGCCAATCTGTTCCTCCGCTTTTATCCAGGTCTTCAATTTGCTTTTGTGTAAAAGGCAATACCGGCGTAATGGGTGAACTGGGCGAACCATTTTGCGTGGCTGCATAATCGTTTGCTTTGCGGGCAAAATCACCCGCATCCATCAATTCGAGTTTATGATTTACACGCTGTTTGCCGATGTTAAAACCATAAGTAAAAGCAGGTTTTCCGGCTGCACCCCTTTTTGTAGTGATCAGTATTACCCCGTTAGCGCCCCTGGCGCCGTATATAGCGGTGGCGGAAGCATCTTTCAACACTTCCAGAGACTCAATATCATTAGGGTTAATAGTACTGATATTTACGCCCTGAATTCCGTCTACCACGATGAGTGCATTATTTCCGCCGGTAATGGAATTACCACCTCTCACTCTTATCATAACGTTACCGCCGGGAGCGCCATCTGTATTCTGCACCATAACACCTGCCGCTCTACCCTGCAAAGCCTGATCCACGCGCTGTGTAGGGAGTTTGGTAAGATCACCACCTTTCACAGAACTTATGGATCCGGTGATATCTGATTTTTTTTGGACACCGTAACCCACAACCACCACGCTGGTCATGCTATTGTCTTCCGTTGACATCATGATGGTTAATTCGCCGGAGGTAATACGAACTTCCTGATTAATATAGCCCACAGAAGTAACCTGCAATACCGCAGACTGGTCCTTTACGGAAATTGTAAACCGGCCATTATCATTACTGGTAACACCATTTGATGTTCCTTTCTCGATAATACTGGCGCCGGCTAATGGTTCTCCCTGTTGGTTAATGATGGTTCCGGAAACTTTATACTCCTGCGATTCTACGCCTGATTGTTCTTCCTTATCCCTGATAATGATTGTTTTGTTATCAATCATGTAAGTGAGCGGAAGGTGTTCAAACATCAAATCCAGTACACGCTCAAGCGGCATATCTGTAACCGATAAGTCCATTAAACGGGTATGCTTTAACGACCTGGTATTTACCAGGAAATCATAGTCGGATTGCTTTCGGATTTCGCGAAGAAGTTTTTGAATAGACACATTCTTTTCGCTCAATGTGATTTTTTGTGCTGAAACTGAAGCAGTTGCCTGAACACAGACTACAAGGATCAAAAAAGAAATGAGCTTCATCTGCAAAATTAGTTTTGAAACCGGGATTTTTGTTCGGATGAGGCCCGCATATCGTAGGAAGCCGGCAAAGCGGATTCTTGCAAAACATGCAGATAACTTGCCTCCTAAAGTATCAAATTGCATACTTTTGTAAAGTTTGGGTGATTAAATATTGATTACGGAAATGATCATATCATGAATACCTGAACGTTCCGGAAGTGCTGCCAGGCATTTCCGGTTTTTTTTGTATTCACCATCGTATGAGTTTACGGCGAATTATTCTCTTTCATGTACATTTAGATTTGGTTAATAAATTATTTATTCTGGTAAATATGGATGACTCCATTGTCTATCCTGAATGTTAAGTTCCCCGACAGTTCCAGCATTCGCAATACTTCTGAAAGATTCCGGCTGCGGGATATTTGCCCATTAAGATTTACAGGGGATACCGCATTATCATACACCGCTTCTACATTATACCAACGGGTTATTTTTTGCATTACATTATGAATATCATCATTGGCAAAAATGAAATCACCATTCTTCCAGTCAATGGCCATGTCCACTTCCACCGGCTGCGTAATAATTCCGTCTGTTTTTAGAACAAACTCCTGGTTGGGTTTTAAAATAACCGTTTCATTTTCGGTTATTACTTTTACTTTTCCTTCTATGAGTGTTGTTTTAATTCCTGCTTCTTCTTCATAAGCATTTACATTAAATCGGGTACCCAGCACTTCTATTTGCTGTTTTGCCGTTTCCACCACAAAGGGGATCTTTTGGTTATGCTTCAATTTGGGCACTATCTCAAAATATCCTTCCCCGGTTAATTGTACCCGCCTTTCATTACCCGAGAATACAGAAGGATAGGTTAAGGAAGATGCGGCATTCAGCCACACTTTAGATCCGTCGGGCAATACTACCCGAAACTGTCCTCCCCGCGGCGTTCTGATAGTATTTACTCCTCCGTGCGTTTGGGAAGGTTTGCCGGATGAATACTCCACCTGACCATCGGCGGATTTTGTTATGACCATTCCGTCTTGTGTCGTTGTACTTCCTAACTGCATCTCACCTAAAGACAGTTGTCGTCCATCGGTTAACGTGAGTACTGCCTTGTTTCCGCCCGGAGCAACATCCTGCACAGTAGCGGTAGAAGCCAACTCCCTGGCGGGAGACTTAAAGAAATAGTAAACAATAAATGAAGAAAGCACAATAAAAATAACAGCAGCAGCCACCTTAAAAAGAGGGAAAATTTTTACTGAACGCCTTACTGACAGCGCAACTTCAGTATCCTGTTGCGTCAAATGGAGCTTTTCGAAAACCCTTGCTGCTATTGCCGCATCTGTAGACGAATAGTCGGTATGTTCGTTTAAATGACGGTAAATGAGTTCTTCAATCTCTCCTCGATTATCTTCCGATCGGATGAGATCGAGTAGCTTAGCAGCTTCCTGCTCAGTGCAATCGTTTGCGAGATATTTTTTAAACAGCGTGAGGATGTGTTGCCGGTTACTCAAAGTGCGTTCGTTTACAGTAATACCGGAAAATGCAGTTCTTCCTCTGCTCTTACCAAAAAAAATCCGGGATTTATCCCACAAGAAAACTTAAACAAAGCAAAATGGCGGTATAAACAATATCCTTTGAAAGATAGTAGGCACGGATACTTTTTCCGGCCTTTACAATGTGATCGCTGATGGTAGATACCGATATCCCCAGTTTTTTACTCACGTCTTCGTAACTCTTTCCTTCCATTTTGCAAAGCGTATATATCAATTTTCGCTGAGGAGGGAGCTGTTGAATAGCTTCATTTAACAGAAGCACTGTTTCTTTTTCCTCCAAAGCGCAGGGAGTGGTATTAACGGATTCCCGGCTTTTGCGTTTTATGTACTCATCAATTAGCTGGTGCCGCGACACTTCATTAAAATAATCATAAACCAAATGCTTTGCAATGGTAAAAAGATAAGCACCAAAGGGTTTCTCCGGATTGATACTTGCCCGGTACTCCCATACCCGTTGAAACACTTCCTGCAATAATTCCTCCGCTACGTTAGCAGACTTAACCAATTTTAACACGCCGCCATATAAGCGCGCACTATACATAGTATAAACGCATTCAAATGCTTTTACATCGCCCTGCTGAACATTCAAAAGCAAAGCCTTATCTGCATCCTGGTATGTTGCACCCTTATTCACTCTAACAGAAGAAATTAATCGTATCAAAAATACTTCCGTTTAAAATTAAAAAATAATCTGTATTGACAGTTTGTTTCCGATAAATTATGTTTTATTTTTTGCGAAAAGTACCTGTAATATTTTTCGGTGCATTCCAAATTGTCGCTCTAATCGTGGGCAGTGGAGACCTGCCTACCGGTCAGCTACCGTATGGACACAAATATAGACCTTCGCACAAAACGATTACATGGAACTTATTAGTCATGCACCAGATTTCACGGGAGTGTTTGAAGATAAGCGG
>JADZFY010000355.1 GCA_020854215.1 Chitinophagaceae bacterium | reverse complement strand
GCGAGGCATTTTTTTAAATTAATAGTTGGGGTTTTCCAAATACAACTATTGCATTAAATTGTTCCTTTGTACATAAGCCATACAACATGAGCCACAGTAATCGTTGTTCGTTCTTTTTTTGCCTTTGCCTTATAGCAACAAGCGCAGCGCTACCTGCCCAGGATATTCCGGTTAAAAACAGGAATATCCATACGTCCTTACTTCCTGTGCTGCAAAATCTCTCCTCCAACAGCCAATGGAAAAGAATTTCGGCAACGCCATTGCGGTTTACTTCTTATCATACACAGGGATTAACCAAGATTAACGGATTCTTTTACCTGACTGCCGTAAAAGTAATCCGTTGGCCAAAACGATATGCCCAATTGACGGATGGATACGACCGGGATAATGGTGAAGGAGAAGGGTTTTTGTTTAAGTTCGGGAGCGACGGAAAACTTATTGACAGTACTACCATTGGAGAAGGGGTGATCTATCATCCCGGAGGAATTGATTATGACGGAAAGTATATCTGGGTTCCGGTGTGCGAATACCGTCCCAATGGCAAATCGCTTATTTACCGGGTTGACCCTGACAACATGCAAAAAGCTAAAATGGCCGAATGCCATGATGCCCTTGGGGCAGTAGCCTACAACAGAGATAACAATACCCTTGTTGGCATGAACTGGGGCAGCAGAAAGTTTTACAAATGGAAGGTGATGGGAACTAACGACGAAATGCGAGTACAACCTGTTTCGGAACAGGGCATTAAAAACCCGCACTATTATATAGATTACCAGGACTGCAATTATATTGGCGATGGACTTATGCTTTGCGGCGGTTTAAAAACCTACAAAAATCCTCATGATGGTTCGGTTTTTAAACTCGGCGGAATAGAAGTGATTGACATGAGCAGTTATGCTGCAGTATTCCAGTTTCCTGTAAATGAATGGGCTAAACCCGGAACGGTAATGACCAACAATCCCTGCTTTACAGAAATGGTTAATGGCCAACTCCGGTTTTATTTTGTGCCAGAAGATGATCAGTCCACATTATATACCTATGTGTTGGAAGAATGACGGGGGGTGTAAAATGAAACAAGCAGCATGAGTCGCTCTGTGGAATATGGGAAAAGTGGAAAGTGGGTTTGAATAGTTTTCAAAGGTCAGCACGCACTGAACAATTCCGTATCTAAAATCCGACACAGCCGATTTCAGTTAATGTGCATT
The DNA here is from genome assembly GCA_020854215.1 of Chitinophagaceae bacterium. GTDB lineage: Bacteria > Bacteroidota > Bacteroidia > Chitinophagales > Chitinophagaceae > Agriterribacter. The sequence continues at coordinate 2,008 of JADZFY010000355.1, read as the reverse complement.
CAACAACTTACCACTCCGAAACACAAAACTGCATCACCCTGCCTGATTGCAGAAGCTCAATTTGTACTATCTTTCAAAAAATACACAGCATGAAACGGTTCCTTGCATCAGCTATTTTAATATTTGCGCTTACCCCAAACAGTTATACTCAAAGCAAACCCATGGAAATGCCCTTATACCCCGCAAATAAAATTCCTGGTAATTTACCCGCGCCCAATGAAGAAAAATCGGAAACCAGCGGAGGTATCCAGCGTATCAGTAAAATAAGCCTCCCCACCCTCACCGCTTATTTTCCGGCAGCTAACAAAGCCAATGGCACGGCGGTGGTTATTTGCCCGGGTGGTGGTTATAGTATTGTAGCCATTGACCACGAAGGCTACAAGGTTGCTGAGCAATTTAATCAAATGGGTGTAGCTGCCTTTGTATTAAAATACCGGATTCCCGATTCCACAAAACAGCAGGATCCGTCTATCGCTCCACTGCAGGATGCGCAACAGGCCATACTAACGGTAAGGGTTAACGCAAAAAAATGGAATATTGACCCTGCAAAGATTGGCATCATGGGCTTCTCAGCCGGGGGGCACCTGGCTTCTACCGCCGGAACGCATTTTGAACGCGTTCTCGTTGATAACCCTGCGAATATGAGTGTGCGTCCGGATTTTATGATCCTCATTTACCCGGTTATCAGCGCCGAAATGTCCATCGCTCATAAAGGATCTTTCAAAAACCTGCTGGGGGCTAATGCTTCCGCTGAACAACTCAGCCTTTACTCCAATGAACAACAGGTAACCGATAAAACACCGCCCACTTTCCTGGTGCACGCTTCGGATGATGGAGGCGTAAGCCCCAATAACAGTATTGTATTTTATCAGGCACTGATCAAAAATAAAATTCCTGCCGAGCTGCACATCTATCAAAATGGCGGCCATGGTTTTGGCATGAACAATCGCAGTACCAAAGACAAATGGATGGACCGCTGTAAAAACTGGTTAGATCAAAATGGATGGCTGAAAACCCAATAAGCCATTTTCTGCCGGCAACTGAAATTTGTAGCCTGCTGCCAACGGCATTTTATTACCGTACCCACTGTACCTGTTGGCTACTGCCAGTACTGGCTGATCTTCTTTCTTAAAAAAGCCACACTTCTTTCTAATTGCTCCATACCGTCTACGCCGTCTTCAATGCTGATCCAGCTATCGAAACCCACGCGTTTCAACTCAGTAAAAATGGCATCGTAGTCATTCAATCCCTTGCCAATTTCACCGTGACTCAGCCTTCGGGCATATCCCTGTGCGCCACCTTCTTCTTTTCTAAGATCTTCAATGGTGCCTTCCTTCAGGTAACGGTCGCTGGCATGCATGGTTACTACCCTGTTTGATACGCGTTTCAGCAGTTCAAGAGGGTCTTCACCTGCCAGGTAGGTATTGCTGGGGTCGTAGTTAACACCAAAATTCGGATGATCAATTCGATCTACGAGTTTGCAGAACACGTCCATCTTCTGTGCAAATTCCGGATACTCCCAAAAATCATCTTTATAATGATTTTCCAGTATCAGCGTAATGCCACGCTCCTGGGCGTAAGGCAGGCAGGAATAGATACAATCGGCAGCGAGTTTTACACCTTCGTCCACCGATAATTCGGGGCGGCGTTGCCCGGATAGTACACGGCAATAGGATCCGCCCAGGGTATGGGTCATATCAATCCATCCTTTTTGTTTGGCAATTTCTTTCTCCCGAAATCCGGCATCGGGATGTGTAAAGTCCGGAGAGCAACACATCATGGGTATGGTTTTTCCATGATCTTCCACCTGCTTTCTGAAACGGAGCCAGTTTTTCTGATCTGCCATTTCCAGGAAGCCGGCATACCATTCTAACCCGTCAATATCGAGTTTAACGGCCAATTCAATCCATTCGGAAACGGTCATGGTTCCATCTTTACAAAGTGCATTCATAAATGCTTTGGGAAATGCGGCTAATTGGGGCATGATTTTATTTGAGATTTGAAATTT
>JADZFY010000354.1 GCA_020854215.1 Chitinophagaceae bacterium | reverse complement strand
GTAGAAGCCCAGAAGCTATTGTCCATCACCTTAGAAGGTAGTGTAGGATAGCGGACAGGATAAAAATGAAACACGAGGCGTTAAAAGGTATTCAGTATTTGGACTATAAATGTATTTGGTTAGAGAGGAGTTTATTTATCAATATTCAATCAAGAAACACGGTAAGATATCATGTTAAGTATTAGAAATTTACACGCTCAGGTGGAGGATAAGCAGATATTAAAAGGAATCAACCTGCAGGTAAACCCGGGTGAAGTACACGCGATTATGGGGCCGAACGGATCCGGAAAAAGTTCGCTGGCTTCTGTGTTAACCGGAAGAGATAGTTATGAAGTAACCGAAGGTGAAGTGTTGTTTGACGGGAAAGACCTGTTGGAATTATCTCCCGAAGACAGGGCGCGTGAAGGTTTGTTTCTCGCATTTCAATACCCGATAGAAATACCCGGAGTTTCCAATATTAACTTTCTGCGTACGGCTTTGAATGAAATTAGAGCTTACCACAATGAAGCACCGTTAGAGGCAAAAGAGTTTTTGCGTTTAACCAGGGAAAAGCAAAAATTAGTGGAGTTTGACGCTAAGCTCACCAATCGTTCCCTTAACGAAGGTTTCTCGGGTGGCGAGAAGAAAAGAAATGAGATTTTTCAGTTGGCGATGCTCAATCCTAAACTCTCTATTCTTGATGAAACGGACTCCGGACTGGATATTGACGCATTACGCATTGTTTCCAACGGAGTAAATAAATTGCGTTCAGAGAAAAACGCCTTTATAGTGATAACGCACTACCAGCGCCTGCTGGAATATATCGTTCCCGATTTTGTGCATGTATTATATGATGGCAGAATTGTGAAATCGGGTACCAAGGAACTGGCGCTCGAACTGGAAGAAAAAGGGTACGACTGGATTAAAGAACCTGCTTCAACTGCAACGGTTTGATGATTAATGCGAAAGAAAAAATGACTACTACTACAACTTCACTATACGATCAGTTTATTTCGTTATACCGCGAAAAGGAAGTTTTACAGGACAATCACTGGCTAACTGAATTAAGGAAGTCAGCCTTTCAATCTTTTTCTGCGAACGGTTTTCCTACTGTTAAACTTGAGGAATGGCGGTTTACCAATGTATTGCCTTTTTTGAAGGAAGATTTTCATCTTCAGCCCGGGCCTGCGTCTTTGCATCGGGTAAACCAGGGGGCACAAATTCCGTCTTTGGATGCTTATGAAGTGGTGTTGAAAAATGGAATGCTTAACGAAGATGTGTATATTCCCGGTGTAAAAATACTACCGCTTCGTACCGCCCTGAAGAATGATGATTTGAAAGCGCAATTCGGCCAACGCATTAATTTGAAAAAGCATCCTTTTGCTGCACTGAACACGGCATTTTTCGAAAATGGTATTGTGATCGAAGTGGAGAAAAATAAAATTTGCGATAAACCTATCCACATTACTCATGTTTACAATGCAGAGGATGCTGTGTTTGTTCAGCCAAGGATTTTGGTTATCGCTAACCGGAGCAGTAATGTTCAAATTATTGAATCATTAGCGATAGTGGGGAACAAGCCAATTTTTGTAAATAGCGTAACGGAATGCTATGTGAACGAAAATGCGCAGGTGGATCAATACAATTTGCAAATTGCTCCATCGAATGTACACATGGTTACTTTTAATCAAACGGTGCAGGAAAGCAACAGTTTGTATAATAACCATACGTATATATTACCGGCGGCATCACTGGTGCGGAATAATCTGATACTCGATCTAAACGGCACCAATACAGAAAGTCATTTATATGGTTTGTATCTTGCCGGATCGGGTCAGTTAACAGATAATCATACTTCTGTTAACCATCTTTTTCCCAACTGCTTCAGTAATGAATTATACAAAGGCGTGTTACTCGACAATGCACGCAGCGTATTCAGTGGCAGGATATTCGTTAACCAGGATGCGCAAAAGACCAATGCCTTTCAGCAAAACAACAATATGCTGCTGAGTGATAATGCTGTGATAGATTCCAAACCGCAACTTGAAATTTTTGCAGATGATGTAAAATGCAGTCACGGCTCTACCGTTGGTAGCATCAACAAGGAAGCACTGTTTTATCTGCAGTCGAGAGGTATTGGAGAAATAGCGGCAAGAAATCTGATGGTGAAGGCATTTGCATTTGATGTTACCAGCAAAATTCAAATTCCATCCGTAAGAGAATATATTGAAAAGCTGATTACCCGAAAAATGGCAGAAGCACATGACTAATGCGGTGCACATTGCCGAAATGGTTTTCCCGGATGTGGAAAAGCTCAGGAAGGACTTTCCTCTATTACAAACGCAGTTGTATGGAAAGCCATTGATCTATTTGGATAATGCAGCCACCACTCAGAAACCTCAGTATGTTTTGGATGCACTCAGCCAATATTACACACAATACAACAGCAATGTACATCGTGGGGTGCACGCGCTGAGCCAGCAGGCCACCGAAGCATATGAAGTGGCCAGGAGGAAAATAGCCGGTTTTATCAATGCCCGCCACGATCATGAAATCATCTTCACAAAAGGCACCACCAATGGTATTAACCTGGTTGCCGCATCGTTTGGAAAAAAATTCCTTTCTGCCGGTGATGAGGTACTGATTTCTGCCATGGAACATCATTCGAATATTGTGCCCTGGCAAATGATTTGTGAAGAGAAAGGTGCCATTTTAAAAGTAATCCCCATAAGCAATACCGGGGAACTGGTGATGGACGCGTTTGATTCCTTGCTGACGGACCGGGTGAAAATTGTAGCCGTTACCTATGTTTCCAATAGTTTGGGTACGGTGAATCCGGTTAGCGAAATCATCCGTAAGGCACATGCAGCAAACATTCCCGTGTTAATTGATGCTGCCCAGGCTATTCAGCATATCCCTGTTGATGTTCAGAAACTGGATGCTGACTTCCTGGCTTTTTCCGGTCATAAAATTTACGGACCAACAGGCACGGGTGTATTGTATGGAAAGGAAAAATGGCTTAATGAAATACCACCCTATGAAGGTGGTGGCGACATGATTAAGAATGTAACCTTTGCGAAAACTACATACAATGAACTTCCTTTTAAGTTTGAAGCTGGTACGCCACATATCGCCGGAGGCATAGTACTGGGCGCGGCTATTGAATATGTACAACAAATAGGCATTACCGCTATTCAACAATTGGAGGAAGAAGTAGTGGCCTATGCCTACGAACGACTATCTTCCATTCCTTCTCTTCGTTTCATTGGCGATGCATGGCATCGTTCCGGGGCAATTTCTTTTTTGGTAGGCAATATCCATCCTTTTGATATGGGTGAGATATTAGACAAACAGTCTATTGCGGTAAGAACGGGCCACCATTGCACGCAACCGGTTATGGACTTTTTTCATATACCCGGAACCGTAAGAGCATCCTTTGCGTTTTACAATACGAAGGCGGAAGTGGACGCATTGATTACCGGTATTGAGAAGGCGAAGCGAATGCTTGAATAGCTACTCCACTACAATTAAAGTCAGACAAACTGCTGATCTTTGCAGTAAAGCCCATGTGATTTATGACCATTAAAGAACAACAGGACCTCATTATAGAAGAGTTTAGCTTTTTTAACGACTGGACGGAAAAGTATGAGTACATCATCCAGTTAGGAAAAGACCTGCCGTTGATTGATGAACAGTATAAAAAAGAGGAGCACCTGATAAAGGGATGCCAGAGTAAAGTATGGCTGCATGCTGCTCACCGCGATGGGAGGGTCTTCTTTACCGCCGATAGTGACGCTTTGATTACTAAAGGGTTGGTAAGTATGATGGTTCGTGTTTTATCCGGACATTCACCGGCGGAAATTGCAGAGGCTGAAATTTATTTTATAGATGCGATCGGATTAAAGAGCCACCTGTCACTTACCCGATCCAATGGACTGTTATCTATGCTGAAACAAATGAAGATGTACGGACTGGCGCTGAAGAACGCAGACAGGTGAGCGCCGTGGCAATGCGTGCGTTTGGAAAATTGACGAAAATGAAAATTTAAAAACACCCGGTCCGCTGCAAGAATCTAAAACTTCAAACCTGTATATTATGCTTTACGATGAAATTGAAGAAGTGCTCAGATCAGTTTACGATCCGGAAATCCCGGTAAATATTGTTGATTTAGGATTGGTATACAAACTGGAAGTGGACCAGGCGGGTAAGGTTAAAATCATTATGACGCTTACGGCGCCCGGCTGTCCGGTGGCCGGAGATATTGTTGCGGAAGTACAGCAAAAAACGGAAGCTGTTGAAGGCGTAACAGATGTATATGTGCATTTAACGTTTGACCCTCCCTGGAACAGGGAAATGATGACGGAAGAAGCAAAGCTGGAACTGGGATTTTTGTAGGGCTTCATACAAATGCTGTATCTTATTTAATCGTTTAGCGCATTACTGTTTCCCGCTTCATGACATTTTTTTGAGGCATTATGCCTTTAAAAACTCATCAATCAATTTCTTTTTCTCTCTATTGATAATTCATTGTGATTCCTGAGTTTGTTTTTCAAGTCAGCAAAATGTCCGTCAATGCCATTGCTTGTATTGGGGATGCTCAGGTGCATATAATCATACCAGATAAACAACCAGGGCAAGTTTGTTTTAGTCCGCTATACGCACTTCTACGTCTTTTATGAGCATATCCGTTTTGCTAAATCCATAGGGCATTTTAGCGATTGTGACCACCATTTTTGTCCATTAATCCTTAATTTAAAAGGTTTGGGCATACTCCATCCCTTTTTTATCGCCTGCTCACAGGAGCCGCGTATATCGTAGTGTCTATGTTTCCCCGAAGGGTACCCCTCAAACGCTTCCAAAAGCTTTGTCGTTCCGAAATAGGTACAAAGCCCGGATGAAATGCCTGCCCAAAATCAATTTGGGGATCAATCATTGCAGGAGCTAAGACATTCATTGTATCCATTACCATGGGGATAACCATCATGTTCCTATCTACCTTTCTGCGGATAAACCCTTTCAGGAGTTTGGATTGAAAAGGATCGGAAGCCAATGCAATATGGGTGAAGCCTAACTGCAATGCACGTTTGTAGCCATAGTAGGCATTCTCTGTACTGTGCTCTGCCCGGATTTCGGTAAAAATATGATCTTTAGGGATACCTAATGCCGCTGCATAAAGTGCCATGATCTTCCCTTCATAGTAAGGGGAATACACCGATGATCCGGAAAAGAGGATATTTCTGGTAATGCCTTTATCGTAAAGGTATTTTGCCCAATACACCCGTCCTTTCATGATTCGATCCCATTTTCCGTTTTCAAATGGGAAACCAGGTACGATTACTATATCAAATGGGCCACTTTGTTGCGCTTTTTGAAGGAGCTGCCGGGTAGCTTTCGCAGAGAATGTGCAGGAAAACAGACAAAGTATTGGAAAAGACAACGCTATTAGGAACAACTTCGGCACATTTTCTGGTTTTATTCCTGCCGTAGCTCACTTCCACTCCTCAGTTCGATCTTGCTATGGCATTTTGACTGATGATATTGTTTACAATACTTACCGTTTCGCCCAGGTAAATATCCGATTTTAGATTTTTGAGCCATAACTGTTGACGCTCTTTTTTGGCTTCGTCATTGGAAATCCGGTTCACATCGGATAGCAATAATTCAACCGGATTGGCTTTATTAGCACGGGTGAGCTTATTAATTTGCTGTACGATATCTCTTATCTGCTTTTGCTCGTCCTGATATTTCTTAAGGTTAAGCGTGTACACTTTATCATTCAATTCCGATAGCATACGCGTGTTGGACTCAATCTGTTCAAAAATACTATCGCGCTTAATCCTCACCTCTTCTGTTCGGGTAATGTTGCTAATGTCTACTCCATTGCTCCACGGTGTATATTTTGCTTTGTCAATTTCATCCCAATGCAAGGCATCGGGGTTATCTTTTTCGCGATACTGTAAGTATTCAAATTGATCGGGTAATACAATATCCGGAGTTACACCCTTCAATTGTGTGGAACCGCCATTGATTCTGTAGAATTTTTGTAATGTTAGTTTTACCGTGCCCAGGTTTGCGGCAGGATCGTTGTCGCTGCCAGCCAGCAATCCGCTGCGTCCTCCGTCTAATCCTATATTTCGCTGAACCGTACCCTTGCCATACGTTGAAGTACTGCCCACAATAATTCCTCGTTTGTAATCCTGAATAGCCGCAGCAAATATTTCTGATGCAGATGCACTAAATTCATTAACCATTACTGCGAGTGGTCCATCATATAATACCCCTTTATCTTTATCGCGTAATACCGTAGGAACTCCCTGGCGATCTTTTACCTGCACCACCGGGCCTTCATCAATAAACAAGCCAACCATTTGAATAACGTCAAATAATGACCCGCCGCC
>JADZFY010000353.1 GCA_020854215.1 Chitinophagaceae bacterium | reverse complement strand
TTGCGATCTTTGCGGTTATTGCGGTTATTGTAAGATGTTTTAACCGCGAAGAGCGCAAAGCTTTGCGCAAAGTTCGCAAAGCAGCCTTCACTTATTTACAATCCTTTTCAGTCTTTCCGTTTTACAAAATTAGAATTCAAAAGAGGCACTGATTGGTAGTTTCTCATTTATAAATAGCTGTTTACAAGGTTTTTGCAAGAGGTGTATATATAATTCCCCCGCGCTTCGACGCAATAAAGTGGAAATACACTTTTCAGAGAGTACTGATTTTCAAAAACTTCAGATGGGTGTATATATAATTTCCACATTGCTTAAGCAGTATCATTTTACACAAACCCACTCTTCTATTGCTGAAGCGAATGGGCGCTATTGGTATAGCTGCAGGTGAGTTCCGGAGTAATTAAACCAGGCAGTAGCCCATTCTTGTATGTCCCTACAACCTAACCGGCTGATTTCACTTGACGCCCTGCGCGGTTTTACCATTGCCGCCATGATTATGGTCAATTTTCCGGGAAACGAACAGTATGTGTATTTTACACTTCAACACAGCAAATGGAACGGACTGTCATTCACGGATACTATCGCCCCGGTATTTCTTTTTGTTATTGGCGTTTCCATAGTGTATGCTTATACGAAACGTTTAAAGGACGGCACCCCTAAAATCAACCTTTACCGAAAAATTATCTTCCGCTCACTGAAGATATTTGCCGTGGGCATGTTTCTGAATCTTATGCCAGACTTCGATTTTAGTAATGTACGCTGGACGGGAACGCTCCACCGCATTGCGCTTGTGTTTATGTTTTGCGCCTTGCTTTTTCTTAATACTACCTGGAAACAACAGGTGTGGATCACTGCCATTTTGCTTATTGGATACTGGTTGGCTTTAACACAAATACCCACACCCGGAGTGGGAAAAGTGATGCTGGAACCGGGAGTGAACCTGGTGGCCTGGGTAGACAGTAAATATCTGCCTGGGAAAATGTGGCAGGGTACCTGGGATCCGGAGAGTATTTTGAGTACGGTTACCGCAACCGTAAGCGGCATAACGGGCATGCTTGCCGGACGATTGATGACCAGCTCACTGATGCCGGGCACAAAAGTGAATTACATGATGACTGCGGGTTTGATTTCTGCCATTGCGGGTTATTTCTGGGGGCTGGCATTTCCTGTAAATGAAAACTTATGGACGAGTTCTTTTGTGCTGGTAACTTCCGGACTGGCGGCGCTATTGTTGGGTGCCCTGTACTTCCTGGTTGATATTTTGGGTTATAAAAAAGGAGTACACAGCGGTGTGATATTTGGCGCAAACGCCATTGCGGTTTACGTGTTGGCAGATATACTGGCGTTGTTTTTTTACAGGGCTGAATTTGGCGGACTTCCGCTCAATGAGATACTGGTTAATCAAATGGTGCAACGTGGACTACAGCCCGAACTGGCAAGTTGGATTTACGCACTGTTTTTTGTGGCCGTTAATTTTGTTCCCGCATATATACTCTACCGAAAGAAAATTTTCATCAAACTGTGATTCAACTGCAGGACCATTCCGAAAAATAGAAACGAAAAAATGCATAAACCGAAAGGAACGGTTGTAAAATAGTAACATCGAAAAGGACAATGATTCCTGTTTGCGTCTATGCCAGTTTGAATTGTTGAGTGGCCATTTCCTGGACGGCATTTCCAATAGCCAATGCAGCAGTTGCCGCCGGCGATGGAGCATTCAGCACGTGAATCGCATTTCCTTTCGCTTCTATCTTAAAATCATCTATCATGTTGCCTTCGCGGGAAAGCGCCATTGCACGTACTCCCGCCCTCCCCGGAATAATATCCGATGAGGTAAGAGAGGGTATTAGCTTTTGCAGGCGTTTTAGAAAGTACGGTTTCGAAAACGCGCCACGGTATTCGTCTAATCCGAATCGCCAGTGTTTTGCAAAAAATTTCCAGGTACCACTATACGTTAAAGCTTCAGCCGTATCCTTGATATTAAAAGCGGTTTTGCTGTAACCCTCGCGTTTGAAAACGAACACGGCGTTAGGCCCGCATTCCACACTTCCGTCCACCATTCGGGTAAAGTGCACGCCCAAAAACGGGAACTGCGGATTGGGAACCGGGTAAATAAGGTTACGAACTTTACTCCTTCCTGTTTCGCTTAAGTCGTAATAATCGCCTCGGAAACCAACAATTGCGGTGGCGGTACCGGTACCTTCCTTTCGTGCAACGCGGTCACTCTGCAAGCCGGTGCAGGCAATCATATATTTCGTTTCAAAATTCTGGCGGTTGGTTTTGATAATTGTTTTATTACCGTCTTTAGTAAAGTCTTTTGCTTCTGTATTTAGAAATACTTTACTGCCTTCAAATTTTTGTTCCAGTAGTTCTGCCAGCTTTTTTGTGAAACCCACATAGTCAATTATTCCTGTACAACCTACCCAAATTCCTGAAATGCCTTCGCAGTACGGTTCTATATCCCTGATATCCTGTGCTGTAATAAGCCGGATGTCTTCCACTCCGTTAGCTAATCCGTTTTGGTACACTTTATTCATGTGCGCCAATTCTTCTTCTGCCGTAGCTACAATAATTTTACCGCATATATCATGTTGTATGCCGTATTGTTTAGCAAAAGCAACTAATTCTCTTCGTCCGTCCACACAATTTTTCGCCTTGTAGGAGCCGGGCTTATAATATATGCCCGAGTGTATAACACCAGAGTTTCTTCCCGTTTGATGGGCAGATACCCGGTTCTCTTTTTCCAGTACCGCAATTTTTAAATGTGGGTATCGGGTATTGATCTTGAATGCTGTTGCAAGCCCAACACAGCCACCGCCAATAACCACCATGTCGAAGGAAGAAGTATCCGTTATCATCCAAATATGCGTTTAAAAGGCTGCAAGTTACCGGAGAAATGTTAATGATTGGGGATTTGATATCCGGATTTCTTATTCGTAATTATAGCTTGCAGTTTATAGTTACATTACGCTTCGGATTTCCTGCTTCGGATCTATTGCCCGCCACGGCAGGCTAGGATCTTGTTATTTGACGCTTTATATCCTTTCTATAACGAATCATTTTTTAAAATAACAAAACCGCCAGTTTTGCAGGTTAACTCAATAAACCCATTAGCCGATTTGCCGATGGTTATTGCCTTAGCCGATGCAAGCTTCCATTTTTCGAATGGCAATTTCAACCTGGTTGTTCCACCCTTTTCCGAAACGATTTTTATGGTGCTAATCGTTCCATTTTCTTTTTGAGCATCTACTAAAAATGCTCCTTCCGCCCTGAGTTTCCGGAATGAAATGTCTTTCCAGGTATTTGGAACGGCGGGCATTACCTCAATAAATCCGGCATAGCTCTGTAATAGCATTTCCTGAACTCCCGCCGCGAAAGCAAAATTTCCCTCAAGCGTAAAAGGACGATAAGTGAATTTGGAATAGCCTGATTTTGTTTGGTCGCCGTTTACGTGAAAACTATTGGGCAAACAAAAAGCTTTTGAAAAAATCTGTAAGGCTTTTGCTGCTCCTTCACCGTCTTTAGCTCTCGCCATCAAATTCCCCAACCACGAATAGGAGTATCCACACCAATAATCCGGTCCTGTTTTTTCGAGCAGTGCGATCGTATTTTTGATGATGGACTGTGCTTTTTCGCCGTCTTCCCATTTAATCAAACTTAAAGGATGAATGGCCATGAGGTGCGAAAAATGCCGGTGCGACTGGTTGTAGGTGAGGGTAGCGGCAAACATGAGTTCGTTTTGGGAGGTAATGGAAAAATCTCCAAATTCTGAAAGCGTTTTTTTCCATCGGGCTACTTCCTTCGTTAGTCCTAATGCTTCTGCCATTTCCGCCGCTGCGGTGAAGCTAAACTTCATTAGAGCAAGATCATAATTGGTATTCTGCAAAAACCAGGCGCTTACGTGGTTGTCATTAATTTCCGGACTTGAGCTGAGCGGTAATTTCCTGAACCCTTTGTCATCCTTAACTGTAATATTTTCAAGAAAAGTGCAGGTTTCTTTGAGCCAGGGATAGGCCCGGTTTTGGAGGAATGTTTTATCCATGCTGTACCGCCATTGCAGGTAATAATGCTGTGCGAGCCATGCAGATATGGTGGGCGATAAAGAGTATTGCGTCCAGCCGCCCATTTCAGTACCGTCAAGCGTGGTTACACCGGGAACCGCTAATCCCTCCTTTTCAAAAAACAATTTCGTGTAGCGTTTATAGTTAGCCTTGTTTTCATCCAAATGATCCAGATACCCCAGTGCTTCTTCCAGATGATTGCCACTATAAGCTGGCCAGTAACTCAACTGTGTATTCAGGTCGTGATGAAAATCTCCTTTCCATGGTGGAATCCTTCCGTTATCTGCTGTCCATACTGCCTGTAAAGAAATAGGGGGAGCACCGCGCCGCGCAGCTGACCCAAATTTGTATTGTTCGAGATACCATTGTTTTTCAAGAAGGGAATCGGGCAGGCGGATAGATGATTTACTCCAAAAATCCTTCCACCAGGTTAAATGAGAAGCGAAGTCCTTTTCCATGCCTATACGCATTCGTTTGTCGGTAACTTCAGAAGCCGATGAATTTATTTTTTTGTAGGGATATTGTGATGATACGCTCCAAACTCCTTCAATCGTCGAAGGATTTACTTGTTGCCACTGCACGGCAATTTCATAACTAAATCCACCCCATCCTTCCTGTTTGTAGGTAATTCGGTTGCCTTGTTGTTTTATTGATCCCTGTTTGTATCCCAGGCGTGCAAGGTCGTCACCTACTAAAGAATTGACTTCACCTCCTTCTTTGATTTCGTCTTGATAGGGCGGAGCAACAAGCTGAGGAAGGATGTCTTCTTTCAGGTTTCTGAAACGAAACCATCCTGCGGGTTGTGTGGCGTGTACAAAAGTTTGCAATTGCATGCCATTGTCCCATTCTACCTCACATACTCCCGTTTCCAGGATCAATTGCACAATTTTTATTTTAGTATTGGCAGGCATTTTGAATTCCAATGCGCCCGCCGGAATCTTTGAAGGTGCAGGCTCCCGGTCGTAGGGTGCATCAAAGTATTCCTGTACCGGTTTATAGTCGTTCTTTAGCACTTGTTGTTCTATCCATTTATAACGGAATTCATTGCGGTGTAATCCTTTAAGGGGCCGAAGATCCCAAATATCTGACCGGTCTAAAGAGAATCGCAAATGGTCATCTTTTTGCCATATTAAAGCGCCTATCGTTGCATTGCCAAGAGGAATGGCTTCATCCCAAACTGTTGCAAGATGCGAGAAGCGGAGATTATTTTTAGACGCTGGTTGGGAAGCCACATTTTGGTGAAACCAGAGTACCGCGATGCAAATCAATATTTTTTTCATTCGGAAAATTAACATTTTTATGCACCTGTACCAATGGGTGTTTTCGGGGTTTGGTAAGCTGGAGAAAGGGGTAAAGCAATTCGTTTTCATGAAACAGCGTATTATTGCACCCGAAAATGAATGGTATGAAACAAGGAACAATGTTGATAGCGTTAAGCTTTTTGATGGTAGCGGTAGCCTGTAAAAGCACCAAAGTTGGTAACGGTAAAAATAGCCAATCGAAGAAATCCGGGATGGAAAACCTCGATGGAAGTTGGAAGCTGGAATACATTTCCGGGCCGAGGATAGCGTTCGAAGGGTTATATCCGGATCGAAAGCCGGTTATCACTTTTACTGTTGCCGAAAAGAGATTCGGAGGAAATACGAGTTGTAATTCGTTTAGCGGACAATTATCTGCGGATGATAAGCATATACACTTCACCGATCATATGGCACTCACAAAGATGTTTTGCCCGGGCGATGGAGAAACTGTTTTTTTGGAAACCCTGAAAAAAGTTAACGGCTATTCCGTGGAAAATAACAAACTCACATTTTTAATGGGGGAGGTGCCCATGATGCGATTCGTTAAAGAAAAGTAATTGGGTTTTTAGGAACATCACGTGTTTGAATCTTCCATCGCGACGACGAGTCATTTTCTACCAGCAATCGCCGGTATTTTTTTGAAGATGAACTTCCCACCCCGTTTCAATTCCTTTACTTTCCTCGATAGTAGTTTTTATGTAGGTGTTTTGCGCTCAATCTTGATAGTTGTTCCTCCCGGAAAACTGACGGGATTATTGAATTTATAATCTTGTTACCTGTTAAACTTAATCATACCCGCCGTTTTCCGGTT
>JADZFY010000352.1 GCA_020854215.1 Chitinophagaceae bacterium | reverse complement strand
CTGAGTGCAGGCATTGACAACAACTGGTCAAAATCTGACTATTACGCGCCCAGTTCGCTTAGCCTGTATGTAAACGGTGGTGCTTCAAAAAACTACGGAAATTCATCGGCTTTCGTTAACGAAAACCTTTTAACCTATACAAAGAAAATTGGCAGGCACAATCTGGATGCTCTCGGAGGAGTTACATTCCAGGAAAACAAATCTGAAAATCTGAATAGCGGAACCTTTACCGGTTTTCTCACCGACATCTATTTGAACAACAATTTGTCGGCAGCAAGTGTGAAGCCCACTAACACCAATTCAGGGTTTACTGACTTCAGGTTGCTGTCTTATCTTGGCCGCATTAATTATTCTTTCGATGATAAATACCTTTTTACCGTAACTGGCAGATACGACGGATCTTCAAAATTCAGCGAAAACAGTAAATACGCATTCTTTCCTTCAGGGGCAGTTGCCTGGAGAATATCAGAGGAGACCTGTATGGAAAGTGTGAGAGCCGTATCCAACCTCAAACTCAGAGCCAGCTATGGCATTTCCGGCAACCAGGCTATATCTCCCTATCAAACCCTAGGTCAGTTGTCAACCACCAATGTTACATTTAACAATGTTGCAGCTACAACGTACTATTTAAGTCGTCTTGAGAATAAATCGTTAAAATGGGAAACCACCGGACAGTTTGATCTCGGTATTGACCTTGGGTTATTTAATAACCGGTTGATGATTACAGCAGACTATTACAGCAAAAAAACAACAGACCTTTTGCTGAATGTTACTTTGCCACCTAATACCGGTTTTGGAAGTGTTTTGCAAAATGCAGGCGCCACAGGAAATAAAGGTTTTGAGTTCCAGGTAAGTGCTAATATATTAACAGGAGAAGCTGTGAACTGGGCATCAACTTTTAATTTAACAACAAACAAAACAAAATTAATAGACCTTGGAAACGATGCGCTTGGCAATCCAATCACCTACAAAGAGGTAGGAACGGGAGGCAACTGGTTCCCCATGTTCGTTGGCAATTCCATGCAGCAGTTATTTGGATATAAAGTGGTGGGAATATATCAAACCGACGATGAAGCCGTAGCCAATGGTGAGCCTACCAAGAAAGCGGGCAATTATAAATTCCAGGATACTGACGGGAACGGTGTTGTTGACGGGAAGGACCGTCTCGTACTCACTCACTTTGAACCTAAATTCACATTTGGCTTTGGAAACAACCTCTCCTACAAAAACTTCAGCCTTTCCTTTCTTATCGTTGGTTCATATGGAAATGATATAGCCAATGAGTTCAGGAAATATAATATAACGCTTAATGGCAAATGGACACCCAGCAAGGAAGCTTTTGATAACCGCTGGCAGGCTGGCAAGGGAACAAGCATGTTTGATAAACCCAGTGCCAATAGCGGAAACGACATAAGAGACTATGCCAACAGTTTGTGGGTAGAAGACGGATCCTATTTACGCTTGCGCGATATTACACTCGCTTATGATTTTCCGCTCAACGTAACAACCGCATTAAAAATTTCTTCATTGCAATTTTATTTAAGCGCACAAAACTTGCTGACGCTCACAAAATATTCAGGATACGATCCGGAAGTTTCCTGGCAATCTGCAACCATCAACGGATGGGATCGCGGCAATTATCCCGCTACCAAGGCGATAACCGGTGGTGTAAGAATTAACTTCTAATTAATAAACTCAATGTTATGAAAGGTACGCTCAAAATAATTGTATATCTTCTCCCGGCAATTTGGGTATTGCCAGGTTGTAAAAAAATACTACAGGAAAAGCCTAAAACATTTGTAAGCCCGGATGCATTTTATTCCAGCCCTGCGAGTTATGAACTCACAGTAACGGGCATTTACCGAACTATTCCTTCCACACTTGGCGGAAACAACTGGTTGTCCAGAGAGAGTTTCAGCGATATTATAGGAACCGTATCTGGTGCTTATGAACAGGGATTACCTGTTTACCAGAATAATCATCAACCCTTCTTTTATAACGTTCGGCAAATATGGGCAAATCACTATACCATAATTAAAGACGCCAACTTCATCCTGAAAAAGATTGGTCAGGCTACTGTTTTATCAGATACTCAAAAAAAATCGTTTTCGGCTGAAGCGCGTTTTCTCAGGGCATATGCGTATTTTCAACTGGTACAATTATTTGGCGATGTGCCTTTACGGACGGAGCCACTCGAAGACCTGACAAACGTACAATTTGAAAGAAGTCCGCAGCAGGAAGTGTATAATCTGATAATCGAAGACCTGAGTTTTGCAGAAAGCAACCTCCCGGACAATGCACCGGCAATTGGCAGAGTGTATAAACTCGCAGCAACAGCTCTGTTGTCAAAGGTATATTTAACCATGGCGGGGAACCCGCTCAACCAAAGCCAATATTTTGCCAACGCCAGGGATAAAGCGCTGGCGGTTATCAATTCAGGAAAGTTTTCACTAAACAACGATTATGCAGAAACGTTCCACAATACAACCTATACTTCAGAAAGTATTTGGGAGCAAACATATCTACCGGGAGTTGGCGGAAATCCATTAATGCAAAACAGCGCTACCGCTCCGGGATATACCTATATCCTTACACCTGCTGCCTGGTTTATCAATAGCTTCCCCAATGGCGATCAAAGAAAGGCCTGGGGTATAAAAGAAAACTATGTGGCTCCCAGTGGAACATTGGCACCGTTCTTTCTCAAGTTTATAAATCTTAGCTGGATTGATGAAGGCGTTATTACTGCAAATGCGGGAAGGCTTGAATATACAATACCCTTGTTAAGGCTTGCAGAAATGTACCTGATTGCCGCAGAAGCAGAAAATGAAATCAACGGTCCGGGTAATGCATACCAATATATTAATAAAATAAGATGGAGAGCTCGTATTAACAAATCAGATCCATCACAGGTACCCGATCTTACAGGACTTACAAAAGATACATTCAGAGATGCGGTACTTATGGAAAGAAAATGGGAACTGCATTTAGAAGGAAGCACATGGTATGACCTGAAAAGAACCAATACTTTGAGCCGGATTCAAACCATCCGCGGATCAGAGCTTGTACATCCTATCGGCACTTATAATAACACGTGGTATATTCCAGACAATGAAATAACGAATAACAATATTCCGCAGAACCCTGCATACGAGTAGTGTTCTCCGCCATAAGTTCAATCGTTCACTTGTAAACAATTAGCAGGTGAACAATTATTACTAATGCCAATATTGCTTTTCCAATCATGAAAATAATTTATTCCCTGTTGGTCTGTGTTCTTATACATCACCCATCTTTTTCGCAACAAACAGTGTTTATTAAATCCAGCCAGGTAACTGTTTTACCAGCTGCAGACGCCAGCCTTGCAGGAGGATTAACCATTCATCGCTATCAAAACCTGGATAAAGATCCTAAAGTATTTGCTGTTGAAGACTGGAGGGACACAAGCCAGTCTTTCAAGTGGAATGTAAATGTTCCTGAAAAAGGAGCTTATAAAGTTGCCATCCTGCTGGCAGCAAAAAATTTTTCCTCAGAGTCGTCATTGGTTTTGGAATTATCCTCCGGCGACCAGAAAATAAATGTAAGCACCGCTGATACGGAATGGGATAAAAAATTCTTTTCCGGTTTGCTCCGTTTGAATACAGGCATGCAAAAATTACAGTTACGTCTTACCACGGTTCCCGGCAGACAACAACCTGAACTAAGCGTCTATTCAATAGAAATAGCTACAGAAAAAACCTGGAAAAAACATCATACAGCAGCAGAAAGCATCCGTGCCAGGCCCTCCTGGCTGGATAAAGCCAGCTACGGATTGTTTTTTCACTGGAATGCCAGGAGTCAGCCGGAACAAGGTAATGCCAAATCATATATAAACGCCGTACAGGATTTTGATGTGAAAAAATTTTCGCGCATGGTGTATGAAACTGGAGCGGATTTTGTAGTGTTTACTACCAGTTGGGATCTGCAAACTTTTCCGGCGCCGCTAAAATCGTTAGACGAATTAATGCCGGGTAATACAACGCCAAGAGACCTTATAGCCGATTTGGCTGATGCGCTTGCTGATTACAATATTAAACTGATGGTATATTGTAATTTCAGGATCAACAGGATAGGATGGAAGAAAGAAGATCGTTTAATTCCTGGAAAAACAGACAGCTTCTTCGACAAGATATCTTCCGTTTACCGGGAAATTGGCGAACGCTACGCAGGAAAAATTGGAGGGGTGTGGGTAGATGATGGTATGGGACTATACCCACACAATGCCTCATTCGAGAAAATAACCCGCCTCATCAAACATCACGATAAAAGTATCGTGGTTGGCTATAACTCCTGGATCTATCCAAGATTTACCGACTTCCAGGATTTTTATGGTGGAGAATATGGCATTACTTTGCATGCCGCCGGGGCCGGGAATCCACATCTGCCGGTTGGTGGAAACGGTTATTATATTTCAGGACCACAACAGGGACTAAAAGCTACTTTTTGCGGACTGTTAGAACCCGGAGATTGGACCCACACACAGCCCAATCAAAAGATACCACCTCCATCACTTTCTGCCGATAACTTAATTACCATCGTGCGCGAAGCTATGAAACGGAAAAACCTACCGGTTATGAACGTAAGCGTTTACCAGGATGGAAGTATTTCCCCGGATACCTATGCGCTACTGAAACAACTAAAAGAAGCAGTATTGGCAAGGAAACAGTAATTTGATAAAAATTCACACGATGATCCAACAAACAATAATCATTCATGCAAATCTCTCTCAAAAAAAAAATCTGCTAAGTTTTGTTTTGCTCCTTGCATTGATGCCGGTATCGGCGCAGGTTGAGTTATATGTTGCTCAAAACGGTAACGACAAAAACACTGGTTCATCGAGTAAGCCTTTTAAAACCGTAAATCGCGCAGTGGAGGCGGCTGCCTCCCGTAAGGATAAAGCGGTTACCATCCACTTACGCGAAGGTATTTACTACCTGGAGAAAACCATAGCGATAAACGCGGCCACTTTCCAACCTGCCTCTCTGCAAATCGCCGCTTACAACAACGAAAAGGTGACCATCAGTGCGGGAAAAAGACTGCAACTGCAATGGAAGCCCTGGAAGGATGGCATATACATGGCAAGAGTTCCGGCAGGGATTTCTTTTGAAAGAATGTACATCAATGATGCACTTCAGCCATTGGCGCGTTATCCCAATTATGATTCAACTGCGAGAGTATTTCATGGTACCGCGGCAGACGCTATTGCACCGGAACGGGTGAAAAAATGGAAAAACCCGACAGGCGGTTATGTGCACGCACTGCACGCGCATGAGTGGGGTGGCTTTCACTATCGCATAACCGGAACAGATGGCAAAGGGAATCTAAAACTGGAAGGCGGATGGCAAAATAACAGGCCCAATAAAATGCATGAAAAATATCGTTTTGTTGAAAACATTTTTGAAGAGCTGGATGCTCCCGGTGAATGGTGGCTTGACAGGGAGAAAAATATATTGTACTATTATCCATCCAAAGGTATTGATATCACAAAAGCAATAGTAGTAGTTGCTCAGCTAAAAAACAGCATAGAACTCAAAGGAAAAGAGGAAAAGCCATTGAAAAATATACGTATATCGGGTTTACGCTTTGCACACAATGAAAGAAGCTTTATGGATACCAAAGAGCCGTTACTGCGCAGTGATTGGACCATATACAGAGGTGGTGTTATTTTAATGGATGGCACGGAAAGATGCAAAATAAACGATTGCGTTTTTGAGGGTATTGGCGGAAATGCAATAATGGTAAGCAACTATAATAAGTACGATACCATTTCCGGCTGCCACATTTATAACACGGGCGCCAATGCGGTTTGCTTTGTTGGAGATACAAAGTCCGTTCGGTCTCCGTCATTCGGTTATGAAAATTTTGTACCCTATGATCAATTAGATAAAACACCGGGACCACTTACCAACAACTACCCGCAAAACTGCATCGTAACCGATAATCTTTTTCACGACCTGGGCGATATTGAAAAGCAGGCAACGGGCGTACAGATACAAGTAGCCTCAGAAATTACGGTGAGGTACAACAGCATCTATCAAACATCCCGTGCAGGAATTAATATTGGCGACGGTGCTTTCGGCGGACATATTATTGAGTTCAACGATGTATTCAATACGGTAAGAGAAACCGGTGATCATGGCTCGTTTAACTCCTGGGGGCGTGATCGTTTCTGGGCGCCGAGCAGGAAATACATGGACAGTCTTGCCGCAGCACATCCGGAGCTGATTTTACTCGATGCTCAAAAACAAACTGTTATCCGTAACAACCGGTTTCGTTGTGATCATGGCTGGGATATTGACCTGGATGACGGTTCATCCAATTATCATATCTATAATAATCTTTGTTTAAACGGCGGCTTAAAATTGAGAGAAGGGTTTTACCGTATTGTTGAAAACAATATTATGATTAATAATTCTTTTCACCCACATGTATGGTTTAAGAACAGCGGTGACGTTTTTGAAAGAAATATTGTGATGAAAAAATATGCGCCGATACAGGTGAACGACTGGGGAAAAAGTATTGACTATAATTTATTTCCCGACACCGCAGCTTTACATGATGCGCAACTCAGAGGAACTGATCAGCACAGCCTGGCAGGCGATCCATTATTTACTGATCCTGCAAAAGGCGATTACACGGTTACGGCTAATTCTCCGGCGCTTAAAACAGGATTCAGGAATTTTCCCATGGATGCGTTTGGTGTTAAAAAGCCTGCATTAAAAAAAATCGCATTACAACCTCAATTTCCGGTATTGATCACTGATCCGGGCTTAGAAGATAAATCGGTTGCCGTAGCGTTTCTTGGAGGCACAATAAAATCTGTGGATGGCATGGGAGATCGTTCTGCTTACGGACTTCCTGACGAAGCCGGCGTTATCATTCTCTCAGTAGGAGAAAATAGTGTTTTATCCAATTCGGGTTTGATCGGCAAAGATGTTATTCGCACCGCCGGCAATAAAACCATTTCAAATATAAAACAACTGATGGATGTGTACCAGTCGCTGAACTGGACAGGTAAAATACCGGTTACGGTTATTCGAAATCAGCAAATTTTGAATTTAACTATTAAAACAAGATAGGAAATCTTAAACCAAATAAGAAACCAACCTTCTCAGGAGTAAAATATCTCCACCGATTTTGGTGAAATTAAAATGAAAAATGCAAAGCACCACCCGACATTGATGGGGTGGTGTCAATACCATTATCCATGAATTACACGGAACACGAAGGATGGAACTCCACCATCCTTCATGCAATTTTCTTTTACCTGAACTTCTTTTGAACCGTTTCAGCATGCACAAGGTGACCTTTTAATGCGGGTATCACATTCTGCAAGAGAGACTTCAGTTCGGTATTTTCGGCTTCTGGTATCAGCAATCCTTCTACCGCGCCTATCACTGCTTTATGATACGCCACTTCATTATCAATATATGCCTTGTTAAACGCATTACCTTTTTTTGACCGTAGCAACTTCTCTGTTTTTTTGGCATCATTTAACAACTGCTGACTTACGGCATTGTCCTTAGGTGTTACCTTTAATTTCGTTACTAACGCTACGGCCTGGGCTATAACCGCTTTGTGATTGTCAATCATCATATTGGCAAAGTTTAGTACGTCTTCATTTTTGGATTTTTCTTTAGCAATAGTGGCATAATCAATATCAATTTGATTGGCTACAACCGCAACAGACGCCACTTCGGCATCAGAGAGCTTAGGATTGTTCTGTGAAACGGCGGGAGAAAGAGATGTTGACAGGTAGAAAGCTGCCAGCGCAATAGCCGGCTTTACTATCCATTGTGTGTTCATGATTTTTGTGATTAGTGGTGAAATAACTTACTTTCAGTCATTAGATTCATCAAAGAGAAAAAAGGTTACAAAAAATTTCTATAATGAAGCATCCGTTTACAAGTTTCTACAGGCCGATGAAAAAAAACACCCTCGTCATGTTGATTGTTATCCTGATGACATCCTGTAATACTCCGCACTCCCGTAACGATTCGGCACGGAGCGAACAAACTATTGAGGGTACCTGGAAGCTGATTTCCGGAACTACCATCACCGGAACTGACACTGCCGTTACTGATTATACAAAGAATCAAAGTATGATCAAGATCATTAATAAAACTCACTTCGCTTTTTTAAGGCATGATTTAACCGCTGGTAAAGACACTTCAGCCATATACGAATCGGGAGGAGGGTATTATACCTTGTCAGGCAACCAATACACCGAATATTTAGATTACTGCAATCACCGCGAATGGGAGGGGAGCGCTTTTCAATTTACCGTTTCAATAAAAAACGATAGTTTGATCCAGCAGGGAATAGAAAAAGTAGAAAAAGCAGGGGTGGACCGAGTGATTATAGAAACCTATACCAGGGCAAAAGAATAATTAATCTTTTACCTTCAATATATACCACAAAATTTCAAAAAATAATAAGGTTGATCATCTCGATTTTGATAATCAACCTTATTTTAATGCTACGGCATTGCCGCGTAGCCGGATACTTCTAAACTTTATGCGTTTCTGTTAATACAATTCAAATCGGTAAAGGCTACTTCTAAACGCTTGATGAAAGTTTCTTCTCCTTTACGCAACCATACGCGCGGATCATAAAACTTCTTATTCGGTTTATCTTCCCCTTCCGGATTTCCCAACTGCCCCTGCAGATAGGCTTCATTCTTTTTGTAATTGCCGAGAACACCTTCCCAGAACGCCCATTGCAGGTCGGTATCCAGGTTCATCTTAATAGCACCGTATCCAATAGCTTCCCGAATCTGGTGCTGGGGAGAACCGCTACCGCCGTGGAATACAAAGTAAACAGGCTTAGCACCCGTTTTTAATTCCTTTTCAATAAACACCTGGCTGTTATGTAGTATCTCCGGACGTAATTCCACATTGCCAGGTTTATACACGCCGTGTACATTTCCAAATGCAGCAGCAATGGTAAACAAATTACCCACCTTGCCCAGTTCGGTATACGCATGTGCAACGTGCTGGGGCTGCGTGTACAATCGGTCGTTATCTACATTACTGTTGTCCACTCCGTCTTCTTCACCACCCGTAACGCCCAATTCAATTTCGATACCCATACCCAGGGGCTGCATGCGTTTGTAAAATTTAACGGATGTAGCGATATTTTCTTCGATGGGCTCCTCACTAAGGTCGAGCATGTGGGAACTAAATAGCGGTTGTCCTTTTTCCTTGAAATATTGTTCACCTGCATCAAGCAAACCACTCACCCAGGGCAGCCATTTTTTTGCCGCATGGTCGGTGTGCAATACAACAGGCACGCCGTAATACTTTGCCACATTGTGAATATGTAAGGCGCCGGAAACACCGCCAAATATATTGGCCTGTAACTGGTCGTTGGGCATTCCTTTGCCGGCAATAAATTGCGCGCCACCGTTAGAGAACTGAACAATTACGGGTGAATTTACTTTCGCTGCCGTTTCCAGTGTGGCATTAATGGTATTGGTGCCAATACAATTTACGGCAGGGAGGGCAAACTGGTTTTCCTTGGCATCTTTATATAATGCTTCCAGTTCTTCGCCATAAAGCACTCCGGCTCTATACTTTTTCATACGCTGTGTTTATGTTTTTTATTGAACAGTTGATAATTAACAAATTCAAATCGCCGCGAAGATAGTATAGTTCATATTCATTTGAAATTTCTTCCCGGATAAACCGGTAATTCCCATTGGAGACAACCGGTGTACAACCCTCCCTTCAATCTTTGCGTATATATTTATTATTGCCACCTGTTGAGGCTGAAGCATGGATTTATTATATTGCAGACGCCTACTTTTAGGGATTTTGAAAAAATAATGCATTTTTTCTCAACGTTTTACTGAAAAATATTGTCCAGATATACAAGCATAAACGATCTGCTATGAGCTTTCTTAAAATGGAAACTGCTGATAAAGTATTCTCCGTTCCTTTTTCTAAAATATTTTTCCTTTTTATAGGATTGGCGTTCATTCCAAAAGCTGATGCAGTTGCCGGGCATCACTATAATGGTCATACCGCTCCATCTTCGGGAGTACAGGACACCGCGCGGGTTAGCGGAAAAGTTAAAGATGCATCCGACCAATCTGCACTGGGTGGGGTTTCTGTTGAAAACCTTCGTACGGGAGAGGGTTCTACCACCAACGCCGACGGAGAATTTTCAATTATTGTGAGCAGGGGAGACAGTCTTCGGTTTACCTATGTAAACAGAGAATCCCGGACCATTGTTTACAGGGGAGAAAGTTTTTTGGAGATATCGTTAGTCAGGAGTGAGGGTGCGATGTCGGAAGTGGTAATTACGGGGTTTCAAAATCTCGACAAAAAGAAATTTGCAGGCGCTGCCGCATCCCTGAAGGCGGATGATATAAAAATGAATGGGGTGGCCGATGTTAGTCGGATGCTCGAAGGACGAGCCGCAGGTGTGTCTATCCAAAATGTATCCGGCACTTTTGGCGCGGCTCCGAAAGTAAGAGTACGCGGAGCAACTTCCCTGAACGGCGATAATAAACCCTTGTGGGTGGTGGATGGGGTGGTATTGGAGGACATTATTAATATCTCCAACGATCAGTTATCCAGTGGCGATCCCACTACGTTGTTAGGTTCGGCCGTGGCCGGACTGAATGCCAACGACATTGAGAGTTTTGATATTCTGAAAGACGCGGCTGCTACCGCATTGTATGGTGCAAGAGCCATGAACGGCGTAGTGGTGATCACTACTAAAAAAGGCAGGGCCGGCAGAACAACAGTTGCCTATACAGGTAATTTCACCACCCAGCTAAAGCCCAACTATTCCGAGTATAATATTATGAACTCCCTGCAGCAAATGTCGGTGTTGGGCGAACTGGAACGCAAGGGTTCTTTGAATCCCGGTATTCTCAATCGTGCTGATAACGGCATTTATGGAAAAATGTATGAAATGCTGAGCGCGGATGACAACGGGAATTTCCCCCTGCAAAATACGCAGGAGGCACGTGCGGCTTTTTTGAAGCGTTACGCCACTGCGAATACAGATTGGTTTGACATTTTGTTCAGGAATAACCTGATTCAGGAGCACTCATTGAGTATTTCCGGTGGTACGGAAAAATCGCAGAGTTATTTTTCAATGAGTTATTATGGCGACAACGGCTGGACGATAGCAGATAAGGTGAATCGTTACACCATTAACTTCAGAAACAACTATAAGTTCTCTGATAAGTTTGCTGTTGGATTTGCTACAATAGGTTCAGTACGGCAGCAACGGGCACCGGGAACACTTTCCCGTAACCCCAATCCGGTGGAAGGACAATACGACCGCGATTTTGACATTAATCCATTCAGCTATGCATTAAATACCAGCCGCACCATTACAGCTTACGATGAAAATGGCAAGGAAGAATTTTTTAGAAGAAATTTTGCACCCTTTAATATTATCAATGAACTGAGAAATAACTTTCTCGATATCAATATCATTGATTTGAGGTTACAGGGAGACATCAATTATAAGTTTGCGAAGAACTTCAGGTATGAGTTTACCGGAGCCCTGCGATATGTAAAATCAACCCGCGAACACCAGATTACCGAAAACGCCAATATGGCTAATGCGTACCGGTCTGCCGGAACAGCAACCATCGCTCAGAACAATAAGTTCCTCTATCGCGATCCGGATGATCCTGAGGCCGAACCTGTGGTGGTATTGCCATATGGTGGTTTTTACAACCGGGCAGAGGATTTTTTACTGAGTTACGACTTTCGCAACAGCGTAAACTATTCTACTACCATCAATGAGCGGCATTCGGTAAATCTGCTCGGTGGTATGCAGGTTAAATCTGCCGACAGGCAAAACTTCAATAATACCGGCTATGGCTACCAGTATGAAAATGGAGGCTTGCCGGCTATTGATTACAGAATACTCAAACAAACAATCGAAAGTAATTTCCCATATTACGGAATGAGCAAAGATTACGACCGGTTTGTTGCGTTTTACGCCACCGGCAATTATTCTTTGAATTCAAAATATAATTTAACAGCCACCGGCAGGTATGATGGTTCCAACCGGTTGGGAAAATCCAGAACCGCCCGCTGGCTACCCACATGGAGTGTAGCTGCTTCCTGGAATGTTGACCGGGAGGCCTTCATGCGTAACCTGGAATGGCTGGATAATTTGTTATTGAGAGCCAGTTATGGCTTAACGGCAAGCATGGGCCCGGCTAATAACTCTAATGTAGTGTTGAGAAGTATCAACACCAATCGCCCTTATTTGTCCGAAAAAGAATCCGTCATTCAGTTGGCAAGTCTGGAAAATTCAGAGCTTACCTGGGAAAAATCCTATACCACTAATATTGGGT
>JADZFY010000351.1 GCA_020854215.1 Chitinophagaceae bacterium | reverse complement strand
CAAGCACCTGTTGCCCGAGCTTAAAGACAGGGAAAAAGAACTGTTGCAATATATGTGCACCGAACTCAACTACAATGAAATTGCAGCAAAGATGTTTTTGAGCGAATCAACCGTGGATACCTACCGTGCGCATTTGTTTGAAAAATTCAATGTTAAAAACCGCATCGGCCTTTTGCTCAAAGCACACAATATGGGGTTGGTAAAACTTTAACTTATGGCTGCGCATTGTATCCAAAATGATTATCAAATGCCTGGGAACAAAAGTAAGATTCATTTGTCGCACTATGCCTGTCATGCGGCTATTGGCGCCATGCTTAATTACAAAATCTACAATTAAAGACAAATTGACCAGGAAAATTAATCCCGGTTAATTATACTCCGTTCTTCCCTACCGTTATGTGAATTCGGGTTCCCTTTCCTTCACCCGTTTCAACGTGCATAGCGCCTTTCAGGTATTCCGCGCGGCTTTGAATATTTCTCAACCCAAACGATGACTCCTTTACCCGCGCGGGATTAAAACCACCTCCGTTGTCCTGAACACACAATGCAATGGAACCATCTCCAATGCGGAGTTCAGCACGAATAACTGAAGCGCCGCTGTGTTTCACGGCATTTAACACCAACTCACACATGATCCGGTATAAATTTAACTGAACGTCATTCTGCAGGGAGTCCGTAATATTATGACTGAATTCAATCGGTATGTGGTAAACCTCCCGCAGATCACAGAAATAGTTGGACAGTGATACTACCAACCCATCCGATAATAGTGCTTTGGGCATAAGCTGATGCGACATCTCCCTGATCTCCGCGATAGAGCCATCTATAATTTCTTCCGTTTTGGTCACCAGCAGGTCTGTATCTTTTCGCTTAATTCCGGACTTGGCCACGCGCATAAAATTGATTTTTATAGCTGCCAGCATCGGACCAATACTATCATGTAACTCTCCTGCAATCCGCTTCCGTTCATTGTCCTGTACGTTTACCAATTGCTCCAGTGCGGCAGCATGCTCCGACCTGAGCTGGGCAAGGCGCAGCGCCGTGCGTTTTCTTTCCTTTCCTGTATTGGAGAAAATGGCATAGGTCAACAGCAGCATTTCCGCAATACTGGCGATTACTATTCCATGATTATTGAGAAAGGGAATATAAAAATATCCGGAGTTAGAGAGTGTTTGCTGAATAGACATCAGCACTACTAACCCCAGTGCCAGCGCAAACAGTCTCGCCGTGATATCTTTATTAAACAACCGTACCAGCACCAATATTAAACACAGAAAGGAAAAAGAAAAATAGCTATGCCATGTCAGGTTAAAAACAGACGGCATCCAATAGGCGTGCGGAATAGACGGGTACAGCAACATCGAAGCCAGTACCAGGAGTCCAAAACGGGACAGCACCTTTAAAATAATTCTGCTGGCTTTGTCCCTTTGAAAGTCCGAGGCGAATATCAACTGCAACACGCGTATTAAAAAAAGCAATGCCAGTAAAATAGACATTGGCTTTACGATGTTGTTAAGGACGGGCACCCTGGGATAAAACGCCGGATACAGGTAGCCGTAATGCGACAATACCCACGCAGTGACGCAAAGGATATACAGGGCATAAAATCCGATGGCTTTGCTGCGGAGAAAAAAATAACCCAAAACCGTAACCACAAAAATAAGGAAGGCAATACCCAAATAGAACCAGATTATCCTGTCAAATTGAACATACAATCTTTCTAATTGTTCCCGGGAAGTTATCTTATATCCCACGTTGATATTCTTTCCCCGGTCCTGAAATGCAGCAAGATAAAAAGTAGTTCCTTCCTCATGCGACAGTGGCAGTGTATGCCATACAAATTGCCTGTTGTCGCTGTAGGGTATTAGGTTTCCACCAACATACCCCAAATGCTTTGTGCCGTTGGGGTTGAGCTCGAATAGCATTACGGTGTCAATGCTGGTATTATCAATGGAGAGCAGGTAATCGCTCCGCCCTTCGGATTCGACCTTAATTATTATATAGCACCAATGATTTGGCGTATGCAATCCGAAATTGATCTTATGCCCCCGGTAGGGAACATAGTGGCAGGTATCCGGATGGAGCAATATATTTTCCGGCGAAAGTGGGGAAGAAAAAATATATATACTGTCGTGCAAAAAAGTTTGCGCCCGTGGCGAACCAACTGCGAGCGATAATCCTATCAAAACAACAATACAAAAACGTTTGGAGTTCATCGTGTTTTAATGCATGATGTTAGCACAGTGCCTCAGCCTCATGGTTAATAAATATACTACAAATCAACAGGTTATTCAGCGCGATTATTCCACAGCAACTAATTTGAACGTCGCTTTGTTTTGCCTTGCACAGACCGTTAAAAAAGCATACATTCATTTATGCTGACGAAAATAATTGCCACCCTGTTGCTCTGCATACTCCTGGAAAATGGGTATGCACAATCCCGCTTCACCAACAAAAATGATTCGCTGTTATTTGCACAGGCAGACTCAGCATTTGCATCGGCTTCCCGGCATTCCGATTCAATGCTTGTGCTTACCAAAACCATGCTGGCAAAAACAACAGGTGCAACCGGCGCACTGGCTGTAGCCAATATTCACAATGCCATGGGCTGGGCCTACCTGCACACCGGCTATTTGGATTCGTCGGTAAATAGCCTGCGTACGGCCTGGCAGCTTTTTGGCAAAGCCCGTGATACCAATGGTATTATCCGCTCCTGCATCAACATTGCAGAAGTATATACCAAACAAAACAAAATCGTCCATGCCATTCAATATTTAACGCAGGCAGATTCGCTTTGTACTGTCACAGGCAATATTCCTTATCACACCAACGTACAACGTCAATTGGGAGTGGTGTACCGGGAGGCAAAAGATTATGAACGTGCCGCAGCTTACCTGAACCGTGCACTAGCCGGTTTTTTGCAACTGCAGGATTCTTTCCGGTACGTGAGTACCGGTATCAGTCTAAGTATTTTGTACAGAAAACTCAACCAGCCTGATAGCAGCCTGTATATTTTAAATGAATGTCAGAACATCACATTACAACAGGGAGGCTCACCCTACACCTCGGCAATGATACAGGAGCATATTGCAGAAAGCTATTTTCAAAAAAATCTTTTTAGCAAAGCACTGGAGTATTATGCCAGCGCCTACGCCGCTTTCAAAAAGCTCAACAACCGGGGAGACATTGCGTACGAGGCAATGAATATGGGAAAAGTGCTTTGGAAGCTGAATAGAATTACTGAAGCGGAAAAATATCTTGAAGAAGCCTACCACATAAGTGATACATTAAAAATGATCAACTTTCAATATGATATTGCGCTTACGGTTGCCGAAATGCACGGGCAAAACCGGAACTGGGAAAAAGCATACCAATACCGTACCATTGCTTTCGCCTTACGCGACTCGATTGATTTTGCCAACCAGGTAAAACATACCAATGAACTCAAGGAAAAGTTTGAAGCAGGAAAAAAGGAAAACGAGATTGCGCTGCTAAAATCACAAAATGAAGCCACCACGGCCGACAACCGGAAAAACAGGTTGCTGCAGTACTTTTTCGGGATGCTCTTTGTGGCTGCTGTTATCATTGGGTGGTTGCTGTTTAACAGGGTGCGCATCAAAAGAAAACTGAATGAGCAACTGCTCCGCAACCAGATAGCCGGGGACCTGCACGATGATATCGGATCGGCACTTTCGGTAATAGATATCAGCAGCCGCATTGCCCTTGCCAAAAAAGACGAAGCAGCCGTGGTTGCAGATCAGTTGCAAAAAATAAAACTATACGCCGCCAGTACCATGGATAGCATGAGTGACATAGTTTGGTCCGTAAACCCGGGCAACGATAATCTTGAAAGTGTAATGACGCGGGTACACGAATTTGCGGCCGAAGTTTGCGAGCCGCTGAATATCCAATTAGCAATAAGTATGGAAAACGCATTGGATCGCATATCCCTGGATGCCAACAAACGAAAACAGGTTTTGCTGATCTGTAAAGAGATCATCAACAATGCGGCAAAATACAGCGCTTGCGGCTTGTTGCAGATAAAAAGTGAAATAGCCGAAGGCAACCGAATACAGATAACGATTACCGATAATGGCACAGGCTTTGACCCCGTTATGGTGAAAAAAGGAAACGGATTAAACAATATGAAAGCAAGAGCAACAACACTCAGAGGAAATCTTGTTTTGAACTCCTCCCCCGGCAAAGGAACGACTGTTTGTGTT
>JADZFY010000350.1 GCA_020854215.1 Chitinophagaceae bacterium | reverse complement strand
GACAATTTTAGAACTGCAAGACGAAAGGCACAAACGGGCAACTGGAATGACGCGGCCGATCTCTGGAATCATGAAACAAAAAACGCTCAGGATAAGGTGGCAGGCAGGGCATGCTACAATATGGCAATTATCGGCGAAATCAATGGAGATGTTGATGGGGCAATTCAATGGGCCCGCAAATCGTACGAAGATTATAATAACAAACTCGCGTTGCGTTATCTACGCATCCTCGAAAACAGGAAGATTAATGATGATATATTGAGCAACCAGGAGTTGATGAGCCGACAGTGATTTTTTTATTTTTATACACTAATGATTTCGATGGCGGCAGTGTACCAAAGTTTCACCCATTGTCCTTACCTTCGCTTCTTTCTCAACCGGGACGGGATATTACCCCCTCTGCATTAAACATCCTGTTGCTGCCGGATTGTAAAAGATTAACGTTAAATGATCAAGACGAAGAATTTAAACAAAGGTATCCCTGTGTCTGTTTCTTTAATTCCCACCATTGAAGCGGAAGCAGACCAACCCATTGTTAAGCAGGATAAAAAACGACTGCTAACCATTTCCGCGCTGGCAGTAGGTATTGCTATATGTATCAGTTTTATTTCGAGGCTATTAATTGACCTGATCAATTTCATTACTAATATCTCATTTCACGGTCGTTTTTCCGCCGATGCAGCAACGCCCATCAATCATTCGCTGGGACTTTGGGTAATTGCCGTGCCGGTTATTGGCGGATTGATAGTGGGGTTGATGGCGCTTTATGGTTCCAAGGCTATCCGTGGGCATGGTATCCCGGAGGCTATGGAACAAATTTTAACCAATCAAAGTAAAATTAAACCTACCATTACTTATCTAAAGCCGTTATCCTCTGCCGTTTCCATTGGCACGGGTGGCCCTTTTGGTGCCGAAGGCCCGATTATTGCCACTGGCGGGGCTTTAGGTTCCACACTCGGACAGCTAACAAAGATCACCCATAACGAAAGAAAGATATTGCTGGCAGCCGGTGCCACGGCCGGTATGTCCGCTATCTTCGGAAGCCCGATAGCGGCAGTTTTTCTGGCAGTAGAACTGTTGCTGTTTGAGTTCTCGCCGCGCTCCATTATTCCTGTGGCTTTGGCTTGTATTACAGGGGCAGCCGGGCATCATTTGCTGTTTGGGTCGGAGCCGGTATTTGCTATCAGGCACCTGATTGCTACTCCTTCCAACACCGCATTGGGTATTTATAGTATCATGGGGGTTGTTGTGGGGATATTATCTGTGCTGGTTACCAAAGTGGTGTATTTAATTGAGGATGGATTCGAACACCTGCCGGTTCACTGGATGTGGTGGCCTGCTATTGGAGGACTGGCTGTTGGTGTTATCGGATACTTTGCTCCACACACACTAGGAGTAGGTTACGAAAATATCACCAATGTGCTTTCGGGTGAGCTCACGATCTCCTTTGTATTATCACTTTGTCTGCTTAAATTTTTATCCTGGGCTATTGCATTGGGCAGTGGAACATCGGGCGGTACGCTTGCACCGCTGCTAACCATTGGAGGTGCGACGGGTGTTTTGTTGGGGAGTGTTGTTATTCATTTTTTTCCAAATAGTGGCGTTACACTGCCATTAGCCGCATTGGTAGGCATGTCGGCCATGTTTGCCGGTGCTTCCAGGGCATTGCTCACGTCTATCATTTTTGCATTAGAAACCACGGGACAATCCAATGCATTGCTGCCATTACTCGCCGGTTGTGCTGCTTCGTATTTGGTTTCTTTTTTCATCATGGAAAACACCATCATGACAGAAAAGATTGCCCGCCGGGGAGTAAAGACACCTCATTCCTACGAACCTGATATTCTCGAAAAAATAACGGTGGAGCAGGTTATCAAAGAAAACGGTATTGTGTTAAGTGAAGACACCACGGTGAAAGAAGTGAAAGAATGGTTGAGTAAAGAGCCTGACTATAACAGCAATTATTTTATTATTTCCGATACTGAGGGCGAGTATAAAGGTATCCTGAGCTCGTCCAGCATCTTCAGTACATTAAAAGATGAAGACAGCAGGGTAGGAGCACTCATCAAGCGAAAAAACATATCGGTTGATGTGGGCAGTAGCCTGCGTGCGGCCGTGGAGATTATGGCCAAAGAAAACATGGACGTATTGCCCGTAGTGTCGAAAGACAGTAAAAGCAGTATTATTGGTATTCTCTCGTACCGCGAAATCATCGCTTCCTACAAAAGGAACATGGATGAATTTGTTAAAAAAAATCCGGATATTTCTTTACGCAGGAGAGGATTGAGAATATTAGTGCGCGGACAAAAACTTATGACCTTTATGAAGCTCAAGGACCGGCAGTGAGATTATTGATTGGGGTTTAAAAATTTTCCGTACTTTGAGTACTCCAACTCACCAAACAAAAGGAGGTATTCATGAAATCTTCAGCATATTCATGGAAGCCTTCGGTTAGTATCGCCTAACCGGGCTTAGTCCATAAAAATATCTGAGGCGAAAGCCGAAAGCCACCTGCAATGCCGGGTGGCTTTTTTTGCGATTGGAACATCGCTCCGCATATCGTTAATTTTTGGTAATATTATACATGCGAATACCCGTTATGCAACAACAATTTAACCACGCCCCCAAAAGCAGAAGTTTTTTTCGTTTCGTTATTTTTCTGCAAATACTCTTGTTTATATTTTTTTGCAATGCCCCCGGCATTAGTCAGGAATCATCGGTTAAAGCAGTTCCTCTGTTCAATGGTAAGAATCTCGACGGTTGGAAGACGGTTAACCCTGCGCATCAACATCTGTGGTATGTAAAAGACAGCGTGATGATGTGTGGAGATGGTATTCAGAAAATTCCGGAAAACACCTATTTGCATACAGAAAAAGAATACGGTGATTTTGAATTTCGTTGCCTTTTTCGTTTGTCGGGTGATGAAAAAACAGGCATGATCAACAGCGGCATTCAATATCGGTCGAAGATAGTTAACGGAGAGATTGTGGGATACCAGGCCGATATCGGCAATGGTTACTGGGGTGACATTTATGATGAACACCGCAGAGGCAAATTAGCTGGGGGAGACCTTAGTATTTTACGCCGTATTCTAAAACCCGATGGCTGGAACAGCTATATCGTTCGGGTTAAAGGCAATTTTCATGAGTTGTACATCAACGGAGTAAAAACCTGCGAATACACCGAGATGGATACGAAAGTACCTGCCAAAGGGGTGATCGCTGTTCAAATTCATAGCGGCGGTGCCGGCGTGGTGGAGTTTCGCGATATAACCATTTCTGAATTACCCTGATCTTTTATTTTTTTCAATTTCTGCCACATGAAATTATCCGGCTTCCTGTTTGTAGCGACGAGCCTGTTTTTTATTTCCGCACCAACAACAGAAACTACACAATGGATATCTCCCCGCAGCATTAAAACTCCCGAAGAAGAACTGGCAGGCTTTAAGGTGCCGGAAGGTTTTATGGTAGAACTGGTTGCAAGCGAAAGAGATGGCATCATCAACCCGGTGGATCTGACATTTGATGACGTGGGAAGATTATGGACACAAACGGCCCGGATGTATCCGCTTGACCCCGTTGCCGATATTCAATGGAACGATTTGTTGAAACTGATGGACGACCCGGTAGCACAACGCAATCATCCAAACTTTAAACGT
>JADZFY010000349.1 GCA_020854215.1 Chitinophagaceae bacterium | reverse complement strand
GTTCAACAGAATGTTTTTCTATCCAATTGATCAGCAAATTTCTCGCCCGCATGTACTGCGAACGGGAAGTTACTTCGTTAATTCCAAGAATTTCTCCAATCTCCACATGCGTATAGCCCTCCACGGCATGCATGTTAAAAACCGTTTGGTACCCTGTAGGCAGTTGCCTAACCAGATTTGCCAATTCTTTGGTTTGCAGATATACCTGCGGATTTTCTTCGGAACCGGGGTGAAGGGTTATATCTGTAAACGAAATATCGTATTGGTATTTGCTGCTTTGTTTCAGGTAATTAATGGCAGTGTTTACCATTATTCGCCTGATCCATGCCCCCAGCTCTCCGTCCGACCGGTATTGGTGCAGGTATTTAAAAACTTTTACAAATCCTTCCTGGAGTACATCCTCCGCATCTTCAAGCGATTTGGTATAGCGATAGCATACTCCGAGCATTTGCTCTGCGTACAATTCATACAATTGCCGCTGGGCATTAGCTTTTCCTTTCAGGCAGTTCCTTATTAATTCTTGATAGTCAACCATTCCGTTCTAACAATAGTGCTGACAATGGTACAATATAAATCGTTGCATTGCAGCTAATTTTATTTGAACGGAATATATGCTTTGCAATGTGCCGCAACACGCGTTGCAAACATTCTGCCTACCTTCGTAGCAATGGCATTATATGCACTTCAAAATGATCTTGTATTCCCACCGGTACACCTCGCAGAACCGGAAGGATTGCTGGCGATGGGTGGCGACTTGTCTTCAGAAAGGTTGTTGTTAGCGTACAGGTCTGGTATTTTTCCCTGGTACGAAGGAGATGTACCGTTATGGTGGAGCCCCGATCCACGTTTTGTGCTATATCCTGAAAAGCTGCGTATCAGCAACAGTATGCAACGGCTCATCAGGAAAAAAGCATTTCGTTTCAGTATGAATACGGCCTTTAAACAGGTTATACGCGCTTGTAAAACCAGTCCCCGAAAAAACCAACAGGGTACCTGGATAACTAATGAAGTGGAGGAAGCCTATTGTTTGTTGCACAAAATGGGCTATGCCCACAGCGCCGAAGCCTGGGTAGGAGATCAATTGGCAGGCGGTTTGTACGGCATCCAAATGGGCAGGTTGTTTTTTGGAGAAAGCATGTTCAGCCTGGTAAGCAATGCCAGCAAGTATGCCTTCATTACCCATGTGCAGCTTTTACAACAACAGGGAGTTCAATTGATTGACTGCCAGGTATATTCTCCTCATTTGGAAAGGCTCGGCGCCGAAATGATTCCCCGCTCTCATTTTTTGACACTGCTCAAACAATGGCTGTCCTGACGGAACGCTGCTCTGCCGAATATTTAATACACCCGTATTAACAATGGCTTTCTTACCGCGGAAGAAATTTCTTAAAATAGTTTTCAGGATCAACCACAGTTATGGTTGAAAAATAAAAATCACCGGTATCGTGGGTGATAATATGATTGCAACCGGCATGTAGCGCGCTGTAAAATTGCATGCCATCTTCAAAATCCTGCACCTGTTTATTCTGAATTGCCTTCCTGGCCTCCAGTTCTCCGGAATCGGCTATTACGAGATGCTCCAACAGCATCGCCAGTTTCTTTCGTGCTGAGACCGAACCATGCTTTTTCTCCGCAAAATAGAAGGTAATTGCAAGACTCAAAGTTGACGTAACCAGGATAGTGCCATTATACGAGTTCAAACTTAACAACCTGGCAGCATATGAATAGCGGGGATACTCTTTATTTAATACGGAGATAAGAATATTGGCATCCAAAAATAGTCGTGTCATTTTTTGGTACGGCTTTTAAAATATGCTGCTTTTATTTCTTTATTGCTTTTGGGTTTGGTAATATATGCCGCTTCACCTTCTGAGACCATGTTTACCCAATCGGCAACCGGAAAATCTTCAATATGATGGTAACCGCCCGTAGTAAGTTTTCGCAATAAAATTTCTGTAAGCCTGCTAAGACTAATACCCTGGCTTTCCGCATATTGCTTTGCCTGCTGAATAACCCTGTTATCAAAACTTAAAGTAACCTTAGCATCCATAAAATTCAATTTATACGACAAACTTATAAAAATAGTACGTAATTCCACAGAGTTAAATCTAAATGTTTTGCCGGCGCAGGTCTGGCAGAACGTTAGCCTAATTTTCACTCAGAAGTACTATGTTAATTCTGCGTAAAGTATTTCCGCATTGCGGTATATATTCTAACTTTACGTTCAGATATTTGCTTCATCAAAAATGGTATAACTATTGCATTAAAATATTACCGTGATAAAAGCCAGTTCATATAAAACGCCTGTATCTATCATTGAGAGTCTGTCTTATTTAATCAATGTATTAAGAACGGAAAAACACAAGTACGAAAATGCAGCTACCGCTGTTAACGACTCGCAGTTCAGCCAATCAATTGGTGTGTTAGCTCAGGAGAATAATCAGTATGAGTGTGAACTTGCTTCCCAGTTAACCATGCTTGGTGCAACGGTGGATTCTGCCGGGGAAAATGAACAGGTGACAACCAATTTTAATCCTGAATATTCTGCTGAAAATGGGGTTGATTTACCTCAACAACTACTGCTTTTTTGCAGAGAAAGCGAAAAGCAATTAATTCACGCCTACCGGAGAACGCTCAATGAACCTTTTTTACCGGAAGGACTTCGAACGCTGATCCGGAAGCAACTTAACGGTATATTATACGCCTTTCTTCAGTTGAAACTGTTTAGTTCAACTGGCTTTTTTCATCATGGCGCATCGGGTTTTTCCTCGTTGCATTAATTCTTCTTTTATCCGGTTTCCATCAAAATATGGGTTTCCTCCACTCATTTGAACGTGCACCTTTTGGATTGGGATAACAATACGACCCTGTTTATCGCTATCCCAGTTCTCTCCAAAAAGAGTTTCCGTTGGCAAAATAAATGTTAAACCAATTGAGTATGTCTGAATCTCATCACCTCTCTTTTCCACATGATGAGACCGGATACTGCGTTTTATAAAGACTTTACGGAAGAGGAGTTGGCGGCTGATGAATATTTTCAACAGTGGGTGCTGCTCCGCGATGACGAATCTCAACGATATTGGGATTCCTTTATCCGGAAGTTTCCGCATCAGCAGGTTGCTGTCAACAATGCTTCCAGGCTGGTTCAACACCTCACCCGTTCCG
>JADZFY010000348.1 GCA_020854215.1 Chitinophagaceae bacterium | reverse complement strand
TGAAGCAAAATGCGATGATGGTGTCCAAAGAAATCGAAAACGAGCATATTGTGGGAGTGGACCTTTTTATCGAAAGTGACGAACAGCCTATGGCAATCGCTTTGAAATGCGAACGGCATGCCGGCGTAAAATTTAAACTGGTTAACATCAGCAACCGGGGTACCCAGGTTTGGCCAACAGGTTCGGTTTACACTAACCTGGTAAATTTATATAATGTTCGTTTTGAGAGCCTGGATGATGAACCTCTCACTCAGCAGGACGTACTGGGTCTTTATATAAGCATGAGCGGTAATTTCAAAATCTGCTCCTCCGAATTGCTGAATAAATGGGGCGAAAAGAAGTCATACAGTCTGGCCCAGGGGCAGTAAATATCCGGAAAAACACATGCAAAAACTACAACCCGCTCCTGGTTTGCAAAAAACAACTGGCAGCTCCAACTTGAAGCGGTTTGCTGTATCGGTTTTTCACTGTACTTTATCGCTCCAGAATATAATGCCGTAGATCAGGGCAAAAGCAAAGGCAATTAAAATGCCGCCCGAAATTTTGGTGATTACCGTAATGTTGTGGACGGTGAGCTTTTTCCGTAAACTTCCGGCCAGCATCACCTTAGTAGCATCTGCCATTATATTGAAAAGGATGCAGGTTGTAAAAATAACAATGCGTTGCTGTAGTGTGTGACTTACAGCAAATGCTGTAGCATTCACCAGCCAGAAAATGATAACACTGGGATTGAGTGTGTTGATCAGGAACCCGGAAAAAAATATCTGGGTGTGATCGCCCCGGCCCAGTTTAATTTCCGGACCGTTGCCGTTTGCTTTCAGCCTGGATTTTTTAAAAAACAAATAATACACCCCCATCGCCAGTAAAAAGGAACTGCCGGCATAGCCAATCAGCTTTTTATATTCCAGTAACTCCTTTACCAATTCTGTAAAAGCGTTACACAACACCACCAGGACTATATCGCTGATCCATACCCCGGCAACAAAGCTAAAACCGCCTTCGTGGCCATTGTAAATACTTTGTTTTATGATGGTAAATATAACCGGCCCTACTGATAAGGCTAAGATCAATCCCAGCGCCAACCCTTTCAAAATAGCCTCCATCATTTTATACCTTTTAAATTCATCAGTTTGGAAACATAAAAATAAGAAACCATGAGTAACTGCTCCTGTAATTAAATTGACAATAAATTCCGGTGCAGGTTTCTATTGGGTTGTAGTTTTGATAAACAACTGCCACTCTTCCAGCATTTTCCCTTTCATTACCCTTGGAAATTTATGCTGACCACCCAGCTTGCCTTTGCTTTCCATAAAATCCATAAAATTTCTTTCCGGCAGTACGGTTAGCAACACTTCTTTGAGTGCACTCTTTCGCTCTACGGCATAATCATCATTTAACTCCCTGAGGTTATCGTCTATCAGCGTACGCAACCTTTCCTGGTCTACCTCATCATCGCAGGCCACATACCAATGGTGCGCAAACAGCGAATCATGTGGAATTCCGGCGACAGTAAATTCGGGTATGGAAATATTCAGTTGCTCACCAGCCATCTGGATAGCTTTGTTCATGTTATCCACACTAAGATGCTCACCAACCAGGCTCAGAAAATGTTTTGTCCTTCCGGTAATAGCGATCTCGGCTCTGGTCTTATCTGTAAACCGGATGGTATCTCCGATCAGGTATCGCCATGCACCTGCTGATGTACTTAATAAAATAGCATAGTCCTTACCTTCCTCCGTTTCATCAAACAGCAGTGTTTGCGCCGTATTCAAAATATTGCCTTCGTGATCAAAATTCTGTCCGTTAAACGGTACAAATTCCAAAAATATATGTTGGTTGGTGTTCAGTCTCATCCCCTGTCCGTACTGCCTGTCCTGATACGCAATAAAACCCTCCGATGCAAGATAGGTTTCGATATAGGTAAGTGGTTTGCCCAATAATTTTTCAAATCCCTGTTTATAGGGACTAAAGGCTACTCCTCCATGAACGTAAAAGGCCAAGTTGGGCCACATCTCATGGATATGTTTCAACTGATACCGTTCTATGATCATTTCCATACACATCTGTATCCAGGCCGGAACACCCACCACAAATCCAATATCCCAATGGGGCGCCTGTTCCACAATTTCATCCCACTTGGTATTCCAGTCTTTGGTTCGGGCAATTTTTTTACCGGGCTTATAAAACGGGCTGAACCAGAACGGTACTTTTTTGGCGGTAATGCCGCTTAAGTCGCCCGAATAATATCCCGGCCCTTTTTGTAAATCTGTGCTGCCACCCAGCATCAGCCAACCCTTTCGTATAGATTTTACAGGAATATCTACATAATTACGCAGGGTAAGCATCTGTTTAACCATTACAATGCGGTTACCCCGCATCAGGTCGCTGGTAATGGGTATATACTTACTTGCTGAACCCGAAGTGCCAGAACTGAGTGCAAAATATTCAATCTTGCCCGGCCAGCACACATCCGGAATTCCATCTAATGTACGATGCCACCATTGCTCATAAATGGTATCGTAGTCAAAAATGGGAACGCGTTGCTGAAATATTTTTTCGGGTTGAGGATGCAGTAATATTTCATCAAAATGATAGGCCTGCCCAAATTCTGTAAATCTCGCCTTTCTCAGTAATTTTTTTAATACCCGCCGTTGCTGGCGTTGCTGCGGACCCGGATCCAGGTGAAGTGCTTCTGCCATATTGCTGGGAATCGGTATTTCAATTAGCCCCATTGAGAAAAGATGGGTTAGTGATATTTAGTTAACAGGCAAATTTATAACACAAGTAGCTATACTCCTAAATTCCCTTTTTTTCACCCGATATACCATTGACTCAGGGTTGCACCCAGGAAATACCTCCACTGCACGAAGCATGTATACCAACAGTTAGTCCCAAAGGTCTTACTAATTCAACCAATCCAATAATCTCCTTAAAACTTGATGCGCCCTCACAAAAAACCAGATGGGTAACCGGGTGGGATTTAATTTGCGTTGCTATCTTTTTAGCGTTTTGCATCTTATGCTGGCTACCCGGTTCTATAGCAAGTTGACGGGCATTTTGTCTGGCGGGTTTGCTGAATAATGATAAAACCCGGGTGCAGTTTTCCTCCCTTCCACTGATCAGCAGAATCTGAACATGCCGGGCTGACGTATTGCTTCTTCTGAATAAACGGGTTAATGCCGACCAGGTATTTCTTGTTCCGTACATGACCACGCTTAGGACTCCACGAAGGGCTACTGCTGTCCTTAACAGCCAGAAAAACCACAGCCAGGCTCGCTTCTTATAATGCTTTTCGGTAAAAACATGCATGGCTCCATAAAAGATTTTCAGGTATCGCCGGTCTTTAAGGGGACTACTTTTCCCTTTAT
>JADZFY010000347.1 GCA_020854215.1 Chitinophagaceae bacterium | reverse complement strand
TCCAAAAGAATATGCTGTTAACATCGCTCTCGGCTTCCAGAAAAATACCATTACCCTTCAAA
Source organism: Chitinophagaceae bacterium (assembly GCA_020854215.1). Lineage (GTDB taxonomy): Bacteria > Bacteroidota > Bacteroidia > Chitinophagales > Chitinophagaceae > Agriterribacter. The sequence goes on along the minus strand of JADZFY010000347.1, from coordinate 4,970 downwards.
GCAGCAATGTACTCGGCTTACTGGAAGGAAGCGATTTAAAAGATGAGTACGTTGTACTCACTGCGCATTATGATCACCTGGGAAAAAAAAATGAAACGATTTGGTTTGGGGCAGACGATGATGGGTCGGGTACGGTAGCCGTCCTGGAGCTGGCAAAGGCATTTGCGAAAGCAAAAGCAGAAGGAAAAGGTCCACGCCGGAGTATTTTGTTTATGACCGTGAGTGGCGAAGAGAAAGGACTATGGGGTTCCGACTATTATTCCTCTCATCCGGCATTTCCGCTAGCGCATACAACAGTGAATCTGAATATTGATATGATTGGTCGAATTGATCCCAGCCGGAGTTACGGCGATTCGTCAAATTATATTTACGTGATAGGAGATGATAAATTGAGTTCCGACCTCAAACCGATCAGTGAGACGGTGAACAAAAAGTACAGTAAACTGGAGTTGGATTATAAATACAACGATCCAAAAGATCCGCAAAGAATATACTATCGCAGCGATCACTATAATTTTGCCAAAAAGGGGGTGCCGGTTATTTTTTATTTTAGCGGCTTGCACCCCGACTACCATAGACCCACGGACACCCCGGATAAAATTAATTACGGGTTAATGCTGAAAAGAACGCAGTTGGTTTTTTATACAGCATGGGACATGGCAAACAGAAACGATATGCTTAAACGGGATATTCCGTTGCCATAACGAGTGAAATGCATCCATCCTAAGTCAGCGTGATTTTTTGCTGCCGGTACGATATATAAATTACCCGATATTTATAAATAATTGTGTTAAAACAAATGGGCATTCCTTTGGGAGTATTATGATTTTGCACTATTTTGGTTTTAAAATGAATAGGGTGCAGTGAACGAACATCGGAGTCCGTTTCGGACCAATATTTACCGCAGTTTACAATGGATGACAAAAAAATCAGGAATATTATTTTAGAGGCATTATGTCTGCTGGTGGTGGGTGAAATCATAGCTAACCTGGCGGGAAATGGCTTTTCATGGCCGGTAACCATCGTCACGGTTATAGAGGTTATACTGTTTTTTATTCTTGCCATTTTTGCCAGGAACAACCCTTACCCTTCGTTGCTATCTGCATTGGTTTTATTTATTGCTATTTCAATTATTACTGCTGCGCTTAAACCCACCTATCTCGGAGGAAGTATCATCATCAAGATTTTCATACTCATTTACCTGGTGCGGTCTATATCTGACGCCCGGGAACTGCAGGCTGCCAGGAAGGATCGGCAGCAACCGTAGCCGGTGCTTTTCAATTTCACAACGCAATTCAATTGTCTTTTTGTTTAAGGTGAGATGCGACTTCTTTGTCAATCATTATTATACTTTCGGTATGCCGGCGGATAATACTTGCCGGAACAGCAGGGTTAATCTCTCCCAGAAGCGCTTTTTGAATTATATCCGCTTTGCTGCGTCCATTAGCAAGCAACACTACTTTCTTGCTTTCCAAAAGATGCTTTAAGCCAAGGGTTAGTCCCAGGCCAAGTGAAGTTTGCTCCTTAAAATATTTTTGCCCTACCAACCTGGTAGTAGCATCAAGCTGAGATATATGTGAATACAGATCGAAAGACGTACCGGGTTCATTAAAACCAATATGTCCGTTCATGCCGATACCTACAACCATTAAATCAATACCGCCGGCATAAAAGATAACCCTGTCCATAGCATTACATTCCGTGTGAAGATCAACGGCAAGCGCATCAAACAAATGAATACGTGAGGGTAAAAAATTCAAGTTGTTAAAAATATTTTTCCGGAGAAACCATGCACAACTTCCTTCATTTTCCGGAGGAATCCCCACCCATTCATCCAATCCGATAAACACGCAGTTGGAGAAGTCAATATTCTCATCTCTTGCTTTTTGAACGAGGTATTTATATGTGAGTACGGGGGTATTACCCGCAGCGAGACATAAAACAGCGTTCGGCTTTTGCTTTACAAGTGAAATTATTTCATCTGCCGCACGATGCGATAAAGATTCGTAATCGTCAAAAATAAACAGTTGCATACCGGTAAAGATATTCCTGATCGGTCACACATAAAAAAGCCTTCTGAATTTCAATGCAGAAGGCTTTGAATCAACGTATAAGGATAACAGAAGCGCTTATACTACTCAGGCTTCCTGAACGCTTAATTTTTTCGATTGCTTTTTACGTTCTTCTTCGTCCAGAATCACTTTGCGCATGCGGATATAGTTAGGTGTAACTTCAATACATTCATCATGCTGAATATACTCCATACACTCCTCCAGCGACATCATGGTTTTAGGTGCAATGCGTGTGGCATCATCACTACCGCTGGCCCGGTGGTTGGTAAGTTTTTTGGCTTCAGTAGCATTCACAACCAAATCACCCGGTTTAATGTGTTCTGCTATAATTTGCCCGGCATACACATCTTCGCCCGGATCTACAAAAAAGGTACCGCGGTCCTGCAACTTATCAATCGAATAAGCGGTTGTCTTTTCCTGATTCTTCGATAATAAAACTCCGTTGTTTCTTCCGGGAATTGGTCCTTTCCATGGTTTGTACTCACTAAACCGGTGTGCCATTACCGCTTCACCGGTAGTTGCGGTTAAAAGTTGGGTACGTAATCCAATCAACCCGCGGGAGGGGATATCGAACTCAAGGTGTTGCATACTACCCTTGGTTTCCATCACGAGCATTTCACCTTTGCGACGGGAAACCAGGTCAATCGCCTTGCTGGCAAATTCTTCAGGCACATCTATCACCAGCGTTTCGTAGGGTTCACATTTCTTACCATCAATGGTTTTTACGATTACCTGAGGTTGTCCTACCGTCAACTCATATCCTTCACGACGCATGGTTTCAATTAATATTCCGAGGTGCAGAATACCACGGCCATAAACCATGAAGCTGTCCCCATTATCGTTATCCAGTACTTTAAGTGCAAGATTTTTTTCTGTTTCCTTAATCAGCCTGTCGCGTACATGTCTGCTGGTTACAAACTTTCCGTCCTTACCAAAGAAGGGTGAGTTGTTGATACTGAACAGCATATTCATGGTGGGTTCATCTACACTGATAACAGGCAGTGCCTCAGGATGCTCAGTATCTGCGATGGTGTCGCCAATATTAAAATCTTCCAGACCCACAACCGCACAAATATCGCCGGCAATCACTTCTGTCACTTTCTTTTTACCCAGGGATTCAAAAACGTATAACTCCCGAACTCTCGACTTTTTAATACTGCCATCGGCTTGCACCAGGGCAATAGGTTGTCCTTCTTTTATGATACCTCTCGTTACTTTACCTACCGCAATACGTCCCAAAAATGAAGAGTAATCCAGCGAGGTGATCTGCATTTGCAAAGGTCCCTCGTTTACCTTGGGTTCAGGAACATATTTCAAAATTCCATCCAGTAACGGAGTAATATCTTCCGAAGGGGTTAGTGAATCATTGAACCAGCCATTTTTGCCCGACCCGTAAAATGTGGGGAAATCCAACTGCTCTTCGGTGGCGTCGAGGTTAAAAAACAGTTCGAATACGGCATCATGCACTTCATCTGGCCGACAGTTTGCTTTATCTACCTTATTAATTATTACCAACGGTTTGAGGTTAAGTTGCAGGGCTTTTTGCAAGACAAATCGGGTTTGAGGCATAGGACCTTCAAACGCATCCACCAGCAACAAAACGCCATCCGCCATTTTTAGCACCCGCTCTACTTCACCTCCAAAATCCGAGTGGCCGGGAGTATCTATCACGTTGATTTTTACATCTTTATAGGTTACGGAAGCGTTTTTGCTGAAAATGGTGATTCCTCGTTCCCGTTCCAGGTCGTTATTATCCATTATGAGTTCCCCACTCTCCTGGTTCGCACGAAATACGTTGGTTTGGTGTAAAATCTTGTCAACCAGAGTGGTTTTACCGTGGTCTACGTGAGCGATGATGGCGATGTTTCTTATCTGCATTTTAATTTTCTTTAACTCCACCTTTAGAAATCAACAACCCCTTTGCGGCAGTATGAGACACCTAAAGCCAGATGGCTATTTTTTTGAGTTTGCAAAGGTATAATAAATCCACCGGAGTGCTGATTTTTTGCGTGTAAATATTGTTATTTTAATCCGTGTACTTTTGCAGGCATGAACAATGGTAAAGACGATCTCCAGGCTCGTTGGTGGAAGCTTGAAAGCAGGTTAATGGAACGCTTTGGTAAAAAGCCCGACATGGAAGCTATTTTGTTTTTGATTGGGATACAGGAATTAGGAGATATTCGCGAAAAGTTCACCAAAGAGCAAAAGCAGGATTTGATGCACGTGGCGGTTTGCAGCCTTTTTGCACAAAGCGGCTTCTACGAATTGGAAAAGGTGGATAGTGATGGATGGCCCCACTACCGGCAACTGAAAGCCCTGCCAACTATGGACCTGATACAACAGGAAAATTTTATGAAAGATCATGTATTACTGTATTTTGAAAATAGTAATTTTTTATAATAGAAGGAATATTCCAGTGTTTTTGAAGCCGCCTGCGTATTCCTGTGATATTCCCGTGGGTATGCCTGTTTATTTCAACTGTTTTTGTAATCTTTGCAACACAAAATCATAAACCATGAATTTTCCTGAAAATCTGCGTTATACAAAAGACCATGAATGGATTAGCCTTGACGGCGACGTAGCCACCATTGGCATCACCGAATTTGCACAAAGTGAGCTGGGCGATATCGTGTATGTTGAAATTGAAACCCTCAATCAGCATCTGGGGGCTGACTCTGTTTTTGGTACCGTAGAGGCTGTGAAAACCGTCAGCGATCTTTTTCTTCCCGTAACCGGAACGATATTCGAAATTAATCCAGAACTCAATAATCAACCCGAACTGGTAAACAGTGACCCTTATGGTGAAGGCTGGATGGTTAAAGTTAAGGTTGATGATACCGCAGATATAGAAAAACTTTTGAACGCAGAGGCTTACGCTTCCCTGGTACAGGGTTAGGC
>JADZFY010000346.1 GCA_020854215.1 Chitinophagaceae bacterium | reverse complement strand
CTGGCATATCCTTCGGAACCCATACCAATCGTGTACACTTTTATTCCTAACGATTTGGCAATTTCTTTTGCCGTAACCGGATCAATTAATCCGCCATTGTTCTCTCCATCCGTCAGCAATATTACTACCCTGCTTTTTGCACTGCTGTTTCGTAGCCGGTCAACGCTGGTGGCCAGGCCCGACCCGATGGCCGTTCCATCTACCAGAAAGCTTCCATCTGCCTGATATATCTGCGACTCGAGCATGCTATGATCGCCGGTAACCGGACATTGAGTAAAGCTCTCCCCTGCAAAAATTACCAACCCGATACGGTCTGCCGGACGGTTACGAACAAAATCGCCTGCCACCTTTTTAGCGGCTTCGAGCCGGTTAGGCTGGAAATCCTGTGCTAACATGCTTCCGCTCACATCTAAGCACAGCACGATATCTATTCCTTCTCCTTCAACATGTTTTTCGTCATGAGCTACTTGCGGCCTGGCCAATGCCAAAATGATGCAGGTCAATGCCAGGAGCCTCAATACAAAGGGAAGATGCCTCAATTTGCTTTTAAAAGACTGAATATTTCTGAAACTCTTTAGAGATGAAACCAGCATGGCACCACGCATTCTGTTGGCATAACTGATATACCATCCCGCCATCACCGGAATACCCAGCAACAAAAACAAAACAACCGGGTTGGCAAATTCAATATGTTCAAAATACGATCTGAGCAATGCTATAATTTTATCTGGTTCAGCAATTGAATGGTCTGTTCCATACAATTTATTGAAATTTCTGCCTGATCTTCTGCCGGTTGATATTTTGCAAATTTAACGGCGTCGGCTATGCGTAATGTTTCTGTGATCGTTCCAATGCCTTCATTTCCCAAACGGGTTTTCAAACGAAGCAGTAATTCGCCGGTAGTGTACTGCATGGCGGGTATCTGAAACTTCCTTTCCATATATCGTTTAAGTATGCCTGTTAGCCGGCTATAGTGTTGTTTCCATTCCTTTCTTTCTGCCAATCGTTCCTTTGCCAGTTGTTGTAACTTGTTCATTGCCTCCAGATAAGGTTCAGTAACGGGGGCATCTGCTTTGAACACAAAAGGGTTTGCTACGCGCGACTTACGCCATAGCCATAGCAGGACCACCAGCACCACTGCAGATAACCCTCCGGCCAACCAGTACCACCAGGGTGTATTTTTCACCGGCACGTCAATTATCGCCCGGATATCATGGTAGGAACTGTCTTTTAATTTTACGGGAACAATCGTTATGGATAGAGAATCTGTTTTGAGGTTTTTTTTACGAAGGGCTACTTTTAGTTCCGGGATGGTCCATACTCCCGGTTCAAATCCGGTAACAGTGATATGCTGATGGTATTCGGTGCCTGACGCATTTTTAATGGTGTCAATCCGTGATCTGCCCAACACCTCCAGATGATTGAAGCTATCGGCTAAATTTATCCAATGGGTTAAAGTTGTTGCGGAATCTGTTTTTACCTCAATGTGTAAATCAATCTGTTCCCCGATGAGCACATGATCCCGGTTCAGTGTTGCTTTAATAGAGCCGGAGTGTGATTGAGCGATTGCTATTGCCGGAAAAGAAAATCCAAAAATCAAAAGAAGCACACCATAAAATGCGGATTGTTGAATGAAACAGTAATCAAAATTTCCGTGATGCGTATCAGGGCACGACACTATTTGGATGGATTTGTTCATGGTGTGCTGAATACAGCCGGTTTATTTCTTGATTTTTTTTCTTTTTGCAAAAAACTGCTGCAGCACTTTAACGTAATCTTCGTCAGTACGCAGGTAAAGCAAATCGGCTCCCGACTTTAAGAAAGAGCGTCTGCATGCTTCCTCATTTTGCATGAACTGCTGGTGGTAGCTATACTGTACCATTTTATCGTTGGTGTCAATCCATAGCGTTTTACCTGTTTCTGCATCCTGCACCTGCGCCATGCCGATTTCGGGTAAATCCATATCCATTTTGTCATACACCTTAATTCCTGTAACGTCGTGGCGATTTCCGGCTACTCTTAGTGCGTCATCATATTGTTCCACCATAAAGTCACTCAAAATGAAGGCAATACTTTTTTGCTTAACCGCACTATTAAAAAACCGTACGGCTTCACTGAGGTTGGTTCCCTTGCCTTTGGGTTGAATGGTTAAAAGTTCTCTTACTACATACAACACGTGTTCCTTCCCCTTTTTGGGTGGGATAAAAAACTCTATCTGATCGCTAAAAAATATAACACCTACCTTGTCGTTGTTTTTGGCGGCCGAAAATGCCAGTGTAGAGCAAACTTCAATAATCAGCTCCTTTTTGCGCCTTTTAACGGTACCAAAAAGTGAGCTGGCGCTTATATCCACCAGCAACATCATCGTAAGTTCGCGTTCCTCTTCAAAGAGTTTGCTATACGGAGTGCCTATACGTGCAGATACGTTCCAGTCAATAAAACGTACATCGTCACCTGCGGCGTATTCTCTCACTTCCTTAAAAACCATGCCTCTTCCTTTAAACGCCGTATGGTATTCGCCGCCAAAAAGACTGGTTGTGAGTTTCTTACTCCGGATCTCCAGTTCTTTAACTTTCTTTAATATGTCTGCTACACTCAGAGCGTTTTCGCCCCCTTTAGTGTTCGAGCGTTTTTTTGCTTTCAAACTGATCACGGCACATTCACCGCTTTTAATATTTCGTCTACAACAATTTCAGCATTGATATTTTCCGCTTCTGCCTCGTAGGTTAATCCAATGCGATGACGGAGTACATCTCTGGCAACACTTCTTACATCTTCCGGAATAACATAACCGCGTTTGCTGAGGAAAGCATGTGCTTTCGCAGCCAGGGCAAGATTGATGGAGGCTCTGGGCGAACCACCGTAGGCAATAAGCGGTTTAAGCCGGTCTAAGCGGTATTGTTCGGGGTTACGGGTGGCGAACACAATATCCAGGATATAGTTCTCAATTTTTTCATCCATATATACTTCCCTTACCAGTGTTCTTGCCTGTAATACTTCTGCCGAACTTACAATCTGCCTGATATCAGGAATTTTTACGCGGTTTAAGTTTTGCCGCACAATCAACAGTTCCTCTTCCCGGCTTGGATAATCTATCAATACTTTCAGCATAAACCGGTCAACCTGTGCTTCAGGTAACGGATAGGTTCCTTCCTGATCAATAGGATTTTGCGTGGCCAACACCAGGAAAGGTTCATCGAGTTTATAGGT
>JADZFY010000345.1 GCA_020854215.1 Chitinophagaceae bacterium | reverse complement strand
GTCGGGATCGCACAAACCCACAACTTCTACAGGCGCCACCTGTATCAGTCTGAACAGATCACTCTTTCCATACCAGCCGGTACCAATGAGGGCTACACGGCGTGGTTTTGTTGTGCCTGTATTTAAAAAACCCAAGCCGCTGGTTTCAAGAGAAGCAAGGGCAAGGGCTGCTGATGTGTTGCGGATAAACTGGCGACGACTGAATGGATGATGACTCATATACCGGGAGTTAAAAAAATTTGTGCGATGCATTAAAGATAACAAGGTTTATGACTTTTTTCGTTTGTATCTCTTTTTTGATATTCTGTTTGTTACGATGAAGAGGATGGGAAGCCACAATGTTGTGGGAAATTTTCGGTTTTGTATTGGCGGCGTGTTTGCGGGATCGTGTTGTCGGGACCGGATTTTTTGAACCTGCGGTCAGCGAACCGTTTGTAAACCAGGTATCGTTGAAATTAAAAAGAGTTAAATCTTTTGACATTTGAATTATCCGTTGTAACTTTTAGCTGCCTTTGATAAATCCCCGGCGAGCCTTCACCCAACCGATTTTTAAACATATCACCTCTCAAAACACGGAAGCAAATTGTTAATCGGCGAAAAGTTCATCCCTGTTTCTTTGACTGCTGTGGTGTGAGAATCTGTGCATGAATAAAACTACCCAACCTCAGAGAAACGGCAAACCCCTGAATATTGCTTCTCTCAAACTTCATGAGCGGCTTTCCTAAGAACGCACTCCCGAATAGCGCTAGGGTTTGCTATGCGTGGTGGGTATGTTTTTTCTAACACTAAATACAAGGTTTATGCGAAAGTCCTATTTGCCGTTTATTGCAGGTATGGCATTTGTTGCCATTTGCCTCGTCAACTGTTCGGGGAACAAACAAACAGAACCGGCAGTTAATTTATCTGTTGCAGCAGAAAAGCCTTCCTTCGGAGGCTATGAAACCCAGGTACAATGGGGTGAGCACCTGGTTACTATCGCAGGCTGTAATGATTGTCATACTCCAAAAAAAATGACACCTATGGGACCGGTGGATGACACCAGTTTAATGTTATCCGGTCATCCGGAAAAAATGCCGCCACCGACTGTTGACAGAAAGGATGTAGAAAGTAAAGGATTAGTAGTTACGGCAAGCTTTACTTCCTGGGTTGGACCCTGGGGAATCACTTATTCCGCTAATCTTACGCCGGACGAAACAGGCACCGGAAAATGGACGGAAAGCCAGTTTTTGTATGCAATCAAAAATAGTGTGAGCAAGGGGATTCCCGGATCGCGATCCCTGCTTCCGCCAATGGCATTGATGCCGGTAAAATTTATGACTGACGATGAACTGAAGGCAATTTATGCCTACCTGAGAACCATTAAGCCCATTAAGAATAGCTCCGTACAACCAACACCGCCGGTATTGGCCATGAAAAAGCAATAGTGCAATTTTTATGCGAACGATCAATCCCTGCTGTAATGGAACGCACGGCAGGGATTGATGGTTTATTTTGTAGCGTGAGTTAAATGAGGGCAGGGTGCCGGAAAAAGCCAAACACATCAAAGCGTTCTTAGTAGGATGCTGGTTTTTTTCTTCCTGCACCATTTTATAAATTAGCAAATTGAATTTTACCCATATGCGTGCAGCAGCCTTAGCTATTCCCACTGCGCTTAAGTCAAACAGAATCCAGTCTATTGATTTACTCCGCGGATTGGTTATGATTATTATGGCACTTGATCATACGCGTGATTTTTTTCACGCCGGTGCATTTACTTCCGACCCGCTTGATCCGGTAACTACTACTCCCCAACTGTATTTTACAAGATGGGTTACCCATTTTTGTGCTCCATCATTTGTTTTCCTTGCCGGGGTGTCTGCCTGGTTGCAGGGAACCCGAAAGTCGAAAAATGAATTAAGCCGGTTTTTGATCTCCCGTGGGCTGTGGCTTATATTATTGGAAGTAACGGTGGTAACATTCGGTATAACCGGAGACATTTACTTCAACTATTTTATTTTGCAAACCATTTGGTCTATCGGCATCAGTATGTTTTTTCTCGGATTCGTTATTCGGCTTCCCTATCCTGTAATTCTTTCCATCGGTTTGGTAATAGTATTTGGGCATAATCTGCTTGACTATCCCGAACGGTTAGCGCAGGGTGCTGTTCCTTTGTGGTGGAATTTCCTGCATTTACCCAACGTAATACCCTTAGGTGGCGGTCGCTCCCTGGGTATTTTTTATCCGTTTCTTCCCTGGACGGGATTGATGATACTTGGCTATTGTTTCGGGAAAATATTCACACACTACAATAGCGAACAACGAAATAAAGTTCTGCTATTGCTGGGCATTTGTGCCATGATGTTGTTTCTGGTACTGCGTTTCATTAATGCTTACGGAGATCCCGCCTCATGGAATACGCAACAGCGTATGGTTAGGACATTTTTCTCATTTATGAATGTTCAAAAATACCCTCCGTCTTTGATGTTTATGTGTGCTACGGTTGGTAGTGCGATACTCTTTCTCTACTTTTTTAGGAATGCTACAGGGCGTTGGGCCGACATGATTAAAGTGTATGGCAGGGTTCCTTTCTTTTTTTATATCCTCCATTTTTACCTGTTGAATTTTTTATCTGTTGCAGATTATTTGCGACGGGGGCATAGCCTGGCAGAAGGGATGGAAGGCGTACCTGGACTGCCTTTCAAGTTTGCCGTACCCGGCGAAGGACATAATTTGGGTGTGGTGTACCTGGTTTGGATTGGGGTTGTTGTATTGTTATATCCTTTATGTAAGTGGTATGATGCCTACAAGTTGCGTCACAAAGAAAAGTGGTGGTTAAGTTATTTGTAGAAAAAGAAAACCCGATACCTGTTGTGGTTCCAATGCAGGATGCCCCAAACTTCGAACAATCTATGTTCTTCCGGGGCCGGTAAAACAATTTTGCCGATCGCCGGAGGTGATAATGAATAAATACCTTCCGCAAATGCTAAAAACAGGAATTGTCAGTTTGGAAATGAAATCCTTTAAGTCCCGCTGTACGAAGTCTCTGACTTCGTACCTGCTATGTTCTTACGGGACTGTGTCCCGGTATTACAATTTTACAAGTCGCTGGAGGCGAAAATGAATAAATGCGTGACGAATCTACCTGACGGCAGCTGGAATCGTCACGCATAGCTGAATAGTAATGAGATATACCTTACAACCCCGTCACTTTTCTAATATACTGTCTGGCGATCAGTGCATATTCCAACGGATTGGCTTTAGCAGGATCCTGCTCGGCTTCCACTACCATCCAGCCTTTGTAATCACTTCTTTTAATGACCCCAGCCAGTGCGCGAAAATCAATACAGCCCTC
>JADZFY010000344.1 GCA_020854215.1 Chitinophagaceae bacterium | reverse complement strand
TTCAAAGCCAGCAGGAAGTGGACAACAGCCCAACACAGGTTGCCAGTACCGCTCCCGGCGATTTGAAGTTTGAGGACGTGGATAAGAACGGTGTAATTGATATCAACGACCGTCAGTTCCTGGGAAGCTTTATACCTAAAGTAACCTACGCACTTAACCTGGGCGCCAATTACAAGAATTTTGATTTGTCCGCATTTTTCCAGGGTGTTCAGGGTAATAAAATCTTCAACGCTACCCGGGTTATAACAGAGGGTATGGTACGCTTCTTTAATGCCGGTACACAGGTGCTGAACGCGTGGACGCCCACCAATACGGATACTGATATTCCGAGAGCTATTTCTGCCGACCCCAATCAAAATGCACGCCCCTCAACACGTTTTCTTGAAGACGGCTCCTACCTGCGGTTAAAAAACATTATGCTGGGATACACCGTTCCTGAAAATAGTTTAGGATCACTTACAAAGGGTGCGATTAAGAACCTGAGAGTATACGTTTCCGCTCAGAACATTTTAACCTTTACCAAATACACCGGTTACGATCCGGAAGTGGGTAACAGAACGCCCGGCTCATCATTAACCAATGGTATTGACTTTGCCGTGTATCCACAACCCAAAGCCTTTATGGTAGGATTGCAGGTAGGATTTTAAGCGAGAAAATTTGATCATTTCTTTTAAAAATATTAATATGAAATTCAACATTCAAAAATATACAATGGCTATTCTGCTGACGGGGTCGGCAATGATTGCCTGTAATAACAAATTAGATGTATTTGACGAAAACAACCCCACCACAGCCAGCTATTTTAAAACCGCAGCCGAACTGCAAAATGGTGTTAACGGCATCTATTCTATTTTAAGAGGTGGTGAACTGGTAGGCCGCGAGTGGTTTTTTACTCACGATATGCGAGGCAGCGAATGTGCTGCCGGTGGGCCGCAATTAGAGGCGCCGCGGGCAGAATTGCTGAAAGAACCTTCTCCTGCACCTTCTAACTCTGTAATGTCCAGTGTATGGAGCGGCTGCTATCACATGATTAACCGCGCAAACCTGGTGCTATCTATGGCACCCGATATTTCAGATGATACGGATCTCAGAGATCGCCTCGTTGGGGAAACAAAATTTTTACGGGCATGGGCCTATTTTGAACTGGTATCCCAATGGGGTGATGTTCCGGTATATACCGAGCCGATTGTTTCGTCCACTGATTTTAAGGGAAAAACGGCAGCCGCGGAAATTTATAGTCTGATTGTTGCCGATTTAACGGAAGCAGCACAAAAACTACCCGACAGTTACGGCGCATCCGATAACGGGCGGGCAACCCGTGGTGCAGCCAATGCCTTGCTGGGACGCGTACTCATTCAAAAAGGCGACTATGCTGCGGCTAAAACGGCTTTATTGCAGGTTTATGGAAAATACACCCTGGTGGATGATTATCAGTGGAATTTCGACGGAGATGTGAAAGATGATGCCGGCATAACCATTATCACAGGGCATGAATTTAATGACGAGTCCATTTTTGAAGTAGTGTTTGTGGATAAAGGAGACAACAACTTTAACTGGGGATATACCGGAGAGGGATCAACCAGCCCGTTAAGCACCGTTCGTAACCAGGAGTACGGAATTACCTGGGGTAACGTAATTCCTTCCGACCGGTTTCTCGATGAGTTTGAAAACAATGATCCGCGTTACAAGTTCACCATTTTTGAGGAGGGAGATCAAATCCTCACCCAATCTCCTCTGGGTCCGAAAACACTGGTTGCCACGGATATGAACATTGCCACATCCAACAGAAAAGGAGTTGTTAAGAAACGCTTCTTCAGGAAATACGGAATTTACGACTGGGTAAATTCAGGTTTTCATCCCGGCGGATTAAACCAGAGAGTTATCCGTTATGCCGATGTATTGCTGATGCTCGCAGAATGTGAAGCCGAAGTGGGTACGCCCGCCCAGGCAGCAGCGTACATCAATGAAGTACGCAACCGTGCCAGCGTAAATATGCCCGACGTAACTCTCGCAACAAAAGAAGCCGCACTAAAAGCGGTTATGCATGAACGTTCTGTTGAATTAGGCGGTGAAGCCATCAACAACATTGATCTCCTTCGCTGGAGGGCCAAAGGATACTTCCCCTCGATTATAACTGATCCCAAACCCGGACAAGTAGGCATGTTCCCGATACCCGCAGGTGAACTTTCTACTAATCCGATGCTCAAATAAACGAAAGACAAAAATTCAAATAGAGGCTAACCCATAGCCTCTATTTTTTTCCCCATACAACAGCTTGCTTCACGTAATAAAGGAGATTTGAAAAAAATAAGGATGAACCAGATACTTATTAACCGATGTATTGTTTTTCTTTTTGCAGTGGTCCTTGGTATTGCCTGTACCAACAAAAAAAAGAACACACTGTTTACCGCACTCCCGGCTCATGAATCCGGAATCCGTTTCAGTAATGATATTCATGACAATGACTCGTCCTATTCCTTTATCAACGAGTTTGGGTACATGGGCGGAGGAGTAGGAATCGGCGATTTTAACAACGACGGTTTGCAGGACATCTTCTTTAGCGGTAACCAGGTAAGCAGCCAACTGTACATTAACCGGGGGAATAATAAATTTGAAGACATCACTGCTAAAGCGGGCGTAAGCACGGGCGAATGGTGTACAGGTGTAAGCGTTGTGGATATCAATAACGATGGGTTTGATGATATTTATGTTTCGGTTTTTGGGAAAGATTTGCGTACGCGTTCCAAAAACCTGCTATTCATCAATCAGCAGGATTTGAGTTTTAAAGAGGAAGCCGCCAAATACGGGCTGGCAGATTCGGGCTACTCTACCCAGGCAGTTTTTTTGGATTACGATCGCGACGGTGACCTGGATATGTATTTGGTCAATTACCTGCTCAGCACTAAAAATGCAAACGCGATTTTCCCACGTGACAGGAGCGGAAAATCTTTGGCAAATGACAGATTATACAGAAATGAAGGCGACACCGCAAAACTCGGGCATCCTGTGTTTACCGATGTTTCCATGCAAGCAGGCATCAAAGAGGATGGGTACGGGCTGGGGGTTGCAGTAAGTGATTTTAATAACGACGGCTGGCCGGATATTTACGTAGCCAACGACTTCATAAGCAATGATGCCTTATGGCTCAACAATAAAAATGGAACTTTTACCAACTGTATTGCCACAGCAACCCGGCACCAAAGCTATTCGAGCATGGGCGCCGATGCAGCGGATATTAATAATGACGGTTTGCCGGATATCGTATCGCTCGATATGCTGCCCGAATACAACGAACGGAAGAAGACATCTTTTTCCTTTATGAATTATGAGCGCTATATGGCTGAGCGGTCTATGGGGTATGAACCCCAGTTCATGAGAAACATGTTACAGTTAAACAATGGCAACAGAAAGTACGGAGATACCAGCATTCCCTTTTTTAGTGAAATTGGAGAACTTGCCGGAATAGAAGCAACCGACTGGAGTTGGAGCGTTTTGTTGGCCGATTTTAATAATGACGGTTGGAAAGATATGCACGTTACAAATGGTATAGGCCGTGATTTTATCAATGCCGATTTTCTCGAATTCAGCCAGTCTATTTTCAGCAGCAACAGCATGACTCCCGACCAACAACAAAAAGCGATCAGAAACAAACTCTCTTCTCTTGCCCATGTAAACCTGCCTAACTATCTTTTTGTCAACACCCAAAACCTTCAGTTCAAAGACGAATCTGAAACTTCGGGAATCAATGAGATGTCTATGTCGAACGGTGCGGCATATGCGGATCTGGATAATGATGGCGACCTTGACCTGGTGGTGAGCAACATCAATAAGCCTGCATTTATATTCGTAAACAATACCCGGCATTCGAACACAGACAGCAGCAACCACTATCTGGGTATTACATTAAAGGGCGACAGTTTAAACCGGCACGGTCTGGGCTGTAAAGTGTTGGTTTATCATAACGAACAGCTTCAGTTTCAGGAGCAGAACCCGGCCCGGGGTTATTATTCAACTGTTGATCTCCGATTACTCTTTGGCATGGGTCAGCACCAAAACGCAGACTCTGTATTGATCGTTTGGCCCGATGGCAAACAACAAAAATTTCAACAGGTGCCGGCAGACACGATGCTGATAGCAGACTGGAAAAATGCAGGAGTGCCACTCCCGGCGACGGCGCCTTCCGCCTCTCCCCTCTTTTCCGATATCACACATCAGTCCGGTATCTCCTATCTACACCAGGAAAACATCTTTAACGATTTCGCCGTACAACGTTTACTTCCTCAAAAATATTCCCAATTAGGCCCCTTTATCACAACCGGTGATATCAACAGCGATGGTAAAACCGATTTTTTTATTGGGGGCGCATTTAATTTTTCAGGAGTACTATTCACACAAACATCCGCAAAACATTTTATTTCTAAAAACATCACCGATAGTATAAAATTCGAGGAAGATATGGATTGTCTGCTGTTTGATGCGGATAAGGATGGCGACCAGGATCTATTAATCACCGGGGGTGGAATGCAATATGAGTCCAATTCTATTTACTACCAACCCCGGTTGTATATCAACGATGGAAAAGGAAACTTTCATTGGGATGCTTCAGCCATACCCGATGAAGTGCGCACGATTGCCGGTGTGGTAGTGCCCATTGATTTCGACAGCGATGGTGATGAAGACCTGTTTATTGGCGGACGTGTTTCAGAAAAATATCCGCTCCCTCCTCAAAGCTTTCTGCTCCAAAATAATAACGGTGCTTTTACTGATGTTACTTCACCGGTGTGTGCAGCGCTCAAAAATATGGGCATGGTAACTTCAGCGGTTGCCACCGATTTCAACAACGACCGGCGGCCCGACCTTGTTATTGCGGGCGACTGGATGCCGGTTCGATTTTTTAAAAACGTGAACGGTAAACTCGAAGAAGTAACCCAGGCAACAGGATTAACTGCGATAAACGGTATGTGGCGAGCCTTAACAGCCACCGATATAGATAACGACGGAGACATGGACCTGATAGCCGGCAACCTCGGCTTAAACAACTATTACCGGGTAAGCAGTGATGAACCCATGCAGTTGTATGCATCCGACCTGGATGGAAATGGCAGTATTGAACCGGTTTATTTTTACTATATCAAGTCCCGCGATGGAAAGAAATACTCCTTCCCGGGAATTAGCAGAAGCCAGTTTGCAGATCAAACGCCCGTTATTAAAAAGCAGTTTTTGCTGCACGACGACTATGCAAGAGCGAAGTTTGATGATATTTTCAGAGGGAGACAAAAGGACAGTTTATACCAGGTATTTTGCAACGAAACCAGAACTTGTGTTTTTGAAAATAAAGGTGATGGAAAATTTGAAAAGCACCCGTTGCCACCCGAAGCACAATTTGCACCGGTAAATGCCATCATCTGCGATGATTTGGACGGCGACGGCAACAAAGATATTTTACTTGCAGGCAACGAATACCAGGCCGAGGTAATGCGGGGAAGATACGATGCTTCCTACGGATGTTATTTAAAAGGCAACGGAACACAAAGCTTCCTTCCGATAGCACCCGTTAAAAGCGGATTCATTGTAGATGGAGACGTGAAAGATATGGCATTAATAACATTTCCGGATGAAAGCAAATGGGTACTGGTTGGAGTGAACAATGATTCGCTAAGGGTATTTGCTGTACACTAACAATAGATTGAGGCAAACGAATACAAATGCATACACCGTTGACGGCTCGCTGGCGTGCTGGTATTTTATAATGTCCGGCCCGGAACAACAGCCGCTTTGAAAAACTGAAGATGAAGTTAACAACAAAAGCTCAATAGAAATTCGTCAGTCCGATTTTAGCCATAAGTAAGGCATTGTTGTCTTTTAGTGATTTCAGTATAATGGCAAGAGTTGTTTTTCCGCTGCCGTTCTCTCCATATATAAGATTTGTTTTTCAAAGTCAGTTGTCCGATAGGGAGCAGGAACTACACTTGTATTGTAGTTAAGAAATTTTCCTGTGCCGCTTATCTGCGTGCATTTCAGATTTCGCATATACACTTTTCCGGGTGGTATAAACACAGATGCCTCCTTAGG
>JADZFY010000343.1 GCA_020854215.1 Chitinophagaceae bacterium | reverse complement strand
TCCATCGCTCAATCATCTCAAACATTTGCTGTCGTATTGCAGGGTTATTGCGCATGATATTTTATTTTTCATGCAAAACTATACGCTCATCATTTGCTGGGCAAGCTGGGTTGGTCGGTTGCTTACAACCGGGCGGCGCTTCGTTTAAGCCTTAAATGTTACAGGCAGTAAGATTTCTGTTCGTCATTTCGTCTCAATTACTTTTTGTTCATTTATACGTAATATGAAGTCAGCAATTCTCTGTGTCTCGTTAATTGAAAATATCGACTTAAAATAGCTTATATATCCAAGAAGTGCGTTCACAGTTAAAATTTTCACGAACTGAAACTCCTCTCTGGGTTTTGTATTCGTCATTACAATGAGGTTTCTGATTGATATTTTTTTGTCGCCCCAATGATGCCTGTCTAACCGTAGATGATAATTGCTCATCTCATTGTTAAGCAACTTAAATAAGACAAAGCTTGTTCTCTTTATTTGTTGGACAGGTGAACGTAAGCTCATATTTTCAAGAGATTTTTCACTCCAATTCTTGGTCTCAATAAGAAATACCCCTGAGGGTGCGACAAGGATATGGTCAATTTGGACGGACTTGATGTAATTATTTTCTTGTCTGTTATAGATTGCTGGTGAAAATGAAACCGCAAAATCATTAATCAAAAAATATTCGTCAGATAGATTTTCTAATGTCTTAACTACCTTTTGTTCTCCTAAAGCACCATAAATGAAACTGTTTAGATTGTCAACAACCGTTTTTTTTCTTTCAAGTTCTGATAAGGAATGATGAACGCTCTGTTTTACAGCTTCATCAACATTTGAAGTTATAAACTGATAGCGATTTCTTTTTACTTGGTAATTGTCAATAAGGTGGCTAATTGTTCTTTTTACGTCACTATCAAACGTTTTTTCTTTGTGTTTGATTTTTCGTTTATAGTTCCAAAGCCTTAATTCTTTGGATATTTTCTGAAACAGATTTGTTGGAGTGTTACTTATTGTAATATTGAGTTTTTGCCTCAGTTTGTTAATTTCGGCTGTCAACATTTGTTCGGTCTGCTGCTGATGCGCTTCTCTTGCAGTTTCAAAGTTTTTCAACTCTATATTGAGTGTGTTTTTTTCTTCCTCAATTAGGTTTTTATGTTGAGAGATTAAATTCTCTCTGGAAATTGTAAATGAACTTTGAAAATCAATGACCTCTTTTAGCGATTTAAAGTCATAAATATTATTTTCTTCTAAATGTGATTTTAATGTCGTCAGCGAACCAATTGTGTTAAACGTCCTGCTCATTCTGTCTGCCGATTGTTAATTGTAGGGTGTCACTACTTACTGCCTGCAACGTCCGCGCATTTATGCAGGACTGGAATTAGAATTCCTTCTGCCCGCAAATGCAGCCAATTTACAACTAAAAGTTCATCCGATAGCTATCGGATGTTACTACTATCGCTCAATAAAGTTTGTTCAGCCGGAATCCCGCACGTGCGGGACTGAAAGTTGTACCACTGCTCATCCGATAGCTATCGGATGTTAGCACATCTTGCTCCGATATTT
Organism: Chitinophagaceae bacterium; assembly: GCA_020854215.1. Lineage (GTDB taxonomy): Bacteria > Bacteroidota > Bacteroidia > Chitinophagales > Chitinophagaceae > Agriterribacter. The sequence goes on along the minus strand of JADZFY010000343.1, from coordinate 5,055 downwards.
CGGAGTCAGCCAGGCTTGCATAAATGCGAATGTAAGCTGTGGTTTTGCTTTCTTCGTCCACTACCAGAATGTCAAAGTCTAATCGAAAGGTCAAGGTGTCCGTCGAGTCCACGTTCAACTATCTTTTGAAGAGTTGAAATACGAACCTCTTTAATGTTGTTTTCTATTTTTGAAATATACCCCTTGTTGGTTCCACATTTTTCAGCAAGTTCTTCCTGGGTCATACCTTTTTTAAGACGAGCTTGTTGAACAAGAAAACCAAGCCTGAAGGCTTCATAGCCTTTCTCAAACTTTTCCCGCTTCTTAGTTCCCTTCTTGCCGTATTCTTCATCAACGAATTGGTCAAGATTTTTTAAGTTGCTTTTCGTTTTCATATTCTCTTTTAATTTTAAGCGCTTTTTCAATTTCAGACCTTGGGGTCTTTTGAGTTTTCTTTTGAAAGCCATTCGCCAGAACGATAATTTTTCCTTCGTCAAAAAAGCAGAAAATGCGAAATATGTCACTTCCAAGTTTAACCCTGATTTCATAAAGTCCATCAGTTCCTTCCGTCAGCCGAGTTTTGCATTAAAGTTAAATAGAATTACAGAAGTTGAGCATATAACGTCAAGCCGCACTATTGCAAATACCCTGTTACCGGACGTTTTATCCAGTAAATAAATATTTTAGCCTTTGCCAAAATGTCAAACTGTCCCAAGCCATGTTTACCGGCGTAGTATTGATAATGCCGTTCGCTTCATAATCAACAAGATCCTCGTCAAAACTCTTCAGTGCTGTCAAAATCTGTGTAACATTATTTTTTTCTGTCGCCGGGTCAAGCGGCTGCTGTGTACTGATAGAAGTGTGTGCAATTGTGCCTCTAGTTTTTCCAAAATTTGTCAGTAATAGTGCTAAAGGCGGGTCAATTTCAAAACCGATAGGCTTTAATATGAGATTAAGATTATCCTCCTTAATTCCGTTATTTGAGGTAATAGATTTTTGTAATTGACTGAATGTAAGGCTTACCATTGAATATGGCGGTTCTTTAGGCTTATTAGCTACTTGTTTGTAGCTATACGCTAAGTGAAATATGATTTGAGAAACTTTTGTTTTGTCTGTACTCCATTTATTATATGCCTGAGTAGCTGTTGCTAAAACGATGGATTCGATATATGCTTCGATTTCTGCATGACATAGTAAGCAATATGCTCTTGTCAAATCTTCATCTTTTGCAGTATAAGTTAAAGTTGGGCTAATTGCTGGCAAAAGATGTGATTCCAGGTCTAATAGTCGCTGCTTAAAGCCTATATATAAAAGGGAATTCGCCATTACAATACTTTTATCCCATCTGGTGTTCTTTGTGGAATTCTCATCTGTAAGCCCAGTAAATTCTTAAGGGTATTCCCCCATTCATAATATCGCTTTGTGGTTGGCTCAATATTTTTTGTGGAGGTTTCAAGGCTTCTTAAAAAATCAATATCATTTGAACAAAGGTGCTCAAATGCCTCTACAACTTCTGGAATTTGCTTCTTCGCTTGGTCAGCAATTTCAGGAACTGAAAAATAGTAAGTCATTATGTCGAATATCGGTCTATTAAAAGTACCGGTATACTCACCCTTTGAAAACTTGGTGAACGCATTCTCGCCAAAGATTTCGAATGAGGTCTCGATGGAATTATTTAATGCGATTGCCTCCGTAAGAATGTATGGGCTGTCATTCTTCCAAGTCTGATTTAATTTTTCGCATGTTTTATCTAAAAAGTCTTTAAGATTTCCTGTATAATCTTCAATAAATAATTTAAAAGAAAAATAGCGAACTACTAATTCGACATCTCTCATTCTATAATCGGGCTTTTTTAGTCTTAGGGCTTTCTTGATTTGAGGACTATCAACGGAAAAACTGTCTGCAAAAGATGTAAAGTCTCCTGGGTTTAATGCTTGACGAAGTTCTTGAGGAGAAAGTGGTAAGCTTCCTGTATTCAATCTTAGAAATACTGTATAAAGAAAGGATTGATTTGGCCAATTCCTAATCAGAATTGTCCTGATTGTTTGATTTTCAAATGCAGATAAATATTTCCCAAAGTCTAATTCTTGATTCACATCTTGATAGGTTTTACCATTCAAATCTGTCAAAACCTTTAAGCTGTGGAGTTTTAGAGGTTCAAATTCATCCTCTTGTTCAGTTACAGAAAATTGCCTTATGCTTAGAAGACGTTGTTTCCCATCAATTACAATATACGCACCTTTTTTGTCCTTGCGTTCTGCCAAAATTATTTGTGGAATCGGTAGTCCTAAAATTATGGATTCAATGAATCTACTTTTGCGGTCTGTACCCCAAGCGTCTCGTCGCTGAAAATTTGGATTTAGCTCAATGTTCCCTTTTTTCAGTTGAGATATAATTGTCTCCGATGTCCAGTCAGTACCCCATAAAACCGCGTCAGAGAATGACTCACCATTGGCAATTTGCAAATCATCTTCATTCTCTTGTCCTATTCTCTCTTCGTCTTGGTCTGTAATTTTCATTGTATATCGTTAAGAAATAATGTCTGTCTAAAAATGGCCGGTAACTCCCCAATATACGCACTTTATCCTTTATTAAATGGTTACAAACGACTATGGTCGGTTATAACCAGTATTAACCCTTCTTCTTTATCCATCCCATCTATATGGCAGAAAATAAAGCTCTTCATCGAAAAATAGATCAAGCTAAAAACAAAATATACCCAACCGGTATCGGTTGGGGCGTATTGTATTTCCTGCAGGATGGCATGGTTGCTTTTCCGGAAACAACCTTATCCCTACTGTGGTTGGCCGCGAGACAGGTTCAGCGTTCCTGATTCCGTTTTAAGGGATAATAGTTCACATCCGGATGCGTCCCTTCACTTATCGTAAAATAGCCGTCGCCATCCGGCGAAAAACCAATTGCTTCACCCTGTTGCTCCACTCTATAAGGCATTTCACGCGGTGGGGTTTTCAGGAGTTGCCATATGGGTTCTTTTCCTTTTCGTTTCCAGTAAAACACTTTCATATAGTTCTTCAATAGTACCTGGCTTCCGTCTTTGGATATATCGCCGCCGCAAATCCATTTTGCGCTGGTATTTCCCTCAAAGTACAAAGTAGCTTTTTTCGAAAGCACAACCGAGTCGCCGGCATCAAAGTACAAGGGAGCAGTGTACACATTCACGGAGTCTTCACGTTTTGAAATAATATAGAACAGTTTTTCCAACGGGTCAATCATCAGTGTTTCGGCGTCCCGCGCACCGTCGGGGTAATGCAGATGAAGCGGTTCCGCATCCACAGCAACTTCCATTACAGTGCCTGATGGTTTTAGTTTGGGTTCCCTGATTCTGTAAATGGTAATGTAATTTCTTTTAGCGTTATTGTCGCCGATATCGCCAAGATAAACATACTGTTTTCCTTTAGGACCCTTTCCCATCGCAATATCTTCGCAGTCATTCACTCTATTTCTTCGGAGCGGATTGGCACCGAAACTGTATATCGCTTTAAGCGTTCCATCAAACCCGATAGAGAAAAAGCGGCTGGTATCGCCACTGTCGTTGTGGATATACAGCAACCTCTTTTTGGAAGAAGAAGCTACCAGTCCCGATGTTTCATCGTTAACCGCAGAACTTAATTTACCCATAACGATCACCGGTATACTACCCTGCGACTGTACGTTAAAAGTGCAAACAATGCCCAATAAAAAAGATAATATTTTTTTCATCGCTGAATGTTCATGATCGTGATCCAAAAATTAATCCCCAACAGTCCATTGTAAGATTTTTTGCTACATGCGTTGAAATGCGAATTCCATGGCATGCAAATTATTTTATTCCGTTTGGAACCTTCTTTTTTCCTTTCCTCAAAATCAATTTTACAAAAGATACTATGGCAAACACAATGATTCCGACGCCAAGTCCGGCAATAATTTCATTGATAATAACCGGCAGTTCGGGAAACAGGTGGCGGAAGAAATCAACATGATGAACGAAAATTCCACCGGCAACCAAAATCAGCGCTACTGTGCCAATCACACTCATGCTCCTGATGATTTTAGGAAGGGCTGCCACTAACATTTTACCAATAAAATCGGAGAAACTGTTTTCCTTTGAATTGAGCGCAATTAATTTGTAACCCAGTTCATCCATTCTTACAATCAGGGCAACGATTCCATAAACGCCTACAGTAGCAAGCAGGGCAATCAGTGAAACCACCAAAATTTGAGTAGCTATGGGTTTGCCCACAACTGTACCGAGCGCAATGATCACAATTTCAACAGACAGAATGAAATCGGTGAATATTGCCGATTTCACTTTTTCCTTTTCTCGCGCGAGAATTTGTTCTGTGGAGAGATTTTCTTCATGCACTGCTGCTTTTGCATGTGAGTGCGGAAAAATCCACTCATAAATCTTCTCCGCTCCTTCATAGGCAAGGTACAATCCGCCGAGCACAAGGATGATGGTAACCACAGATGGAAGAAAAGCACTGAGTAGAAAAGCAAAAGGAAGGATGATGACCTTATTCAAAAACGAGCCTTTGGTAATGGCCCATAAAACAGGAATTTCCCGATCCGAAACAAAACCCGATGCCTTTTCCGCGTTTACCGCCAGATCATCCCCTAAAATTCCCGCGGTTTTTTTAGCCGCCACTTTACTCATCACCGCTACATCATCCATCAGGGCAGCGATATCATCAAGAAGTGCAAATATTCCGGATGCCATTGGTATAGTATCAATTTTTAATAATAAAAACCGGAATGCATCTGAGCAGACCCGGATATGAGCGGTGAAGATACTGCGCCCTCAGGATTGACGGTAGTATCGCCTTTAATTTTTTCCAACGTTTTTGCTGATTGGGTAAGATGCCTCCCCAAAAATGGTTTTTATTTTCAGTTTCTTCCTATTGTACATAAGACAAAATTCTTTCCTATTTTTATGCCCTTCCCAACAAATACTGAATCAACATTTACTAATAAAACAAGCACAATGAAAAGAAGGAATTTTATAAAGACTACGGCTGGGGGTACGCTGGCTTTCCTACTCCCTCATCCTACTTCGGCTTTTGCTCCTGATAAAAAACT
>JADZFY010000342.1 GCA_020854215.1 Chitinophagaceae bacterium | reverse complement strand
AATTGCAATATTTCGGGGTATTCAAATGGTTTGTATTGTGTTCTTTTATCAAATAGTCCCATAACGATGAATTGAGTTTAGACAAGTTTTTCAGCCTTTATATCTCTACAAAGGGAGAGGAAAACAAAAATTAAAATTTAGATTTCCCCGTATCGGGGCAAATAAAGGTCACCATTAATTCATTTTCCAAAACAAAAAGAAATTAACAGCCTGTGTATAATTTTTTGCTATTTTTTCCTGATATCGTAGGGTGCTAAACCGTATTCAATTTCTGAGTCTGGTGCCGGAGAGATGATAGAAGTTTTTTTGATATCAGGTACCGGTAGGAAAAGTAACCCAAAGAAAAAGACGGAGAATAATTTCCGGCGTTGGGCCCGCGGTTTACGTGCGATTCCAAATGACCAGGGAAGAAGAATCACTCAAATTGTGAATTTTAATAAAGTCTTTTTATGTCGGGATAACCGGAATGATACCTTTTAAGGATGGCACGCTTTGCAGTTGCTTTTATGCCTAATTCAAGTCACGATTGAGGAAAAATATTTTGTTACAACAGTAGCCTCGGGATATACCGACTTTACATTATTCTATACCGCGCAAGTTAAATTTCGGAGCAGGATGCAGGAAGGTATCAGGAATACTGATTGATAATCTGCTCCAGTTGCTGAACCGGCACTACGCCAGACTGGCGCCATTTTGTTTGTCCGTTTTTAAAAAGAATAAGTGTAGGCACACCCTGAATCTGGTAAAAACCGGCCGCCTCCGGATTCTTATCCACATCTATCTTGAGTATTTTTACCCTGTCGCCTGTTCTGGCTTTTAAATCTTCAAGAATCGGCTTCATCATCTTGCAGGGTCCGCACCATTCTGCATGAAAATCAACCAACGTAGGTGTATCGGAGTTAATGATATCTGAGAATTTATCTGCCATCTCCTTGTTTTTTTACTTCTTCAAAATTAATCACTTCAGGTTGACTATCGGTTTTCTTTTGGAGAGGTACACCGCAACCGCCTGCGCCGCAGCAACCCACATTTGTGATTGCTGTCAGCAACAAAAAAGCCGCAGCCAGCCCTATAAACGAATCCTGTTGCCTAACGGCCAACACCAGAAAAAATACGCCCAGTATCATACGCACCCATCGCATCAAATGCCAGCCGGTGAGGAGTGTTTGTTTAATTGTTTTCATGTCTCGGTTTTTTGGATAACGAAAGGATGTAATCAAAGGTTAGCCCTATCTTCATTTGGTTTCGCTTAACAGGTGTAACAACGGCATGTGCTGAAATAGCTTCACATTTTCATCACAACACCAATCAGCAAGCAATAATTAGAGTTTATGCTGCAGACTACTCCAGCCGCCACCATTGTACACTGTTTTGTATCCGTTTGATTCCAATATCCGTTTTGCGTTGCCGCTTCTCATTCCTGAAGCACAGCAACAAATAATGCATTGATTTTTATCTTTAAGCTTAACCAACTGGGAAGACAACTGGTCAACCGGAATATTGATGGCATTTTTTATATGCCCGGAAGAAAACTCTCCCTTACTCCTCACATCCAGGATCAAAGCACCTTCTTTAACCATTGTGCTGAAGTCGGGTTGCGTTCCCAGTCCGAACATACTTTTTAATGTGGAAAACATATATGATTTGATTTATTTATTACATTAACAATTAGTTCAATTGGGCAACTGCTTCCGATTTGTTGTTGAAAATCTGTTCGCCATTATAGCGTACTTCCCAGGTTACCGGCAATGCCTTTTTGAGCATATTGCTTACGCCACAGTATTTCTCCTGCGAATCGGTAACGGCATTTAAAGCTGCTTCTTTGTTTTCGGTAGTGCCGCGGAAATCATAAGTAATATGAATAGCGGTATATTCAATAGGTGCCCGCTTGCTGATCTCTCCCACCACCTTCATGTCAAAAAACTCAGGATTTTTATCTGCCTTTCTTAATATGGTAGCGATATCCATACCGGTGCAACCTGCCAATGCGGTAAGCACGAAGGGTTTGGGAATCGGACCATTGTTTTCACCTCCAACTTTCTCCGGGCCATCCATAATGACGGTATGACCATTAACTAAAGCGTTGAATTGCATTTTACCCATCCATTGAACATCAATTTCGTGTGCCATAACTTATAATGATTTTCTTTTGATTAAATTGATGCAAAGTTGGTTCAAGCATCGTTCACGTTCGGGTACATTTGTTACATATCCAGGATTTTAACCTTTTCTTACGTGCCAGATTGCGATTTTGCAATTTTTAAAGAGGGACATTGAGGAAAAAATTGCAGAAATACCCTCTTTATCTAAGCGTTCGTATATACGCCAACAAATCAGCAATTTGCTTGTCGGAAAAATGATCTATCAAGCCCTTTACCATAAATGATCTTCCTCCTAAAAATTTTTGATTTAGAATCTCAGTTGATGCGATAAAAGTCTGACTACCTCCCATAAAGGCAAGGGTGGTTCCCCGGTCAGCTTTGTTCACCAGGAATCCTTCCACAACGCCACCATTCTTTTTAGTGACCCGGTAAATGGCGTAGCCGGATTCTACAGCAGCATCGGGATCGAGTATAGCAGTAAGCAACGCTTCACTCTCCCGGTTAGCGGATCCATCTAATGCCGGGGCTATATTCTTTCCTTCATTTCCAACCTTATGACACAGGAGGCAGGTTTGAAAGAGTACTTTTCCTGCCGATGCGCTTCCGGATTTCTTCTCCGCAATGGCCATAAACTTTGCAAGTTTGACTTTAAACTGCTTTTTTTCAGTTTCGTAACGGTTGCTAACAGCCTGCCAGATCGCTTTTGCACGTGCATCCTGTTCGTTACTGTTGAGTACGCGTTCTGCTGCCCCAAAATCAAAAAAAGTTGTTGGGAGTTGTCGTTTGTCGTACATGTTAAGGAGCAATGCAATACCTGCGGCCGATTGGGACATGGCAGTAACCCATTCCCCTTGCCGGGCTGGCGTAAGGCTGGGAACCCATTGTTTGGAAATGCGCTCTGCAGCTACCTTGTCTGCAATTAACAGGCTTTTCAAGGCCGCCGTTCTAATTTCGAAACTGAACTTTGCATTTTCTGCAATCCGGGAAAAAACATCCCTGTTATGTGCCGGATTATTTTCTAATGCTTTTAACGCCAACAGTACTGTCTTTTCAGACGATCTGTTATTGATTTGCGCCACTATTTCTTCGCGTACGTTTTCTACGTGGAATCTTCCAGCTGCCTCCAGCGCCAGGTGAATATCTGTCTCCGATTGGCGCTGCAATAATTGCGCTACCGGCTTTTGCAACAATAACTCCAGTTCAGGAGATTGCACCTCCGCCTGATGTTTGAGTGAAAATTGGATATACGCTTTCGCGTTATTCTCCCGTTGGAGAACCGGTTTTACTATTTCAAAAATGGTAATGTTATTCAGCATCCCGGCAACAGAAACAAAACTGTTCTCATCGAATTTGCTGATATTTAACCGGGGCCATAGTTTTAAAAAGGCGGCTTCCTTTTTTTGTTGTGGCAGCGCCTGGATGGCCCAAAACAGATTTTCTCCTTCCACGTTTTCTGCCGCCGCAGTATTCAAATATTCCTGTAATTCATCCGGAAAATGCTCCAGGGCTTTTCGGCTGAGATATCGTTCAAAGTTCCGTTCATAGGCTCCTCCCATTGTGTTTTCATCGGCCGCCGGTTTAGCCGCGCGAACCAGGATATCTATGATTGCCTCGTTTGCCGTTCCTAATTCATCAAGCGTGCGAATTACCTGGGCCCGCACCATAGGGTTTTTATCGTTGATCCGCTTTTTTAAACATGCTGCTACGGTTGTTGTGCCAGGTGAAAAGCTGCTTAAAGCACGTACGGCTTCGCGGCGCAAATCATCCATTGGACTATTGATCAGCGTTTCAACGAGGCTGGAATCAAAGTATTTGATACCTTCTAACGACCAAAGGGCATGGATACGGGTTATTGCGTCCCCGGCAGAATCGGCAGCCAAGGCTGCTATTCGTTTGGCTAACCCCGTTGTTTCCATCAACGGCCTGTCAGAAATTTGATGCCAGGCCGCCCGCTTTTCCCACAGTGACGGCGACTGTAAACCTTGTACCAGTTTTTCTGTTTTAATCGTGTAATAATTGGGAATATTACGCGGTTGTTGACTTTTATGTCGGATACGCCAGATACGGCCGTGGGTTTTATCCCGGTCGGGATGAGAGGTGGGAATCTCGTTGTGTGAAATAATTTTATTGTACCAGTCGGCAATATATAAACACCCGTCGGGACCAAACTCCAAATTTACCGGACGAAACCACTTGTCTTCCGAGGTAAGCAGATCGGGTAAATGGCGGGCACTTATGCTGCCATCTTCATTTCGGTTAATTTGTACCGCATTGATGGTGCTGGTTATTGGATTCGCCAGAAATGCGACGTTTTTCCATTCGTCCGGAAAGGATCCGGAAATATCATCTGCAAAAGCAAGTCCGGAAATACCGGTACCGCCTACCCGAAATTTGTGCAGTTCCGGCATCCAGGGCTGATAAGGCCGGAGTCGTTCATTTCCGATACCGGGATACCCCGTTCCCGGCTCCATCGGAACAACGGAATATCCAAGGTCATTGGCTTCGCATCCATACCACTGTCCGTTATTTCGGAGTTGATAACCCCAGATATTATTCAAACCGGAATTTACCAATTCCAGATTTTTGGCATCCATTGAAAAGCGTGCGATTTTACTGTAATCTATTCGCAGATGAGCATCATCTGTCAGAGAGGATACTTCGCCTTTGTTAAGCGCACCATGGCTGAAATTGATCCAGTTACCAGGGCCTCTAACCAGTGTATGTGGCATGGTATGGGTATCGGTAAAACCAAAACCGGTGAGTAAGGATATGCGCTCATCAGCTTTGAAATCGCCATCGCTGTCACGCAGAAAAAAAATTTCCGATCCCTGTGCCACGTATGCCCCGTCTTTATATGGCAATATGCTCATCGGTATCGTAAGCCCGTCTGCCCACACATCCACTTTGGTATTCGTATCTCCATACAGCCCGGAAATGATGAGGATTTGATCGGTTCCTTTTGTTTTACCCTGGTAAAGGTCGAGGATACGTTTAAAGTTTGGATGATTGCGTT
>JADZFY010000341.1 GCA_020854215.1 Chitinophagaceae bacterium | reverse complement strand
TTTAGTGTTGGATGCATCGCAAAACTTTGCAGGCTGGTGGACTGATGCAAAAAATGGGTTAGGGATTCCTGTCGTACTGAAGTGCCTGCAATCAACCGCGAAGTGCACAAAGAGTTTCGCAAAGAACACAGAGATTCTTCGCGTCCTTCGCGTTGTATTCCTTCGCGCCCTCAGCGGTTAGGAAATAAACTGCTTGTCGTTTAGGCTGATTGGTGGTGGAGGTATTTAACCGCAAAGCGCGCAAAGGGTTTCGCAAAGCACACAGAGATTCTTTGCGTCCTTCGCGTTGTATTCCTTCGCGCTCTCTGCGATTAAGAAATAGACTGCTCATCGTTTTGGCTGATTGGTGGTTGAGGTGTTTATCCGCAAAGCACGCAAGGAGTTTCGCAAAGCATACGAATCAAAAGTCACCATGCCAGTTTGCCGCTCCGTTCAAATTCAGTCTTTCTTCTTCGTTTCCTGCAGGTCCAATTGTTGTATCAGCGCAGGATTTTCTGGCGTGAGGGTAAAATAGACTTTAATATCTACTTTTTCTCCGTGCAGTATAAAACTGCCCCGCAGTTGGTTTTCAGGAATCAATTCACTTACACCAATAATATTTCCCGCACGTTCAAACAGCTCCTTCGTCTGTTTTTTTCGAACAGCAAGGGAATGATCGGCGAAAAAATTAACCGCAAAAATTCTACTTTCTTCCGCGTACTTCCAGTCGGGCAGTAATTTCACCAGTTCATTTTTCCTTTGCTGCAAAATGGGCGACACGGGCAATTGCCGGGGCTTCAATCCGGCACCTGCCACCAGCGTATCCAGAATCTCGCGGTTGATGGCGCTCATTGATGCGTAAGTGAGGTTACCAAATACCACAACACCTATGCCGTAACCGGGCATTATTCTCCATTGGCTGCCAAAACCCGGCAGCCCGCCGGAATGCCCCACGTGAACGTTTCCGTTGCAATCGGTACTCACACCCAAACCATAACCATAACTGTTCACCATGGCACATGGCTGCCCGTTGGGATCAGAAGCATTTTTGGACAAGCTGCTGAATCGCCATGCCTGCTGCATTTCCCGCACTGAACTGCGTTTAACCGGCCCCGTTTCCACACCATTTCGCGGGGGCCATGCCGACAAATGAAAAGCCATGTATTTGCTAAAATCTTCTATAGAGGTGATCAGCCCGCCCATAGCGCCGTACACGCCATCGTGTAATAGTGCTTCCTCCTGCCAGTTGTTGTTCTGCCATCTGTAGCCATGCGCCAGTAGTTCGGCAGGTGCTTTTGTATATTCCCAAACCGTATGGGTCATACCAAGGGGCTTCAGAATATTTTCAGTAATGTACTCCTGGTAAGATATTCGCGATACCACCCTGATGATTTCTCCCAGCATGGCAAAACCCATATTGCTGTATTCGTACCTGGTTCCCGGAGAATTAGAGAAGGAGATACCTTTTTTTAGCATCCTGATAAACGTATCGTGCGAAATGTCCAACTGCCGGTCACCCCAGGGGTTGTCTTCCGGAAATCCGGCAGAATGCGTAAGCAGATCGCGAATAGTAATGGCCGGCGCATCGGTTGTAAGCAGCGAAATACTTTTCAGCTCAGGAATATAGCGACTTACCTCATCATCCAGTTGAAGTTTTCCCTCGTCCCTCAGTTTTAGGATAGCCATTGCCGTAAAACTTTTTGACATGGAGGCAACGCGAAACAAAGAAGTTGAAGTGGCGGATATTTTTTTTGCCAGGTGGGTAAACCCCGCACTACCAGCAAACAGCAACTGGTCATCCACTACAATTCCAAAAACCATTCCGGGAAATTTTTTTTCAACCGCGTAGGCTTTATACATTTTTTCAATAGCCGGAAGAAGCGCCTTAATCTTTTCAATTCTTGAAGCATCAGTAAAAACCGGTGGCTGGTAAGTGGAAGAGTTGGAGGCGGGTGCCTGTTGCGCTTCCACCCATTCATTTGGAAACAACCCAAAAAAAAGCAGGAATTTTAGAAGCAATATGTACTTATTCATTAGTTCATTTTCAACTAATGTACGGGTTTACGCAGGAAGTATGAAATTCAAAATCCAGAGGAACGCAATGATAACAAAATCCAGAAAACTAAAATGAACGAAAAGAAGAAGTATCCTTTCATTAACAGTGTGCCATGTGTATGAAGTTTTCAATTCTCATCCGAGGCGAATATATTGTTTGTAATTGCAGTAGTTATCCTTTGGTGCAATCCATTGCATTTGAAAAACGTTGTAGGAATTCATCGCTGGTAAACTTTTTATTTTCCATTTGAAATAGTCTTGTTGGTTAATATCCGTACTGCGTACCGGGATGCCGGGCAGTCAAAGACTGCTGACGCTAAAAGCTGCGGGCAGAAACTATTTTTTATCTTCGATTTAAACGAATTTGGTAATTTAAAATAAAAATTATGAGAAAGATAATATTAATAATTCTGCTACTGCCGGCTTTGGTGTGGGGGCAAGATGTTAAAATTGAATCTGGCGTAACGTTTGGAAAGTTAAACCAGGAAGTAGCTGGCAATACTTACTTCAAGGATTTCGCCTTTGGGTTTTACGCAACGGCCGGTCTTAATTATCTAAAAAAAAGAAAATTCAATTTTGCTTCAAATGTCGGAGTCTTGCAAAAAGTAGGATCGGGCAAAGTGACTTTTTCCGATGCGTTGGGTAATAACCAATATATAATAAGACAGGCTTTTAGAATAGATTATTTAACTCTAAACACTTTTATCGAGTGTAATTTAAAGGAAAATGGAATTATTCCGTTTGCCTTTGGCGGTCCAAGGTTAGATTATGCTATGAATTCAAATTACGTAGATTTTAATGAACGATTAGCATTTGGCGCCACTTTAGGAACGGGAGTAAAATATGCCGTCAGTAGGTTGTTGTTTGGATTCAGGGCAGGATACCTCATTAACTTCAACAAAATTCTACAAACGGATGATCGTACGTTTTCGTCATCTATAATGTTTGGGTATAAAATAAAATGACCAATCGAAAGCGAAACATAGCGCATTTAACTATTGCCGAATTGTGATCAGGAAATTTAATCGGGTTTGTAGGTTACAGCATCGTTACCCGGCTTAATCTGAATACTGAATACGCAGGAGAAAAGTGCGGCAGAAAGCTTGTTAGAACTATGATAATATGTCATCATGCTGTGCGGAGCTATCCTGACCCCGTGTTCAACAGATTAATGGATATTATATTCAGTTTAACCATTCAGGAGTTACCCGGCGTATCAGAATAATCATTGGAGTAACTCTTTTATAGAAATTTTATCGGAAACGGAGATGAGATTGTTTGTGACGAATTTTAGTAACAATTAGCAAGGCATAGATTGTCAAACGAAAAAGATGAAAAAATCAAAATTCAATGACAATGAAATCTAATCAATATGCTTTTTTCAAAAGTATCTTCTGCACTGAATTTGTAAAGCTTTCATTTTTTAAAATGAATGTTTTACTATTTTTAGTTATAGTCCTTACTCATTGCAACCGAAACACCGTTAATGAAAAACAAAAGGTTACTAAAGCCTTTTTCAATGAAAAAGTAAAAGGGATTTCAAAAGACTTTAGTTCGTATTATAGTTACAGGTATTATAATATAAAATTATCCAGAGACTTTGTTGGGGTAGATAGTTCTTTTATGCCCATAGGCAAAGAATCATTTTTGCGTTTATTGTTAACAGGGAAATTTATGCCTGTGAAGATTGACACTGTGCCAACTTATATGCTTTTCAAAATGCCGAATGATACCAAGCCGGAAATTATTAGTGATGTTAAATATTATGCGGAGAAAATATCATTTTATATGGGAATGGAAGGTAAATCAATGCCATCATTCAATTTTAAAGACATCAACGGAGACACATACGACAATGCTTCTTTTGAAGGAAAAATAGTTGTAATAAAATGCTGGTATATAGGTTGTGTGGCCTGTATTAAAGAATTTCCAGAGTTGAACAAACTTGTTGAGGAGAATAAGCCTTACAGAGATCATATACTTTTTATAAGTTTTGCTCTTGATTCGAAGGAAAGGCTCAAGGAGTTTCTTTCAAATAGAAGGTTAGATTATTTAGTGATCCCCGATGCTGAAGGTTTTATATCAGATTCTTTGCATGTAGATAGCTATCCTACCCATATTTTATTAGATAAAAAAGGTAAAGTGGTAACTTATGTTAATGATGTTCATGATCTAATACCGGCGTTGGAGAAACTTAAAAATAAATCGAATTAACTTTCAGTTGTTCCACCCCCTGCTGTGCGGGCTCCCGTGACTCTGAACATACTACATTCTACGGAGACTTTAGATGTCCATATGGTATAATTGTTTTACAAACAGAAAATAATAAGCTTTTTGCCCCATCAAATCGCCAAGGGATGCACCACCTGACAAATCACAAGCCAGCCCGCCGTGGCGGGAACCAAATACAATCAGAAGTCAACAAATCGGAAAGGGGCTTTGAGCAATGAGCTTTTAATATTCAGTTGACTCAACTGGAAACGTGCAACCTGAAACCGCTCACCTCTCCAATCTCAAATTTCAAATCTCAAATCACAAAGGTTACCTTTGCCCCGATTTTTTAATTATGAAGATATTGATGGTATGCCTGGGTAATATCTGTCGCAGTCCGCTGGCGGAAGGCATTATGCAACAAAGGATTGATCAGTTTGGACTACCCTGGCAGGTGGATAGTGCCGGAACCAATGGTTATCACGCCGGAGAAGCGCCGCACCGGCTGTCGCAGAAAGTTGCTTTACAGCACGGTATAGATATCGGCAGGCAGCGCGCCCGAAATATTACAGCAGACGATTTCGATTCCTTTGACCTGATTTATGCGATGGCCGGCGATGTGATTGATGAAATCAAATGGCGAACCGGGAA
>JADZFY010000340.1 GCA_020854215.1 Chitinophagaceae bacterium | reverse complement strand
TGAAATCAAGAGACTATGCGGAGGAGTTTGGTGATGAAGGAACGGAAATCTACTATCCCGCCAAACCCAATGCAGTGCGCCTGCCGAAAAATGCAAATGGACTTTCCGTTCGTTTTCGCCCCGAACAGTATCAACTGGAAGAGCTGGCAAGCCGTTGTCAGTTTGGGCACACTTTTGATCAGTGGGGACATTGGTTTGGCTGTAACAACTCTAACCAGGGTTACCAGGAAATCATTGCTGAACGTTATCTGAAACGCAATCCGCAACTTCCTCCCGTTGATCCCCTGCTCTCCATGTCGGACCATTTGAATGCACCGGAAGTTTTCCCCACTACCATTAATCCCGACCGGCAAATATTTACCGATGTGGGAACCATGACATCCGGAAGCGGACTCACTGCTTACCTCGCACAGGACTTCCCCGCACCCTATCACAATGCAACATTCATTGCCGAACCGGTAAGCAACTTACTGCATGTGGATGTACTGCGCGACAGCGGTGTGAGCTATACCGCCAGCCGTATCTTACCCAACAGCGAATTTCTCAGTTCTACTGATGCCTGGTCGCGCCCGGTAAACATGTATGTGGGGCCGGATGGTGCTTTGTATGTGCTCGATTATTACCGACGGGTAATTGAATCACCGGAATGGATGTCCGATGAAGCCATTGCAGCCGGTAATTTATACGACGGTGTGGACAAGGGAAGAATCTATCGTATTGCTCCCGTTAACGGTAAAAAAGCAGCATGGATGAAAGGGCTGCAACTCGGTAACGCGCCAGTTGATGAATTGGTAAAAGAACTGGCAAACACCAACAACTGGTGGCGGCTCAACGCACAACGTCTGTTGGTTGACAAAGCAGATCAAAATGCAGTGCCCGAATTGGTGCAGATGGCTTCAAACTCCGAATCTGATATGGGCCGGCTGCATGCACTCTGGACTTTGCAAGGCATGAACGCGCTGCAACCTGATCTTATTAAAAATGCATTAAAAGATACCGTTGCCGGAATAAGAGAGAACGCCATTAAACTCGCAGAACTGCATTTAAAAGATGCCCCTGCATTAGGTACCGCATTGCTATCGCTGCAAAACGACCCGGATATAAAAGTGCGTTTGCAATTGCTGCTCACGCTGGGGTATGTAAACACGGGTCCTGCCGCTGAAGTACGCAATAAACTGCTGTTTCGGGATATGGAAAACAAGTGGTTTCAGATCGCAGCCCTGTCGGCGGACTCGCTCAATGCAAATGCGTTGCTTAACCTGATGCTTGCAAAATACACGGCAGGTATTCCCTCCTATGGCTCCATGGTTCAATGGCTTACAGGCATGATTGCGGCAACGGCAGAAGAGGCAACGGTTCATGCGCTCATTCAAAAAGCGCTTGGTGCACGAACCCCGCAAGAAAAGCTATCGCAGGTAGCCATACTAAAAGGAATGGCACAGGGATTGCGGTACCGCAAAAGCGACCTCTCCCTTAGTGAATCTGAACAACAACTACTCCTTAGCCGGTTCTTCGACAGCCCATCGGACGAATGGAGGAAATCGGTTTTACAATTCATCAAAGCTGCCGATATTACGGCTACCCATTTACGTAACGCTGCACTCACCCGGGCGCTTACCATCGCAAAGGACACAGCACTTTCGGATGCAAAAAGAGCAGACGCGATTGATTTTCTTGACATCGGAGTGCCATCAGACTACCAGTCTATACTCCTGGACTTGCTTACCCCGCAGGAGCAGCCTGCCGTTAAATTGGCTGCATTACGGGTTTTGAATCAGATACCTTCTGCTTCGGTGAGTGAACAGTTGGTAAACCTATGGCCCGGACTTACTAAAGAAATACGAGACGCCGCCATTCGGGTATTCATGCGCGATACCGCCAGAATGCGGGTGTTGATCGGCGCAATGGAGCAGGGTAAAATTTCAACCAATAGTGTAAGTTTTGTTACCAGCATCCAATTGATGCAGATACCGGATAGCCGTTTGCGTGAAACCGCAAGAACCTTATTCACGAAGAATGCAGAGGAAGCAAAAAAAATCAATAAAGAATACCAGGCAGCACTTGAACTACCGGGAGACCCTGAAAAAGGAAAAGTGATCTATATGCAAAATTGTGCTGTTTGTCATCAGCTCAAAGGTCAGAACGGGATAGCCTTCGGCCCGGACTTGGGCACTATCCATAACTGGAAACGGGAAGATATTCTGGCTAATATCCTTGACCCCAATCTTTCCATCATGGCGGGATACGACCTCTGGGAAATCACACTGAACAACGGAGAAACCTTGCAGGGCATTATCGCAGCGGAAACATCATCGGCTATCACTATTAAAAATATTGGCAACTTTGAAAAAACAATCAGCAGGCAGGATATAAAATCGTTACAGTCGCTGAGTGTTTCCGCCATGACAGTAGGATTGGAAAAGAATATCAGCAAAGAACAAATGGCTGACCTGATCGCATTTTTGCGGAAGAGTTAATGTTTCCTATTAAGCGCAAACTGGTAATCGCAAAGAGGATTTCGCTGTGTTCGCCGCTCCTCTGCATTCGTTGCGAGAAAATGGGTACGTTGGGCAAATATTAAATCGCAAATGTCATTTCTCCATAGCATAAAACATTCTCACACCATATATACAATTCAAATAATGAAAACCCTAATAAAGAAATTGACCAAAAACATCGTTGTTCATCAACCAGCAACCAAATACAAACGCATCTCCGTTGTGTATAGGATTGCATTTGCCATTCTATTTTGCGCTGCCATGCCTGCTGCTTTTGCGCACCCATTTGGCAACCTGCCTGTTCAAAATAATAACGGCATTTTTCGTGCCGCAGTAGTAAAGATTGATATCACTCCCAACGAGCCCAAAATGCTGCTGGGCTATAATGCCCGTCAATCTACCGGCGTGCATGATCGCATCTATCACCGCATTGTGGTAATGAACGATGGCACCACAGAGTTTTGCCTGGTATCTTCGGATATCTGCGTGATTTCACCATCGGAGTACGATCATCTTGCCTCCCTGTTGTATCAGCAATTGGGTATTGCTCCGGAAAATTTCTGGTGGACGCTAACCCATACCCATTCCGCACCGGAAGTGGGTGTACCTGGTTTACCCGAAGTGTTTATGGGTGACCGTTATAAGCATCCTGTAGATACCGCTTATACCCATTTTGTAGAGCAAAAGATTATAGAGGGTATCCGGCAGGCCAGAAAGCAGATGGTGAAAGCCAGACTGGGCGTGGGCTGGGGACATTCCAATGCAAACATCAACCGCCGTGCAATAGATGTAAACGGCAAAGCAGGACTGGGCATGAATCCCGACGGACCTGTTGACCGCAGGATAGGACTGATTCGCATTGACAACGAAGATGGAACACCACTTGCATTAATATCCAACTATGCCATTCATGGTACCGCATTGGGCTCCCCTAACCTTAAAATCAGTGGTGACGTTCCGGGTGTGGTTGCCGAATACGTGGAAGAGAAAATTGGCGCTCCTATGCTTTTTGTCAATGGGGCAGCCGGCGACATTGCACCCATTTACAGTACCTATCCAACCCCGGGATCTGCACATCTTTCACAATTTCGTGTGTTGCTGGGTGATAAAATTCTGGAGGCAAATAAAACGATTACTACTACCACAAACCAGGTGCAATTGTTCGCAAGCAAAATCATTGTTGAAACGCCGCGAAAGGATAAATTAGATTGGCCGTCAGATTTAGGCAACTATACCCGCAACATCGGAGACGGCAAAAATTTAGTAAGATTACCGGTTGGGTTTTTGAAAATCAACCAGGATATTGCTATTTGGAGTCTTCCCGTTGAACTGTTCTGTAGTATATCCAATGAAATTCGCGACAGATCGCCTTATCCCTATACTTTCTATTACGGCTACACGAACGGATGGTTAGGTTATCTGCCTACGGCAGACCAGTTTCAATATGGCGGTTATGAGGTGGAAACCGTGTCGCCCTATACTACCCGGGCAGAAGCGGATGTTAACGAAAGTGTTTTGAGTTATTTACAGGGTGATCTCCGGGTTAAAC
>JADZFY010000339.1 GCA_020854215.1 Chitinophagaceae bacterium | reverse complement strand
TGCGGCATCCTGGCTTTTAGCAAAATCCAGCGCATAACTGCTATCGCGCAGCAACCGTGTAATTTGCCTAAGCTCTTCGGTAATTTGCTGATCCTGATTCATATTGGTATTTGCCTTGTTAGCACATAAGGTGAAATATAAGGACATAAAAATTGAAATGGGAACAATAAATAATTTCATCTTCCCCAAATAGTGTAGCATTGTCAAGCTATCTGTTGAGATTGTCCAATATTTTTTGTTGCGTTTGCCGTAACTCTTCCTGCGACAGTGTTAATTTGCCCCTTGTAAAATTCAGGTCATCCATGCTGTTGATGGGTACAAGGTGGACGTGAGCATGTGGCACTTCCAATCCTACCACACTAATGCCGCAGCGATTGCATCGAAAGGAACGTTCAATGGCTTTAGCGATGGGTTGTGCAAATACCAGCATTTCCTGCAAATAGTCCTTTGGTAAATCAAAAAGATTATCAATTTCTATTTTGGGTATCACTAGTGTATGCCCTTTCACTAACGGGAAAATATCCAGGAAGGCAAAACATTTTTCATTTTCCGCAATCTTGTACGAAGGAATTTCTCCTGCTATGATTTTTGAAAAAATGGTCATAACGTAAAATTAAACAAAAGCAGGCAATGAAATAAATTCCGAAAAACTCCGGGTACATTGATGGGTGCAGCCACGTACTTCATTGCCGAAGAAACATCGTCCAATTGGATTTTAAAGCCCGAACCTTCTGCCGTCCCCAAATGGAAAATCATTTACAAAACCAAATGTTACTTATATAAGTCAAGATTGGCATATCCTTCTGCTGCACGTTGTGGAGCACGGTCAATATATAGCTGCCGGTCCTGCGGAGCTGCAGTACCCAATCCATCTACATATCGGTTAAACATACAAAATGCGGCAGCAATCAATACCGTATCATGTATTTCGCGATCGGTGGCCTGAAACTCCCTGGCACGCTCAACCAATTCCTGCGTAACCAGTTTTCCGCCTTTTTGCACAGCGCCGGCAATGGCTAACAGGGCTTTCAACTTATCGGAGATAGCGGCATTGGTGAAATCCTGCCTGATGCTGTCAATAAAGCTCATATCACACTGCATGTAATGCTGTGCCATAGCGCCATGTACATTCTGGCAAAAAAAGCAATCATTCAGGCAAGAAACATAAGCTCCTATCAGCTCGCGATCGCCCCGACTCAGCGTATTGTCATCATTTCTAAGCAGCGCCTCCGCCAATTCATTTAGTGGTTTTGCAGTTTCCGGCCGGTAGGCCATCAAACCTCTTATTCCGGGTAAATCATTGTTTAAGCTGATATGTGCCATAACACGAAATGTAAATTTTGAAATCAATTTTAAGTAACCTGCCGCTCATCTCTTACTCCTTTCCTGCTCCCCAGGAAGTACATATCCTTTTTCTGCCATTCGCCTGCCCATTTCCACATACTCATCTGCGTTAGTGGGCGTGAAACTCGCCAATCCATCCACATACCGGTTGAACATGCAAAATGCGGCTGCAATCAACACCGTGTCGTGAATGGACCTGTCGTCGGCACCCAACAGTCTTGCTGCTTCAATATCTTCGGGGGTAACGGCTTTGCCGTTAATCTGTACTTTTCCCGCAATATGCAGTAATGCTTTTAATTTGTCGCTGACCGGAGCCTCCTGCATATCCAAAAAAACATCATCAACTATCGTTGCCTTTTCATCATACAGATGTCTTGCCGCAGCCGCATGACTATTTCTGCAGAACATGCAATTATTTCGATGCGACACGTAAGCGGCAATCAATTCTCTTTCTGCGGGGGACAAAGGTGAATCATCCCGCAATAAAGTTTGTGCAAGGGAATACAGGTATTTTCCTGTTTCGGGGCGAAACATCACCAGACTTCTGATGCCTGGTACATTTTCCGGAACTTTAATATGCGCCATAAACTATGTATTAATGTTTTCCTTAACAAGCTGATAATCCTTCTTTTTTAAAAACAGCACTACCAAAAGCCCAATTACAAATACCAGTGAAAAAAGATAGATAGCATTGCCGTAGCCACCCAAAACCGTTACCAGTATCCCCACAAACATCACCGCAGTACCGGTAAATAAACGTCCAATATTAAAACAAAAACCGGTAGCCGAAGCTCTGAAAGCCGTGGGAAAAAGCTCGGGTATGTAATAGGACAGTACCCCCTGGCTCACACCAAAGAAAAATGCCAGCACTGCAGTTTCAGCGTATATGATGGGCGTGAAACTGTTGTTGGTTTTGAATAAAAGGAAGGACAAGACGGAACAAACGGTAAAACAAAGCACCAATGCTTTTCGTGTACCCATCACATTAAGTACCCATCCGGAAAGGAATCCGCCTGTTAAGCCGCCCATTCCCAGCAACATCATAATAATCCCTCTTTCTTTCTGCCCATCGGTGTCGGATATTAAACTCTGTACCCAGGTGGGAAGCCATGAAAATATTGCCCATAAGCCAATTAACATCGAGCCAAAAGTAATGGACCCCACCCACATATTCTTCCGGAATCTTAGGGAGAACAAGCTTTCTGCCCTGCCACCGGATTGAAATGCACGTTGTTTATTTTCTACCCATTCGGGTGATTCTTTTATCATCCACCAGCCCGCAACAGCAACAGCAACCGGAATGGTTCCCGATAGAAATGCCTGTTGCCAGGAGGATACCAGGTAGTTAATCAGCCCCGCAGAAAAGATACCCACCGGAAAAGCGATGGACAGAATTCCCATGAAAACCGGCTTCGATTTTTGCGGCCATATTTCACTCA